>JAFGOG010000476.1 GCA_016926595.1 Anaerolineae bacterium
CCAACTACCGGATCACCAGCAAGACCCTGTTGAGCTATGAGCGCGAGTTTCAGGATCAAAGGCAGACCATCCCGGCTGCGCCCAATGGCCGGTAGAGCAGCGCCGTCCGGCCTGCTGACACAGTCTGTCTATGGCTTTTGTATAATGTCAAGCTCTCCTGACCCAACTTGGCCGCAACCTTAGCGCTGTATCTGCTTGCGACCAATCCACCGACGTACTGTTGCAGTGTACACACGGTACTGCTCGCCGAACTTGGTGAGATAACGTTCCTCTGGCACTATGAGAATGTAGTGGCACGCAACGATGGATGGCAGTAGAAGGATCAAGACCCAAGGAAGATTGAGCGTCAGAGAAATCCCTGCCAGAATGCAAGTGCCGCCGAGGCAGTGCCGCATCGGCCAGGCTTACAACGTCATTATAGCATGTGCCAAAGAGCGTGTCAACGCTCTTTCCGGTTGATTATGCCGCACGCAAGGAATCCGCAGTGGCCCTTTCAGGTGTGTTTCTCGTGGGAATGCCTCAGCGGGAGGCACTTTGTGTCGTCTGCTTGCTCGCATGGACGATGTAAGCATAACTGATAACACGTCAACTCAGGCCGCTGTTTGCCTGTTGCGATTCTGGCGAACAGGCCCAAGCACGAGGCGGGCGACAAGCAGATGAAGGTTTTTCGTGTATTGCCCGCTGCTACCCATGTCAAGTTTACAGGAAACCTGGTCTATGGTATAGTCTGCGCAGGAGGTATCGGTATGAAGAGGGTTTTGATCATCCTGGCCGTGCTTGCAGTAGTGGCGATCGCTGGCCTGTGGGCATGGACAAATTTCGTCGCCAAGGCCGAACAGCCGCAACAGCAGCGTGAGGAGTATCGGCTCCAACGCGGAACGCTGGCAGCGCTGGTAAACACCACTGGAACGATCCTGCCCGAAAAACAGACCACCCTGAGCTTCCGAGGCACTGGCCGCGTGGCCGAAGTGTGGGTTACCGAAGGCCAGGTGGTGCATGCCGGGCAGCCCCTCGCCAGACTTGAAACGATGGACTTGGAAGCATCGGTTGCCGAGGCTGAGCTTGCGCTAGCGTTGACGCAGGCCCAACTGCTGCGCGCCCAGCGCCCGCCCTCCGAGTACGACCTGGCCGCGGCTCAGGCAGCGTTTGAAAGCGCCCAGGCCGCCTATCAGAAGCTGCTGGCCGGCCCGACAAAGGAAGAGATCCAGGTGGCCCGGACCAACCTGGACCAGGCCAAGGTTGCCCTGGATCAGGCCCAGGCTGCCTATAATGAAGTAGCCGACCGGCCCGACGTGGCAATGCTGCCCCAGGCCCTCCAGCTCCAGCAGGCAACCATCAGTTACAATGCCGCCCAAGCCAGCTTCAACCTCACCCAACGCAAACCGTCCAGAGCCGAGTTGGCCGCTGCCAAGTCAGCCGTCGCCCAGGCCGAGGCGACCCTGGCTCGCTTGCAAGAGGGAGCAACGGCCGAGGACCTGATGATCGCCCAGCTCCAGGTCCAGCAGGCCCAGCTACGCCTGGAGCAGGCGCGCGATCTGCTTGCGAGTGCTACCCTCACCGCACCTCATGATGGCACGATCACGGTGGTGGGCGTCAAGCAGGGTGAATTGAGCGGCATGCAGCCGGCTTTTGTCTTGACTGACCTATCTCCCTACCACGTCGACGCCATGATCGATGAGATCGACGTTGGCCGTATCGCCGAAGGACAGCCGGTGACGATCACTCTCGATGCGCTGCCCGGTGAGACACTGACCGGCCGGATAGAGCAGGTTGCCCAAACCGCCCAGGTCGATTCAGGCGTTGTGACCTACAAGGCAACCATCAGCCTTGACCCAACGACTGCGGTTCTGCGGGCTGGCATGACGGCTAACGCCGATATTGTTACCGAGCGACGGGACAGCGTCCTGCTCGCACCCAACCGCTTTATACGCGTCGACCGGCTGACGGGCAAGACGTTCGTCGATCGGCTGATCGGCGACCAGGCTCAGTCTATCGAGATCCAGATCGGCTTGCGTGACGAGCTCGCGAGCGAGGTGCTTGCCGGGCTGGAGGAAGGGGATCTGATCGTCTTGATCAAAGAATCCACCCGCGAGCAGTTGCAGCAGACCTTCATGCAGCCATAAGATTGATGGCCGGCTTACTCCATTGCGCTGCGGGAAGATCGGTCCGACCGCAGCGGAGATATTTCGACCGCTCTTGCCAATATTGACATGAAGGGCCAGAATACAAACGGCAGTCTGATCAAAATCGAGAACGTGACCAAAGTCTACCAGATGGGCGACATACAAGTGCACGCCCTGTGTGGCGTGTCGCTGCACGTCGTCAAGGGCGAGTTTGTTGCCATCATGGGGCCTTCCGGCTCGGGCAAGTCCACACTGATGAACATCATCGGCTGCCTGGATCAGCCGACCTCTGGTCGCTACTGGCTGGACAGCATCGAGGTCGGCAGGCTCAACGACAACAAGCTGGCCGAGATCCGCAACCGTAAGATCGGCTTTGTCTTTCAGACCTTCAACTTACTGCCCCGAAATGCCGCCTTCCAGCAGGTTACCCTACCGTTGATCTATGCCGGTCTCGGCGCGCGGGAGCGCCGCGAGCGGGCCAAGGCCGCCCTGGAAGCGGTGGGCTTGGGCGATAGGCTGAGCCACCGCCCTAACGAGCTGTCGGGCGGCCAGCAGCAGAGGGTTGCCATCGCTCGCGCCCTAGTCACCCAGCCGGCTATCATCCTGGCCGACGAGCCAACCGGCAACCTAGATACCCGGTCGGGCAAGGAGATCCTGTCGATTTTTCGCCAGCTGAACGAGGAACGGGGCATCACCGTCGTGTTTGTGACGCACGATCCGGGGATTGCCCAACAGACCCGCCGCATTGTTCGCATCCGTGACGGGCTGGTGGAAAGCGATGAGGTGGTCATCTGAAATGAATGTCGCTGAGAGCTTCCAAATCGCACTCCGGGCACTGTTGTCCAACAAGCTGCGCGCTATCTTGACCATGCTCGGCATTATCATCGGCGTGGGAGCGGTTATCACCCTGATGTCGGCTGGCAAGGGGGTTGAGCAATTTGTCCAGCAGTCGTTCCAGAGCCTGGGCTCGAACCTGCTCTTTGTCTTTCCCGGCACGCTCGAAGGCAGCACGACCAAAAGCCCAGAGATGACCTTTGGCGACTATCAGGCCATCGCCGATCCATTCCAGGTTCCAGATACCGTCGGCGTGGCGCCTGAGCTGTCTGCCCGGGCCAATATCGTGGCTGGCAAGCGTGACATCCGCACCGAGATTGCCGGCGTGACGCCTGACTATCTGAGCTTGCGCAGCCTGACTGTGGCCGACGGCGATTTTGTCACCGACGCCGATGTCAACGCCCGCTCGCGCGTGGCGGTGCTGGGCAGCCAGGCCTACGAAAAGCTATTCGAAGAGGGCGTCTACCCCATCGGCCAGACGATCAAGATCAACCGCGTGCCCTTTCGTGTGGTCGGCGTCATGGCTGAAAAGGGAGGAGCTTCCTTCGGCAACACAGCCGACAGCACCATCTACGTTCCGCTGACCACCGCCCAGTCGCGGCTCTACCCCTATTGGCGCAACCGCAAGGGCGAGCCGCTCCTGTCGACGGTGTACGTCCAGGTAGCCGACAAATCGGTGATGGACCAGGTAGCCGAGCGGGTCGCCGAGGTATTACGTCAGCGGCACAAGATCACCTTCCGTGACGAGGATGATTTTACGATCATCAAGCAGACAGACGTCGTGGCTATCCTCGGTGATATCACGGGCGTGCTGACCATCTTTCTTGGCTCGATCGCCTTTATATCTTTGTTGGTGGGCGGCATCGGCATCATGAACATCATGCTCGTGTCGGTGACCGAGCGTACAAGGGAGATCGGCATC
>JAFGOG010000477.1 GCA_016926595.1 Anaerolineae bacterium
CGTGCGCCACACCGCGATATCGTCAAAGCCACTGTCCATCACCCAGCTGACGGTCATACGTTGCTTGAGTGCTTCCAGGGCACCACTCACGGTTTGCAGTGCCTTTTGCGTTTCCAGTGATTCGCTGAGAAAGCCTTTCTCCTTGCTCGAAAACAGACGATGATACAGCACCCCTCGCCGTGAGGCGGTGATGCCCTGTACGTTCAGCGTACGGTAGCCGGGGATCAACTTGCCGTCTAGCGCCCGTACTTTCATCAACTCGGCCATTTCCCCCGCATACGGCTTACGCAACTCTGACCCATCGGCAATCAGCCACAGTTCTTCCGCGTCGGCCTCAGACAAGTGCGTCAGACCTCGTTCACGCAATACCCGCGTCAGGGTGGTCGCATCGATCACTCAACGCTTTGTGCTTTCCCCTGTCGCCAAACGACTCACCCGCTGCCCTCCCTCTTTCCCCTCCGACAAAATCGCCGAACTCGATGCGATCCGCTGACAGACTGGACTGCCTGCTCCGATGATCCCTTTCACTGTTTCCCGAAACGTTACCCCTGTTCGCTGGTCACCTATCAGTTCATCATACGACGCCAGATATTCTGGCGGCAGTTCTTGCTGCTTTGCCTCCAACTCCATTTCTACCAATACCCCTCAGAACAAGATGCCTCTATTGTACACCCATTCTCAAGGACTATTTATGACCGAATCTCAAAAAGATCCCCTTGACCGGTGTGCGCTTTTCTGGTATCATGACTCTAGAACAAGCAAACAAAACCATTCCTAATGTCCAGGCCGCAACCATTGACCGAGGCAGGCACAGCGCCTTGGTGGCACACGCTGGAGCGCCATGACACCCATTTGCCGTCAAGGAGACTGGGTGTTTTTTTGTTGTTGTGAAGTGACCGGCCTGGGCGCGGCGGCGTTGGGCTTGGACATCGGATTCATCCGGGGCGGGACGGTGGGCGTTCTGTCTGCAGCGCTCACCCGACTGCAACGGTGATACCCCTCAGAAGGAGGTACTCTTATGGAAAAGCTGTTTTGGCGCGAGCGGACCGTTGTGGTTATCGGGTTATCCTGCTTGCTCGCCTTTGTGCTCTCCGTGAGCCAGTCTTCCACCCTCGCTGCGCCTGACGCTGAGACCTATGTCTTCCTGTTCGCGTTCGGACACACCAGGCCTGCCGGCTGGTTCGACACGCCCGCTGACGTAGCAACGGATCCCGGTGGTACCATCTACGTGGTGGATCGACACCGCGTGCACACGTTCGATAGCAGCGGCAACCCCATTGCCGTGTGGGGTGGGTATGGCCACGGCGATGGGCAGTTCAGCCACCCTGAAGGCGTAGCTGTAGATGGGATGGGTCACGTCTATGTGGCCGATACCTCCAACAACCGCATCCAGAAGCTCACCAGCGACGGCACTTTTGTCACCAAGTGGGGCAGCTACGGAGACGCCGATGGGCAGTTCAATCGCCCTGCCGGCATCGCCCTGGACCTGAGCGGCAACGTCTACGTGACCGATGCCTCCAACCACCGCGTCCAAAAGTTCACTGGCGATGGCACTTTTGTCACCAAGTGGGGCGGCAACGGAGACGCCGATGGGCAGTTCAATCACCCTGCTGGCATCGCCCTGGACCTGAGCGGCAACGTCTACGTGGCTGACAACAACGGCATCCAAAAGTTTACCAGTGCAGGTGTCTTTGTCACCCGGTGGGGAGGCTGTTGCCCTTCTGGCATAGCAACAGACAACTCGGGCAACGTCTATGTGGTCCAGCGCTACTCTGCCCGCATCGACAAGTACACCGGCGCTGGCGCCATGCTGACCCAGTGGGGCTCCTCGGGCAGCGGCGACGGTCAGTTTTCACTCCCTCGGGGCATCGCCGCGGATGATAGTGGCAACGTCTATGTGGCCGACTCTTCGAACCACCGTGTCCAAAAATTCACCAACGAGGGGGATTTTCTCGCCAAGTGGGGAACCAGGTCGGGCACCGGGGATGGACAGCTCGTTGCTCCCTGGGATGTGGCTCTGGATGCGGAGGGCAACATCCTCGTGGCCGACACCGGCAACAACCGCATCCAAAAATTCACCGCAGATGGCGTCTTTGTGGCCAAGTGGGGCACTGCCGGCGGCGGCGACGGGCAGTTCCGTTCGCCCAGTGGGGTAGCCGTGGCCCCGGGCGGGAACGTCTACGTGGCGGAGGCCGGAAACCATCGCATCCAAAAGCTCACCAGTGACGGCGCTTTCATCGGCAAGTGGGGCAGCGAAGGTAGCGCTGACGGGGAGTTCCGTTCACCCAAGGGAGTAGCCGTGGACGGTAGGAGTGGGAACGTCTACGTGGCGGATACCGGGAACCATCGCATCCAAACGTTCACCGGCGATGGCACTTTCCTCACCCAATGGGGCGCCCAGGGGAACGGCGAAGCGCAGTTTAATTCACCCTACAAGGTAGCTGTGGATGATAGGAGCGATAGCGTCTTTGTGGCCGATACCGGGAACCATCGCATCCAAAAGTTCACCAGCGCCGGCGCCTTTGTGGCCAAGTGGGGCAGTTGGGGCAATGGCAACTCGCAGTTTGCTTATCCTGGGGGCGTGACCGTGGACGCTGACGGCGACGTGTACGTCTCCAGCCACAGCAACAAGAACTATATTGTCCTCTTTTATACCAGCCGCGTCCAAAAGTTCAGCGGAGAAGGGACCTTTATCACCAAGTGGCATGGTTTCAGTTATCCAGAAGGGCTGGCGGTAGGCGCGGATGGCAGGGTGTACGTCGCTGATAGTGACAACAACCGCATTGCGGTGTTTGGCAAGGCGCCCACTTTTGAGGTTTATCTGCCCGCCGTCTTCAGGAATGCTCCTGGTGGCAACCTGTCGGAAAAGGGGATGGTGTCGGAGGTGAGCAGAGGAGCATTGGCCCGAGACAGTTGCAGGTGACTGGGTGAAGTGATATGCTTTGGCATTCTCAGCAGCAAGCAGAGGAGATAAGCGGTGAAAGATCCTCAGCAGCCTCACTCGCCCTACTTTAAGGCCTATCTGGGCGATCCATTTGGCACCTTGATCATCGACCAGCTTGCTCTGTCGCCCTTGCAGCTTGCCCTGATCTTTTTGGCAGCAGCACTGGTCGTCGATCTCGTCAGCTTTATCCTCGTTGGCGATGACGTGATCCGGCTCTCTGGCTGGAAGGACATCTGGGCCTACGTCGTGTACCTCTATGTCGTCTTTCCCGTCGTCATCGGCGCGTACGTGTGGATCTCATCGGCAGCGGCTGAGTTGTTCTTTGGCTTGCGACAGAGTCACGTGATCGATGCCTCTGACGAGGAATTCGACACCTGTGTCAAGGCTCGCCCCGGTTCTCTTCTAACCTTGTACAATCATCCCGGATGGTCCATGGCCTCGCTCGTTGTTGTCGCTGCCCTGGCGGTATACTATGCCTTTATCTATACTCGGGGTTGGTCTGCCATGACGGTCCTGTTGCGTGCGCTCAAGGTTCTGGTTCTATATGTGCCGGGCTGGTATGCCCTTTGCCAGATTGTGGCCCGCCAAATAGTGACCATCTGGGGCTTGCGTCAAGTGTTCCGCTGCTTTGAGGTGAAACCACAACCATTGCACCCAGACCGGTGTGGTGGGTTGCGGGCCATCAACAACTATGCCGTGGGATTCACCTACATCATCGCCATAGCGGGTGTTGGCATCGGTCTGATGTCATACGTCACGGTACACCGCACCGGTGCACTGGCGCCGGACACGGCCGCCTGGCTTGGGGTGTACATCGTGCTGGCCCTGCTGAGCTTTTTTCTACCACCGTGGACCGCCCACGCAGCGATGGCCGAAGCCAAGCGCAAGCTGCTGATGGACGTTTCTCGACAGTTTCAGCAAGCCTACGCACAGACGACGGCCTGTCTGGACGACAAAGCCGGTGAGCTCAAAGAACGTGTCGAGAGGATAGAGAGCCTTCACAAGCTCTACGAGTTGACCGATGCGTTCACCGTGTGGCCTTTTGACACAATCACCCTGCGGCGCTTTGCACTCACCGTGGCTGTGCCGCTGGTGCCACTCCTGATAGAGCTGGTGGTCGACATTGTTGGAGTCACGCTTCGCTCACGGTAACCTCTGATAGTGTGTAGGTACTCATCAACCTGGGCACTGCTTTGACGATCAGTTGGCAGTTTGCACGTAGCCGGCGGTCAGCAACCGTCCTGGAAGCTGAGCGCCCCGGGCTTTTGAACGCATCCGGCACCCAAGTCTGCACGATTTGCGAGGACTCGGGATCTGTGCTATATTCACGAGTTACGAGTCCCGAATTCCACGTGATCACGATCCACGAGCCTCGACTCATTCTACGTCTTGGAACATCGGGGCTCGGGAGAGAGATTTGTATGGACGAAAACCCAGATGTTTCGACGCTAGTCGCCCTTCTGCGCCACAGAGCACGCCACCAGCCGGATCAGCGCGCTTACACTCTCATCGCTGAGGACCGTCCTGAAGCCATTTCCTTGACATATCTACAACTGGATCGCCAGGCTCGCGCCATAGGCGCCCGTCTTCAGAGGCTCGATACTGTGGGTGAGCGGGTATTGCTGCTCCTGCCGACAAGCATCGAGTATATCACGGCGTTCTTTGGTTGTTTGTACGCTGGCGCCATACCCATACCGGCCTATCCCCCCCGACGTAACCGGCCTGACCCGCGGATCCAGGCCATCGCCGCTGACGCACAGGCGACCATGATGCTTACCACCTCTTCGATTCTGCCAAACCTGCAGCGCCGCGTCGAGCACACGCCCGGACTCGAGGCGTTGGGCTGCCTGGAGATCTCTTATCCGGAGCCAGCCAGCGATGCAGAGATCTGGGAAGGGCCAGCACCGACCAGTGACTCACTGGCATATATCCAGTACAGCTCTGGCTCCACGGCTTTACCCAAGGGGGTTATGTTAAGCCACAGCAACCTGCTTCACAACCTGGCCAACTTGCAGGAAGCGTTCAGGATCGACCCAGGGGGCATGGGGGTTTCGTGGTTGCCTTTGTACCATGATATGGGGTTGATCGGGGGCATCCTCCTGGCCCTATACGTTGGGGGACCGTTAACCATGATGTCGCCGGTGGATTTTGTCCAATATCCCTTGCGGTGGCTGCAAGCCATCACGGATTACGGCGGTACCGTGAGCGGCGGGCCGAATTTTGCCTACCAGCTGTGCGTTGACAGGATCACGCCCGAACAGCGATCGACCCTGGACTTGAGTAGTTGGCAGGTGGCTTTTTGCGGCGCCGAGCCCGTCCGTGCAGACGTGTTGGATCGGTTTAGCGAGGCCTTTGCGCCGTGTGGATTCCGTCCGGAGGTCTTTTGCCCCTGCTATGGCCTGGCCGAAGCGACCCTGGCGGTTTCTACCAATGTCCCCTCGACGGCGCCGGCCGTTTTTACTGTCCAACGATCGGCGCTAGAGCACGGTCAGGTGGTCGAACATGTTGGGGCGGAACAGGCTGGCCAGACTCTGGTGGGCTGCGGTCACATCTTGACCGGCCAACGGGTGATCATCGTCGATCCCGAGTCCTTGAGCCCATGTCTGCCCGATCGGGTCGGAGAGATCTGGGTATCGGGCCCGTCCGTGGCCCGGGGGTATTGGAATCGCCCGGTGGAAACGGCACAGACTTTCCAGGCATTCGTGCCCGAGGCAGGAGAGGGTCCTTTTCTGCGCACGGGCGACCTGGGATTTTTCAAAGATGGTGAGCTGTTTATCGCCGGACGTCTCAAGGATCTGGTTATCATCCGTGGTCGCAACTATGATCCGCATGATATCGAGTCGACGGCCGAGCAAAGCCATCCCGCCCTGCAGCCAAGTGGCGGTGCCGCGTTTTCGGTCCCTGTCGATGGTGAGGAGCGATTGGTCATCCTCCACGAGCTCAGGCGCTCCCATCGCCGGGCGGATCCGGAAGAGATAGCGCGCGCTATCCGTCACGCCGTGGCATGGGATCAGGAATTGCCGGTCTATGCCGTGGCTCTGGTCAAGCCGGGAGCTGTCCCCCGGACCTCCAGCGGCAAGGTCCAGCGCTACCTGTGCCGTACACAATTTATGGCCGGGCAGTTCGAGACGATCGCTGTGAGCCTGTTGGAGGATCCGCTACACGCGGAGCCGTCCAGCCTTCCCCAGGCTGTTGCAGCCCCACGGACACCGGTGGAGATGGCGCTGTTGGAAATCTGGGCCCAGGTTCTTCATCTGGAGCGCATCGGCATCCATGATAACTTTTTCGAGCTGGGGGGAGACTCCCTGCTGACAACGCAGGCGATTTCACGCTTGCGGGCGGTGTTCCAGGTAGAGTTGCCGCTCCGTAGCCTCTTTGAGACACCAACCGTCGCCGCTCTGGCAGCACAGGTCGAGCAGGCCCTACGCACCGAGTCTGCACGCGATCTCCCGCAACTAGAGTCAGTCGGCCGGGATGGCCCGCTTCCCCTCTCGTTTGCCCAGGAGCGCTTGTGGTTTGTGCACCAACTGGCTCCATGGAGTTCGGCTTACCATACCCCCGGGGCGCTGCGCCTGACAGGTCCGCTCAACCGGGGGGCTTTGGAGCGAACCCTGCACGATCTGGTGGGTCGCCACGAAGCCTTCCGGACCACCTTTGTTACCGTCAATGGTCAGCCGGTCCAGGTGATCTCACCACTCCCCAATCCTTCTCTCGAAATGACCGACCTGCGTGGGTTTCCAAGGCAAGAACGCGAGGATCGAGCGATAGGGCTGGCTGAGGAGGAGGCCCGGCGGCCTTTTGACCTGACGTCTGGCCCACTCTTGCGCGTCCTGCTCCTTCAGATAGGCGATGAGGAGCACATTTTGCTCTTTAACATGCACCACATTATCTCCGACGCATGGTCTCTTGGCCTGCTCACTGATGAGGTTCTCACGCTGTACAACAGCTATGCTTCAGAAGAGTCGGTTCATCTTCCTATCCTCCCGATTCAGTATGCGGATTTCGCCGTTTGGCAGAGGCAGTGGCTGCGAGATGAGGCACTAGACGCTCTGCTGGCCTACTGGAGAAAGCAGTTGGATGGCATCCAGGCCCTCGAGCTGCCTACCGATCATCCCCGGCCTGTTATGCAGCGCTATCGCGGCGCGGTCATATCGGAGGATATACCCATCGATTTAATGGACAGGCTCAAGCGCATCAGCAACCAGGAAGGGGTCACTCTGTTCATGACCCTGCTGGCGGCCTTCCATGTCCTGCTCCACCGTTATACCGGGCAGGAGGATATCGCTATCGGTGTGCCGATCGCCAATCGTAATTGGCTCGCCGTCGAGGGAGTGGTTGGCAGTTTTGTCAACACCCTCGTGATGCGGGCCGACGTTTCGGGCAACCCCACGGTGCGTGAGCTGCTCCAGCGGGTCCGCGAGGTGGCGCTGGGTGCCTACGCGCACCAGGATATGCCCTATGCCAGGCTCGTGGCCGAACTGCAGCCGGAGCGGGACACGAGCCGGACACCGTTGGCCCAGGTGATGTTCAACGTCGTCAACGTTCCCATGCCCTCCCTGCAGTTCAAGGATCTGGATGTGACGCCTTTGCAGATCGATCGGCTCGGCGCGCAGTTTGACCTGACTTTGACGGTAACGGACAGCGCGTTCTTGCGGCAGATCTCGATCGAGTATGATACCGACTTGTTTACTGCCGACACGATTGGGCGGATGATGGGCCATTTTTGGCGCCTGCTCGAAGGCATGATGACCAACCCAGAACAACCGATCTCATCCCTGCCCATGCTCACGGAGGCGGAACGCCAACAGCTGACCGTGGCCTGGAACGAGACCCTCAGTAACTATCCCGAAGAGGCGACGTTTGTCGAGCTCTTTGAGGCTCAAGTCGAGCGCACGCCAGACGCACCGGCCTTTATCCTGGACAGAGAGGAGCTGAGCTACCAGGCCCTGAATCGGCGAGCCAATCAGGTTGCCGCCTATCTACGGTCCCTCGGCGTTGGGCCGGAGGTCGTTGTAGGCGTTCTGCTGGAACGCTCTCTGGATATGGCGGTTGGCCTGCTCGGGGTCCTCAAGGCAGGGGGAGCGTACTTGCCGCTGGATCCCGGTTATCCGGAAGAACGGCTGGCGTTTATGCTACGTGATGCTGGCGCGGCGGTGCTGCTTACTCAAGAGTCGTTGGCAAGGCGTCTGCCACAGCACGATACGACACGGGTGTGCCTGGACGTGGACCGTGCGAACATAGACCGGCAGATCGACCGGAACCCTGTCAGCGGGACAGATGCAGACAGCCTGGCCTATGTGCTCTATACTTCGGGATCTACCGGCCAACCCAAAGGTGTCCTTGGGCCCTTTCGCGGGGCCGTGAATCGGCTTGCCTGGATGTGGCGTGCGTATCCTTTTCAGGCCGGCGAGGTGTGTTGCCAGAAAACCCCCTTGAGTTTCGTGGACTCGGTCTGGGAGTTTTTTGGCCCTTTGCTGCAAGGTGTTCCCACGGTGATCATTCCCGACAGGGTGATCCGAGATCCTCATCAGTTGATTCAGGCCCTGGCCACTCACAATGTAACGCGCATTGTGCTGGTGCCATCACTCCTAAAGGCTATTCTGGACACGCACCCGAACTTGCAGCAGCGCGTACCCAAGCTAGGCCTCTGGGTGTGCAGCGGTGAGACCCTTCCGGTGGAGTTGGTACAACAGTTCCGAAAGACCATGCCGCAGGCCACGCTGCTCAATCTGTACGGTTCCTCGGAAGTGGCGGCTGACGTCACGTGGTATGACACAGCCCAACTAGGCGCCGACGGCCTGAGCGTTCCCATTGGCCGTCCCATCGCCAACACGCAGATTTACCTGCTGGATGCTCATTTGAACCCGGTGCCTGTTGGCGTCCCTGGTGAGATTTACGCTGGCGGGGCTGGCCTGGCCCGTGGTTATGTCAACCAACCTGAGCTAACGGCAGAGAGGTTTGTTCCGGATCCTTTCAGCCACGATCCAGCCGCACGTTTGTACAAGACCGGTGACCTGGCGCGTTACCGGCGGGATGGCAATATCGATTACCTGGGACGTCGTGACCACCAGGTGAAAATTCGCGGATTTCGTATCGAGTTGGGCGAGATCGAAGCGATCCTGCGCCAACATCCAGCCGTTGCGCAGGCAGCCGTGATCACCCTGGAAGAAAGCCGCGACGTTTCTTCGCCTTGGCCTGGGACCGATCGACGTATGGTAGCTTATCTGGTGGCGGCGGAGGGCGCCGCTCCCGCCATCCCGGATCTGATCAGGTTTCTGGGAAGCAGGCTGCCCGTCTATATGATTCCTTCTGCCTTTGTCTTCCTCGATGCTCTGCCGGTGAACTTGCATGGCAAGATCGACCGCCAGGCTCTGGCCGAAATCGGCGAGATACGCAGCCCCGGTGGACTGGACTTGCCGCGGGACAAGATCGAACGGCAGTTGGCCCAGATCTGGCAAGAGGTGCTGGGCACAGGGCCGATTGGCGTCCGGGACAGCTTTTTTGAGCTGGGCGGCCATTCCCTGCTCGCCTTCCGGTTGTTTGCGCGGATCAAGGAGGTGTTGGGTATCGAGCTACCCGTCGCCAGCCTTTTCCAGGCACCCACGGTGGAGCAACTAGCGGAGACCATCCGCCAGTCTGGCGGTCTGCCGGATGGGTCGGTCCTGGTACCGATTCAGCCCGGGGGATCGTTGGCGCCATTTTTCTGCATGCATCCTGTCGGAGGCGGGGTGCTGGGCTATGCGGAACTGGCCCGTTTGCTGGGACCGGAGCAGCCGGTCTATGGCGTACAAGCAAGAGGGTTAGAGGGTAGAGACGCTCCCCACACTCGGGTCGAAAATATGGCTGCCGACTATGTTGAGGTCATCCGCAGGGTACAGCCCCAGGGCCCCTACTGCCTGGGGGGATACTCTTCAGGGGGTGTGTTGGCGTTCGAGATAGCGTGCCAACTCCAGGCCCAGGGAGAGCAGGTGGCCTTGGTGGCCCTGTTCGACACATATGCACCTACCGTGCCGGGTGCGCAACGACCCCTGTGGCATCCCCTGGCCTTGATCGGGTTCCTGCGCAATGCGCCCTACTGGCTGAGGGATCTGTTGCAGCGGGAAGATGGCGTAAGCCGGCTGCTGGCCCGCATCCGTCTTGCAGTCCAAGCCGCATGGCTGCGAGTGAAAGGCGACACGGACTCGCTCCAGGCTGAGGCTGCGGTCTTGCGCACGGTTGGCAATGCAGATGGCATCCCAGAGGGACACCGCAGGCTGATCCTGGTTCACCTAAGGGCTCTGGAGAGCTATCGTCCGCAGGTGTTTCAGGGCCAGTTGACCTTGTTTCGTGTGCGTGGCATGCGGCTGTTCCAGACGTACGACGCCGACCTGGGTTGGGAACGGCTAGCCACCGGTGGGGTGGATATCCAGATCATCCCCGGAGCACATTACAACATTCTCGAGAAACCAGGTGTCGATGCACTGGCAGCCAGGTTGAGGGCCAGCCTGGCCCGAGCGCGTGCAACCCACCAGGAGGATCGACCGCAGGGGCATAGCGAAAAAACGATGGACAGAGGCGAAAGAACCCGCAAATAGCCATTGTGCAAGCCGAAAGATCTGTGGAACGGGCCTGCTCGGGCCCTTTGAGGAGCAGTTGCAGAAACAAGCTTGAGAGCATAACGACGGCGATCTATGGTCCAATGCTCGGCGAGCTGTTGGGAGCAAGTCTATGAGATGGCTACTAAGATCCAAGATCCATAAAGCTCGGGTTACCGATGCAAATGTAGAATATGTCGGAAGTATTACTATTGATTCTAGCCTGGCAGAGAGGGTGGGTCTATGGCCGGGCGAGCGGGTTCTGGTTGTGAGCAATACTTCTGGCGCCAGGCTTGAGACTTATGTGATCATGGGAGAACGGGATTCAGGTGTGATCTCTATGAATGGTGCGGCTGCTCATCTGATTGGTCCTGGAGAAGAGATCATTGTCATGGGCTTTGAGTCAAGTGACGAATTGATTGAGCCCCGGATCGTTCTGGTAGATGACAAAAACAGGTTTGTCAGGTTTTTGTGAACTGTCAATCGTCAATGTTATCTGGCCCAGTTCTTTGGATTGCGTTCGCTGCCGGACATTAGCCCCGAGATGCGTTTTGGGAAGCGTGCGTTACACACCAACGCCCATCATGTTCAACGAGCACGTGCACTCGTGGGGTGGATTGCCGTCATAGCCACACGGGCAGGGGGTGTAACAAATCACCCGTTTTTGCGCGCTTTGAGGTGCTGGCCAGCCTGGATGGGCACCACGAATGCCGGGTTACGGCGTTGTGAAACTTTACGAACCCGCCGAGCCCACCACCTGGCGCACGACCTCCGGCTGAACCGAGACCAACGTCACTCCACCTTCCACGAACAAATCGTCTACAAACCGTAGCAATACCTCCCCCCGACCCAGTCGGCTCAGAATGATCCCGATCGAATGCAAGGTGAAATCAGTCATCAACAATCGTTCGGTAGTCACCCGACAGAAACCGACCCACCTCGGCAGATCGTTCCTGGTCCAGCAGACGCTCCAGCCAGATATTCGTATCCACCAGATACATCAGTCACCTCGCCAAGCCAACGCCTGCCGCTGCAACTCAAGTGAAGTGTATTGTTCTCGATAATCGCGCAATGCACCTGCCCAGTCCTGCCGTAATGCCCGCTTTTCACCACGACTTTGCTTGGCAAGCAAGAACTCGACAAAATCACGCACCTCGGCATGCATATCGGGAGGCAGCTCTTGCACAAGCTCTGAGAGCGATTTCGTTACGGTGCTCATACCCTCTCTCATCGTCTGAAACATCAACCATCACCAGCATTATACCACCAAATTGAGAATCGCGCATGATTTGCGCCGAGGCGGTCACCCCGTCGCGGGCCTTCACCGTCGCCGGCGTGACGCCGGGTGTGTCGAGCGGCGGGTTGACGATCTGGGTGATCGTGCTGCCCGGCTCCGCTTCACCGGCGATCCACGCCCGACAGGATGTGACTGTGATCGGTACGGGGCTCCACACAGCCACTGGTAGACAAGATTGCTAGTTGGGCCGATACGCTGGCAACGGGGCTAGCCAGGTCGAC
The DNA here is from genome assembly GCA_016926595.1 of Anaerolineae bacterium. Next base: position 12,037 of record JAFGOG010000477.1, read on the forward strand.
TGTGATGGTGAACGTATCGCGTCGCTGCGTCTCGTTGAATCGAATCTTGCCCCCTCTTAACAAGGCCCACCGGGCTTCCCCGCAACACGGTGGGCTGCTTTTCATACGCGACGCACACCTGCCCTTGCGTGAACGCCAGCAAAGCCGCCCGCCAGCACCAATATGACGGGCATTCGCAGAGCCGCGGCTTGACAACGCAAGCAAATGGTTGCCAAACCATGGGTTACGGACGATACGTTTGTGCTCCGTCGTAACCGGTCAAATGGTTGCCACGGCTAGAAGCATCCATAAACATCGTTGTCCCGGTGCTCTCATCGAAATGCCACAAGGCGCGAGTATGCGCATCTGGAGCAAAAGGTCCGTTTGGGATGGTGTAGGTGGCACCGCTATAGCGAACGACATCTGAGATACGAACTTCCTCCAGGTAGCCATAAAAACCCGCTAGCCCTCCTTGAACCCCCCCGATTTCAAGCGGCCGTGAGGAGTTGGGAATCCCGGGGGTCCAGTCTACGTGAATGCCTTCATCAGGGCTGTGAGCCACTCGTGCGCCATCAAGGAAAATGGTAAGCGCGTCCTCATCTGCGGTATACTCGTTATCGAATACCGCAGCCACGTGGTGCCAACCAAGCTGAATGTCGCATTGGTAGCCCATCTCAACCCATCCGTACCCATATGGCTTGAGGTTGAAGAATATCCAATCTGGCTGCCCGTGGTTAAACAGAATGTAGAACTCAAAACTATCATTTTTACGGGCTAACACGTCGGGATAGCTATCGTCATAGCTCAGATCCGGAACGTAGAAAAACATCTCAAGCGTAAAGTCATCGTCTGACCCAACGCCTACATCCAGTGATGAATTGTCAGCGATGGTCGCTGCGCCCGTCTCTTCCGCCATATGAAGGACACTCTCAAAGAGAGACGCGGCCTCCTCGACGACAACCTGTCCGGCGTGAACAAGATTGCCCATGGCAAAGTACGGATAGTCTCCGGCCGTGGCAAAACTGCGAGTGTAGGACTGGCCTGGAAGGACCTCCACATTCAGCCACGTACTATCTTGCCGAGTGGTCACATCGCTTTGTGCGGGCAACTTGTCTACCATCGTGGCACCGTCCACATTCACCAGCACAAGGGGCAAATAGACCTTGTGGAGTTCGCCGCCAAACAGGCGAACGGTGTGATCGGTCTGGTTCGTCCATACAACCTCTGAGCCTACGGTGACCGTCACAACTTTTGGGTCCAGACCGCCTTCAGTTATGGACACCGCCATGGCTGCGCCAGCGTCCACTGTATAGGCCTCAACCGGCCTTTTGGATCCCATAACCACGACCAGGACCGGCAGTAACCCGGACACGATTGCGGCTATGACATAAAGCTTTACCTTCATGCTGAACAACCTTTCTAGCGGCCATAGCGAGTCCGCCCCTACCAATCTACACAGAATTTGACTCACTACCAAACAACGTGCTGACCAGTATGTTGGATCACAAATCACC
>JAFGOG010000478.1 GCA_016926595.1 Anaerolineae bacterium
CGCTCATCGGCTTTGCCATCCTGCTGGTCCTCGCCCTTCGCCTGGTGGGTGGTTTGGTGGTCAGGCGTGTTACCATGCCCCTAAGCGATACAATGAAGGCTGCCGACGCCCTGGCCGGCGGCGACCTGACTGCCCGGGTGCCGGTGCGCGGTAGCCGTGAGTTCCGCCACCTGGCCGATTCTTTCAACCGCATGGCTGGCGCGCTAGAGATCGCCGATCAGCAACGCCGTGAGCTGTTGGCTGACGTCGCCCACGAGCTGCGCACGCCACTGACTGTTGTCCAGGGCAACCTGGAGGGCCTGCGCGACGGCGTCTACCAGCCCACACCAGAGCACCTGGACCTAATCCTGGACGAGACGCTCAAGCTTGGCCGATTGGTGGACGATCTGCGGCTTCTGACCCTGGCCGAGGCTGGCCAGCTCTCCCTGGATCTGCAGGCGCTGGATGTGTACCAACTGCTGGTCGATCTGCGCGATGCCTTTGCCTGCCAGGCCGACGAGGCCGGGATCGATCTCACGGTGGATGCCGTCCGGTCGCTGCCGCCGCTACCAGCCGACCCGCAGCGACTGGGCCAGGTTCTGAGCAATCTGATCAGCAACGCTCTGCGCCACACGCCTCGTGGCGGCCGGGTAACGCTGGGCGCTGCTATCGCACCGGCGGGTGATGCGGTGCGGCTGTGGGTTGCCGACACGGGGGAGGGCATCGTGGCTGGCGACCTGCCGCGCATCTTTGACCGCTTCTGGCGGGGCGATCCGGCTCGCTCTCACGAGGCTGGGGTTCTCTCCGGTCACAGCGGGCTCGGCCTGGCTATCGCCAGGAGCCTGGTCGAAGCCCACGGCGGCCACATCTGGGCCGACAGCCAGCTAGGCCAGGGCACGACCATCTCTTGCTTCCTGCCCTTGCCTCAGTCCGAAATCTAAAATCGCTTCACCGCGGATAGTCCAGCAGCACGATCTGCGTTTCGTCTGGCAGTCCAGACCTGGTCACCTTTAGCTCGGGCTGTGGCGGCATGGGGGCCACTCCAATCTCCTTGAAAAACTTGTCCACCGGCTCGAGCTTGGCTTTCTCTGCCGGCGTCCGGTAGTGCATGGGAATCACCAGTTGGGGCTCAATCTGGGTGATCACCTCGGCGGCCTGTGACATGCTCAGGGTGTGCACCCCCCCTACCGGGATTAGCAACACGTCCACGTCGCCCAACGCCTCGACCTGGCTCTGATTCAGGACGTGGCCCAGGTCGCCCAGGTGGCAGACGGTCAGCCCGCCAAAGTCGAAGAGAAAGATGGTGTTGCGCCCGCGGGCCGCGCCGCTGCGGGCATCGTGGTAAGCGCCGATACCGGTGATGAATACCCCCTTGACCTCGTATTCGCCCGGTGCGTCGAATACCTGATGTTCACCTCGGAACCCAACCTGGTTGTTGTGTCCCGGGTGATTGTGGCTGATAGTGATCACGTCGGCGCGGATTGGCGGCCGTGTATAGCCCACTTCTTTGCCGTACGGATCGGTGACGATGACTATGCCTCTATCGCCGAGCCGGAAACAGGAATGCCCTAACCAGGTGATATCCATGTGTCAGCCTCCCTATAACTGCAAGATCGGAACGGTTCGATCCTTCGTTTACTTGGCGGCCATCACTGCTACGGCCGCTATGATCAGCAGGCCGGCAGCCGGTACGATCCGCCGGTAGATGCCGCCCCAGTCGGCCTTGTAATAGTCGCGGGTCAGCGACAGGCACAGGTGCATCGGCGACAGGAGTATGCCGGCCAGCCCGCCGGCATAGGCCACCAGGCCATATCCGGTGGCTACCGGATCAGGTCCGACCAGAGACAGCCCGATCGGAAAGCCAATGGCAAAGGCCGCCGTCAACAGGCCGGTCAGCAGCCCTGCTACGAACGGCGCGAAAAAGACGACCAAAAACACAGGAATGCTCAAGGCAGCCATCCCTGCCGACATGGTCGTCACGGCGCCGCTGGTCTCCAGCACCAGGCGAAAGACCATTGCCCCGGCGATGATCGGCACCACGCCGAATGGCATCTGCCGGACCAGCGCTGCAATCCGGCGTGGCCCCAACCGGTTGGCGATGATCAGGATTGCCACTGTCAGGGCAAGGGCGACGATTAGGTCCACGCCGAACAGGAGCGACAGCCCCAGCACCAATGCGATCGGCCAGATGCTCTTGGCCAGCACCAGCCAGGTCTCTGTGCGGCTTGCCGGCTCTTTATCGCGCGCTACCTCTTTCCGCAGCCCCACCAGGCCAAAAGATACGCCGCCGGCGAATGCTGCCACGAAGAGCGGCCACTGGGTCAGCGTCAGCTTTTGCGCTGGCACTCCCAGCAGGCCGGCGGCCAGTATCAGCGATGGGTAGAGAGGAAAGACCGGCTCCAGGGTATGCCGAAACCAGTAGTTGACAAAGGTCTGCTGTTCCCGGCTGACCTTCAGGTCCCGGCTGGCCTCCTGGACCATCGGCGCCGAAAACATCGCCCCGCCGACCATCGGCAGCAGGCCGATCAGCATCGGCAGCAGGGCCAGTAGCCAGCGCCGGTCCACAACCAGGTTGGTCAGCGAGCGCACCAGCCCTTCCAGTTGCTGGGTGGCGCGCAGGATCTCGCCCATGAAGGTGATCAACAGCACAATGGCGATCAGTTGCAGGGTCAGCGGGTCGATGGCGGCCGCCAGGGCATCCTTTGCTAGGTCAGGCGCCGCGCGGCCGAAAAGCAGGCCGGTCAGCGCCGAGGCCAGGAGTAATACCAACCCCAGGTTCCATTTGAGCCTGAGTAGAAAGACGATCACGGCCATGACGGCCGCCAGCTTGGCCAGATCGAGCATGTCAGCGGCCTTGGGTCTCGCTTATCGCCTGCTCCAGGTCCTGGACTGCCTCGTCCAGCTCGGCGATCAAGGGATGGCCTGCCATCCGCTCGTGGGCTAGATCGGCCAGGCTCCGGTAATACCACATGGACTGCTCAGGACCTCGCGAAAAGTGTCTCCAGACTGAAGCGCCCTCTTGCCTCAGAGCGGAAGCCATAGCCCGGGTGTTGCACAGCACATCGGCTGCCTTGACGGCCACTGCATCGGTGCTGGCCTGCCGTATATGGTCCAACGACTCCTGCTTGCGGTCCTCCCACCTGCGAGATTGACCTGCTTCCTTTTTCCGCTCTGTCGCTGCCGCGACCATCTCGGCCACCGCCTGCCCAAACCGGGCTTTGATGTCGCTCAGCGGATAATCCTGATCCTCGACGACGTCGTGCAATAGGCCTGCAATCGCCACATCCTCGGAAAAACCATACCGGATCAGGATGACCGACACGTGGACCGGGTGGATGATATAAGGGATCATGCTGCCTTTGCGCGTCTGGCCGGCGTGGGCGCTCGCCGCCAAGGCCAGGGCGGCATCATATCGCTCCGAGTAGCTATTCATGTCCTGATTATAGCATCACGGCCGAGAATCGGCAACCGGCTCCCACCCTCACGCCGGGCGGCCAGGATATCAATCGACAGCGCATTTGCCATCCTGGGTTATTCTGTGGTAAACTGGCAATCATGCCCGACAAGATGGAACGTTTCTGGTACCCTTCCACTGCGACGACGGTCATCGCCCGCAAGCTCGTGCCGCTGCTGCTCTTTACGCTGGGCGCAGGGCTGTTCATCTGGGCCGGGCGTGACTACTACTACTGGCTACGTCCCTGGGCCGTGCTGCCTGAGGTTGTGTTGGGCCTATTGAGCTGGTTGGCCGCTGGCTACTTTTTCACCCTGCTGCCCGAGGTGCGTGCCGATGAGCAAGGGTTGGTAGTTCGTCGGCTTGGGTTCTTCTGGCGACGCATCCTCTGGCCAGACGTAGCCGGGGTGCGTCAGACGGCGCGGGTGGACCTGCTTGGTTGGGTCGAATCGTTCTACACCCTCTATGCCTGGCGGTCGGGCGCCGCGGGTCGGCACAGGGGGCGGGCTTTTCGCTTCTCCGGCCACATCCGCAATTGTGATCGCCTGTTGGAGCTTGTTCGGCAGCGGCTTGAATCTGCCCAATGAACAAATTCATCCGCATCCCCACCGCCGGCACGCCGGTGTGAACCGTTGCCCGCAGCCGGGTCCACCCATCGCACATCGATCTGCCGGTTGTACGTCCTGATCGGGCCGGTCTCTGACCACACCCACGCGCCGGGAGCCAAAGCAGTAAAGCCAGGTTCTTACGGCAGCGGGTGCGCTTTAAAGAACTCCCACATCGTTTCACTGGCGTCGATGTCCTGGCTTGTCTTTCCGACAGGGATCGGATTTCCGCCGGGCCAGGTGTGGCCGCCCCCTTTGATGGTATAGAATACAACCTCGGCATTGTCCCGGCACCCGGTGTAACGGATGCCGCGGGCGTCGCCGTTAGCCGGGATCGGCTCAGGGGTTAGGCTGCAGCCGTTCCGTTCAGCCCAGCCCGCGATCCACTTTTCGGCGGGCATCATGTTCAGCTTTGGTACGGACCCACCTGTGAGCTGCGCCAACCGGTGTATCCACTGCACGCCCATCGTTTGACCGCCCTCGTAACGCACCAACGGATCGGACGTGCCGTAAAAGGCGATGATCGGCACAGGCCGGGCTGGATTGCAGGCATCCGGTGGGTCGAGCGATGGGCCGGCCACGTTGCCAAACGCCGCCACTTGGTCGGCCAGGTTGCAGGCCAGGTGGTGGGTCATTGCCCCGCCGTTGGACATGCCGTTTACATAGATGCGCGCTGGGTCCACTGTGACGATCCTTGCCACGTCGGCGAGCATGTCACGCATGAACTGGACATCGTCGACGCCGCCCACACCGGACTCGGGAAAAGAGTTCCAGCGCAGCGGGGTGTGAGTGCCCTGCGGATAAGCCACCGCGAACGTCTCCCGGTCCGCGATTTCGTTCCACTGCGACAGATCGCGCTGCCCCTCTGGCCTGCAGGCAAAACCGTGCAGGCTGACCACGAGGGGGATCGGCTGGGATGGGTCGTAACCAGGCGGCGCGTGCAGCAGGTAGCAGCGCTCGATCCCGCCAGAGATCAAGGTCCTCACTGAATCGCCCGGCTGGGCAGGGCCGCCCGCCGGATGGCGGCAGGCAGGCGACGGTCCGGTCAGGCTGTAAGCAAAAACGCACAGACATACAGTCAGCAGTACAACCAGCGCCAATCCAATAGCCAACACCCCACAACAGCTTCTTGAGCGCACATTGTCCTCCCGATCAACTTACTCGGCTTTGGCTTTTCAGATGCACCACCGTCACCGCACCTGCACTTCCTGCCGCCAGTGGACCTCCGGTCGGCGGCGGTTGCGCCACCGCCAGACCAGCCCTACCGGGTAGCCGACCATCTTGGCCACGTCGCCTACGACCCGGATGATCGGCACCAGCAGTATGGCTTTCAGCCGGTCGAGCAGGCCGTATTTGCCCAGCATCGGCCACAAGCGCCGGTACGGTGTCGCGGTGTAGACGGCCACGCCGGCCAATAGGGCCAGCCACCACCACGGCGAGTGGAGCACCGCCAGGGCCGCCAATACCGGCGCGGCCAGCAGGTAAGTCAGGTAGCGGATGGCGTGTCGTTTCCGCCATAGGTCCGCCTTGCCGTCGCCGCGTGCATAGTGATAGTACTGCTTGATCAAGCCCGCCAGGTTGCGGCGTGGCCGAAAGTGGACGGCTGCATCGGGCGCAAAAGGGAACGGCCCGTATAGATTCCGCAGGCGGATGTCAAAGACCAGGTCCTCGCAATAGTCCAACCACTCTGGATAGCCGTTCACCGCCTCCCAGGCCACCTGGCGAAAGGCTACTGACCGGCTGGAGGGCAGGAACTGGGCCGGCTTGACCTCCCGTAGATGGGGTAGGACGGTCGCCCCCATAGCCGTTTCGAAAGCGTTCCGCGAATCGGCCACGAACCAACCCGAGACGACGGCGACGAAGCGGCTGGTGGCGCTTCCTGCATCCTCCAGCGGTGCGACCAGCGCCGCCAGCCAGCCCCGATCCAGTCGTACACCCGCGTCGGTCGAGGCGATGATCTCGCCGCTTGCGGCGGCGATGGCCGCGTTGCGCCCTTGGGAGATGTTCGCCCCTGGCGCACTCACCACGCGCAGTGGCAGCCGTCCCGACACCGCCCATCTGTTCAGGATGTCAAGCGTCCCGTCGGTCGAGCCGCCGTCAACGATCACTACTTCGTCGGGTGGGCGGGTCTGCGCCGCCAAAGATTCCAGCAGTTGCTTAATGGCCTGTCCTTCATTCAGTACGGTCGCAATGACAGATACCTTCATCGTTTGATCCTTTGGAGTTGGAAGCTAAAGTTGGGAAACCCATTCCAGCTCCCAATCTTCCAACCTCGCAATTGCGCTATCGGCGATGCCGTGGTATAATGGATCCATCTGGCGATTCAATCCGACGCGTGTTGAGCGGCCGAGGGAGACCCGACATGAAATGGAGACATTGGAGCATTCTAATTGTCCTGGTCCTGCTAAACTATCTCATCTTTAGCACTGCGTTCACCCAGTTGACTCGGAAGCAGCAGGTGGACGTGCTTCCAACCCGGACGCCGCAGCCAACCTTTGAAAGTGTCGACGTCACCCCGCTCGCCTGGAAGGTATTGCCGACCAACACGCCGTATCCTACCCTCGCCCCAATCGTCTCCCCAACCGCGACTCCATCCGCTACGCTGGTCATAAGCGTAGCGGTAACGGCCACACTCCAAGCTACGGCTACGCCTCCTTCTCCGACTGCTACGCCTCTCCCCCCGACCGTCACGCCAGCGCCGACCAATACACCTACTCCCAGCCCCACAAGCCAGGTCGTCGTTCATGTCGTCAAGCGTGGCGAGACGTTGGGTGTGATCGCCCAGCAGTATGGTGTAACCGTCAATGCTATCGTCCGGGCCAATAACATCGCCAATCCCAGCTTGATCTACCCCGGCCAGAAGCTGAATATCCCGGTGTCCGGCCAGGTAGTGCCCACCACCACACCCCGGCCGGCTCAGACCAAAGCGCCCACGCCGACCGCCACCGTCAAGCCGACGGGCACCAGCCAGCAGTTCACCGCCGAATTGGAATGGCGGCCTGGTGTGGCTCCCAATTGCTCCGGACCCGCCATCTCTAGCCTGAGCATCGTCAAAGATGCTGCCGGCAACCCGGTGGACGGCGTGGTTGTCGAAGTGAACTGCTATGGCAATCGCTGGTCGACGATCCCATCCGGCAAGGCGGGTGTCTACGAGCCCGGCCACTATGATTGGAGTCCAGGTCAGCCCCAGCCTGTCGACTGGGTGTGCACTGCCCGCGTTACAGAGATCAACGGCCAGGCGGTCGCCTCCTCGCAGGAAGTGTCGATCCACTTTGACACCAACGATTGCCAGCCCGGTGGTCCTGGTCACCAGGTTGCCATCGTAAACTGGACAAAATGGTGGTAGCTCACTCTCCGACGTTCACAAACTGGGCTGAGAACGGCTCGACTGATTGGCCATCGCGCCTGATCGGCTGCACGCGCACCCGGTAGCGTCCTGGCTTTAGGTCGGCAGGCAGCGGCAGGTTGAACTGGCCGCGCCACACGTCGCCTGCCTGCCATTCGCTCGTCGCATAGCCGTTTACCAGTTCTCCACTGAGCTCGACCACCTGGCGCCCGTCCTTACTTACCAGGCTCAGAACAACCTGCCAGTGGCCGGCCGGCTGTCCCTTTGCCTGCCAGTAAAGATTGACGTGCAGCATGTCTCCCGGCCGGAGCGCTGCCTCGGGCTGGTGGGCAAAGCCCAGCCTGTGTTGATCATAACCTAGCAGTGCAATCTCGCCAAAGGAAGCGCCCTCGCTGCGCTCCATGCCCAGGGCCAGGAGCGGCGCTGGTGCGAGAGGCCTCTCCACGGTCAGTGGCTCCAGCCACACCTGGCTGGAACCGTCCGGGGCCAGCATCCGTTCGCCCGTTTCCAAGTCATAGAGTCCTGTTTCGACGCGGTATTCCCCAGGCGGCGTGGCCGGGTGGACCGGCACCCCAAAGTTGCCTGCCACCTGTTCGCCTGGCTGGCCTGGGAGTATCTCGGCGTCGATTTGGCCCACGATCTGATCCCTGGCATCCAAAACGTGCGCAAACAGCTTGTAACGCCGCGATAGCGCCTGTTCAGTCTGCCAAAACAGGGTGATCGGCGCGATGTCGCCGGCTGACAACTGGCGCTGCGCCAGGCTGTAGCCCACCAGCCGGATCTCATCCCCTGACCTGGCGCTGCGCAGCAGGACGTCCATGCTGCGATCGGGCGCCGAGGGCGCCTGGCCCGGCACGGCATAGACAACCAACCGCACGTTGCCGTACCAGGCGTCGAGCGCCTGGTAGGCTTGGCGGTCGAGCCAGCCTTCCACCACCTGCTCCGGGTCGCTCTCGCCGGTCGCCCACAGCACGGCGAAAACCCGCCCGCCCGGCCTGACCAGGCCCGACAGCGCCGCCTCGGTGGCAGCCGGGTCTGGCGGCCGGCTGGTTGGCAGGGGATAGACCGGCAGATCGCCGTGGTAGTAATAGCCGAACACCTCTTGCTGTCCCGGCGCATTCAGCACGATGGCATCCCCCTCCCGGCCGAGCGCCTCGATGTAGGCGGCGATGCCCCGGTAGTCGTCCCGGGCGTACGCAGGCTCGACATAATAATTTCGCAGGGCCGCGCCCGCGCCGACCAGGACGAGCAGGAGGGCGATCATCTGCACAAAACGCAGGACGTAACGTGTGAGCCGCTCGCCGTAACCCGACGCGCCGGCAGCCAACAGCAGCATGACCGGTGGCGAGGCGACCAGCAGGAATTTCAAGTAGGCTTCCCGGTACAGGCCCAGGGCCAGGATCGAAACAGCCGGCACGGCGAGCCACACAGCCAGTAGGGCGGGTTTCCAGGCGCGCCTTCCGCTCCACCCAAACAGCCCGACAACGGCCAGGAATGCCGCCGCCAGCAGCGGCGCTGCTGCCTGCCCAGTCTCTATAGTTGGCCCTAGCGCCAGCCAGCGCCAGGTATCGGCCAGGGCCTGGAAGAAGGGCGCCTGCGGCGATGGGCCGGGCCAGCTTGTCGCCTGCCGCAGCGCCGTCGGCAGCCAGGGCAGGTAGAGCAGAACCACGCCTGCCTGGGCTGCGATCCAGCCCAGAGCCTGGCCCTGGTCAAGACGCCTCGTCCTTAGCGAAAGCAAGTAGCCCAGGTTCGCCGCCACGATGGCGAAAATGAACGAATAGTGGGTGTACAGCCCGGCAGCCTCCAGCACGACGAGGGCGGCCAGCGCAGCAGCCGACCTCGACTGCACGAACCGGACTAGGGCCAGCATCGCCGCGGCAGCCAGGACGGCGGCCAACATGTACATCCGTGCTTCCTGTGAATAGTAGACCTGAAAGGGGTTGACTGCGGCCAGGAATGCGGCCAGCAGGCCGATCCATGCCCCTCCCTCCGGCCGCAGTCGCCGGACCAGGGCATAGATCAGCGCCACCAACGCCACCCCCAGCAGCGCCGACAAGGAACGGACTGCCGCTTCCCCCGTGCCTAGCAGCCGCACCCAGCCGTGCAGCAGCCAGTAGTAGAGCGGTGGGTGGATGTCGTGGGCTGCGTCGTGGGCGATGGTCGCCAGGTCGCGCTGCGCCACCGCCACGCTGGTGCCCTCGTCGTTCCACAGGCTGGGCCCATCCAGGCGGTAAAGGCGCAGGCCCAGGGCCAGCAGTAGGATGGCGAACAGGAGGGTGCCAGAGCGCAGGCTGCCACAGTTCACAGGGCGTGCACCTATCTGCCGACTGTCAGGCTGTCGATGCTCAGCAGGCCATCGCCAGGGCGAATGGCGATCGTGTGCCGGCCGCCAGACAGCTTGCTGGCCAGGCGGATCTGTTCGCCCGGGCCGCAGGAGGCCAGTTGCTCAGCCGCGCCGTCGATGGAATAGCGCAATGTCCCTGCCGTGCCAGGCCCCACGCGCAGCCACAGTTCTGCCCCTTCGAACGCAAAGCTAAGGCTCGCCTGTGGATCGCCGGTCATTCTATAGCCACCTACTCCTCCGGGCCCAGCCGCTGCATCCGTACGGGCCTCCCAATCGCCCGCGTAGGATAGCAGCCAGTGGTCCTCCTGGTGCACGCCGAAGTATAACGTCTGCGCCTCGTCGCTGTGAGTATAAGCCCTTAGAGCGTCGTACACCGGCAGTGGCGTGAAATCGGGCTCGACCATGCGGAAATAGTACCAAGATTGATCCTTCTCCTGGTCGGTAGCCCGTTTGAAAAACCAAAAGTTGACTACGCCGACCCACGGCCACTCCCGTTGGACGCGCCGGTAAGCCAGCACGGCGTTCGTCGCCTGCTGCTCGGTTGCAACAAATCCGAATCGCTTGTCAGGCAAGTCGGCCGGCGGCGCGTTCCAATTCATCTCGGTGATCCAGATCGGCTTTTGTGCATTGCCATTTTTGACCATGATCTCGCGCAGGTACTCGGGCCGGGAAAAGTTGAGCACCCGTGGCCTCATCCGCCGGTCGGTGGGGCCGGACCACAGGCCGTAATCCTGCATGGCCAGCACATCGAAATAACCGCCCGCGCCGGCGTCGTACATCCGCTGCAAAAAGACAAAGTCGTTCAGATCTCGTGGCCCAAGCGGGATCGTTTGGGCCAGTGCGCCAGAGATGACTGTGCATTCGGGACAGGCGGCCTTGATCCGGGTGTAGGCCACCTTCAACAGCTCGGTGTACCCCTCCGGGCTTACCGGTTGTTCGCCCCACTCGGGGTAGATATTCGGCTCGTTCCAGACCTGGTAGTGGCGGATGCGGCCCCGATAGCGGCTGACCACTGCCTCTACGAAATCGCCATAGTCGTCCAGGTTGTCAGGCGGGGCAAAGGTGCCGGCGTCCGCGCCCCTGGCCCGGCTCCACTCTGGCGGGTTGCTCAGCCGGGCAATGATCTCCAGCCCATACGCATCGGCCAGGTCTACGATCTGGTCGTACTTGTCCCAGGCTGAGCGGTAGGGCTCGTGCCGCCGGTCCTGAAAATCCCCCTTGCCGTGGATCTCGATGTCTTCCCACGGAAACTCTTGCCGTATCCAGTGCAAGCCGGCGTCGGCGATCATCTGCACGGCCCGCTCCCGCTTCTCCGGTTCGACCTCCTGTTCCAGGAAGGTGTTAATGCCAAACGGATTCATACCGGCGTTGGCCACCGGAACAAGATCGGCGGTGTCGGGCTGGGGCCGTGTAAGGTTTCCTAGCCATTCCAATCCACCCCGCACCTGGCCGCCCAATGAATCTTCGCCGGTGACGTCAAAGAGCAGGCGCGACCAGGCCGGCCGTGTGGCGGCCACAACGCCGCCCAGCAGCCCGACCAGCAGTGCCAGCCCCAGCAGCCGGATCCCATTTCGCCTCATCGGCCTACGCTCTGTCCTCGTCCAGCCGCCGCTCAAAGATCCACAGCTCGCCCTTCCAGTCGCCCTGGTCATAGCCGGCAGCCCGGAACGCGTCGCGCAGCCAGGCTAGGTCAGGCAGCATCGCTTCGACTTGCGGGATGCCAACCCGGGCGGCCTGCGCCCGCAGGGCGGCGGCGAGGGCTGTCACAGCCTCTGGCTGGCCTGCGGCTGCGTCTGCATAGCCGACCCACATCCCACCCCCCTCGGGATCGATCGAGACCGCCGCCAGCGCGGTCAGCTCCTCCTCCGGTGTGAGGAGGGCCGCCATCTGCCCGGTGGCCAGCATGTCGGCCACCCGTTCCGTCGAAAGGGACCGCCAGGCCCAGCCACAGTCATACAAGCCGTGCATATGGGCCAGCACGGGGCTGCGCTGCAGGAAAGCCTCCACCTGGGCAGCTTGCTCTGGCCCCAGGATTGCCGGCAGTGGGCCGTCGGGCATGGCTTCGGCGAGCAGCAGTTGGCCAGCGCCGACGCGCACCATGCCCACCCGGGCGACCATGGTGTGGACGGCCGTGTTGGAACTGCTGGTGGCCAACCGGACCACCTTCGCCCCGTGCTCCTGGGCATAGGCCAGGTCGTGCTCCATGAACTGCCAGCCGATCCCTTGCCGGCGGCGCTCTGGGTCCACCCGCATCCCTTCGAACCAGGCCTGTTCGGGTGAGTGAAAGACCAGGCGGTTGACGGCCACAACCTGGCCGTCCATCTCGCCGACTTGGAGAACGGCCCGCTCGTCGGCCAGCCATGTGTCCCACACTTCTGGGATATAGTCCCCCCATTCCCAGGTGTGGGCGCAGATCCGCTCCACCGCTGGCCGATCCTCAGGCCGCGCCGGGCGGATGACCATCTCATTCTGCACGCTTCACCATGTCCGCCGAAAGATCACACGCCAGGAGAAATGCTGCCACTTGACATTCGTCTCGCAGTCTGCCTCGTTAACGCAGTAGCCTGCCTTGATCAAATCGGCGTTCGATATGCCATCTCTCATCGTCGTAAGGCGTTTTGTCCTCTCGCTTCGAAACCCTTTGACTTCCAGGTGATAGTCACCCGCCCCCATCAGAATCTCGGCGTGATAATACAGGGGTTTGTCACCTGTTCTAGCTTCAATCGCGGGCCCTACCATATTCCAAACGATCAAGTCATCAAGAGGATTGCCTGCTGCGTCTTCGACTCGAATATAAATAGTATAGAGCCCACCTGTGTTCTCGCTTTTCGGAATCAGATCCTGTTGCACCACGCGAAAATCGACCTTGGGAACCGGTGTCTCCGTACGAGTCGGCGGGACCGGCGTCTTGGTCGCAGCCGGCCGTGGGGTATTGGTAGGCGGCGCCGCCGTGTCTGTAGGTGGCGCCGGGGTGTCTGTGGGCGGCGCCGTGATCGGCGCCTCAGTTGGCGGGATCGACGTCTCGGTCGGCGGCGCAGGCGTGTCTGTCGGCGTGGGGGTAGGCGTCCCGGTCGGCGGCGCTGTCGGGGTCGGCGTCAGGGTTGCGGTCAAGACCGGCCGCGGCGTCTTGGTGGGCGTTGGCGTTACCTGGCCCACTTCCCCCCTGCCCACAGTACAGCCCAGCAGGAGTACCACCAGCAAGGCGCTGATTGCAGCCACGATGTACCTTCGGTTCGTCACAGGTTTAGTATCCTCTCACTAGGTAATAAGCACGGCGGCCCCCCGGATCTGGGCCCGCTTGAGCCGCTGCAGCACGGCGTTCGCCTCTGCCAGCGGGTACAGCTCTACGTCGGTGTGGATCGGAATCTCAGCCGCCAGTTGCAGCAGCTCCACCGCGTCGCGGCGGGTGGCGTTGGCCACGCTGCGCAC
>JAFGOG010000479.1 GCA_016926595.1 Anaerolineae bacterium
CCAGCAGGCGATCCTCGACACCCTGGTGCAGGGCTGCCTGGAGGGCACCTTCGTCTTTCGCCTGCAGCGGCCCGACCGCTCGGTGCGCACCTTCTGGCGCTACCGGCCCGAGGAAGAGGTGCTGAAGGAGCCCGGTGTGGAAGTGGTCCTGCCCGAGGCGGCGACGCTGACCAAGCTGGCATCCTCCCTGCTGGCGCCGAACGCGCTGCCGGGGCTCTGGTCCGGTCCAGAGATCGCGGTGCGGGACGTCTATGACTATTTCGGGGGCGAGACCGTAATCCAGGTCCAACGGGAGGGATACGAAGAGCCGGTGTTCGTCCCGGCTGCTCCAAAGGAGGTGGTAGACGAAGCAGTCGAGGAGGCGGTCCGCAGCGGCAAGCTGTGGCTGCTGTCCGGTCCGGCCAGCGTCTGGGCGGAAGAGATCCCCACGGGGTTGCTCACGCCCGGTGCCCGGCTCCTGCCGCCGCCCAAGCCGATCCCAGCCGGGGACCTGTTGGCCGCTGCCCTGCCGGAAGCGTGGCCGGGAGAGATCACGACGGCCCTGGCCATCACCGTGGCGCTGTCCAATCGTGCGGGCGAGAATCTGCCCTGGCCGGCCGTGCAAAAGGCGCTCGACGACGCCTTTCGCGTCCACTTTCTGGAGCGGATGCCGGACTCGGGTCCCTGGCCGTGCCCCTATCCCGGCGCGCAGAACGTCAAGGTGCGAGTGCCGGGCACACCGCCACCGCCACCTCCCCCGCCGCCCAAGCCTGGCGTGCGCGTGGCCGAGGCCCGGCTCCAGACCCACGAACTTCAGGATCTTGCGGATGCACTGGGGGATCTGGGCAAGGCGACGGCCGGGTACGACTTGCAGTTCAGTGTGCGGATCGAGTTGGGCGGGGAGCCGCCAGAGGATGTGGTTGAGCGAGCGAATGAAGTGTTGGATGAAATCCAGCCAGGATTGAAGCTGACCTGATGAAAGGCGAAAACTGCCCCAAATGCGGATATCCTCTTCGCCTCAATCCTGGTGTCAAACTGGGGACTCGGGCGACCGACTATGGCAATTGCCACGCTTTTTGTGACGTGTGCCGCATTGGTATCTCCAACAGCCGCAATCCGGAGCAGCGCACCTATATCTGCCAATCGCTCGCCGACAACCTGGCGGATCCGCAGTCGGAAGAACGCTATCTACGGATCATGGACCAGGCGCTGAACCAGCGCAATCGGCAGAACAAGATCCGCCGGGCCAGGTTTGAAAAATCGGAAGATACCGTAACGTGGAGCATCTTCTCACATCTTGAGGGGCGTGGTTCGTTGGCCATCGCTGCCCAGGCCCTAACTGGCGTCACCTGGAATGCACCGGTTGAGGCCCTGTACTGGGGTTACAATGACCACGACTCACAAGGGGTTCAGGAGCGGCTCATTACAGTGCTCAAGAAACTTGGAGAAAGCGCTCGCAGCTTCTCGGAGCCGGACCTGATTCTTTATGCCCCACAAAGGGGACTGGCCTTTGTTGAGATCAAGTATGCTTCGGCCAATAGCACTCGCTTCGACCAGGGTAAGGCACAGCGCTACATCGATGGAGGGGGCGACTATCTGAAAGCTGACTGTGCAAATATGCGGTACTATGAACTGCTGCGCAACTGGGTCATTGGCTGCCTGCTGGCGAAGGAGCTCGGGCTTCCGTTCTGGCTGGTCAATCTGGTGCGACGAGGTGAAGAGACTGACATTGAACGTGACTTTGGGCAATTCTTGCGCCAGGACCCGGATCATCAATTCCGTCGCGCCGAGTGGGAGGAACTTTTCGAAGCCTTGTCCCCGGCTCTTGACCAGCCCAGCGATGACCGACTTTGGGAGTACATTCGGACGAGGACCATCTACTTCCAGAAGGCGTTTACTCGTACAGAAAGGGAAACAGCAGTATGAACGTGGATGTTTTGGTAGCTCGCTTTCAGCAGTGGGGGCGATGGGCATACGGAACCGACGACTTTCGCGACGAGAAGCTTTTTGAGAATGAACATGGTTACAAACGCGACCGTGGAGACCAGATGCGGGAATGGCTGGCTCCTGAAGACATTCGTCAACTCATTGAGATGGAGGATTGGACTGAGGTATGTCATCGAGTAGTCCGCTCGTTCGCCATGGGCGGGCCGCTGGCACGATGGGATGAATACCAGTGGGTACGTGATCTTGATACTGAAGAACAGCAAGTATTCGCACTAGCCCTGGAGCAATTCTTGTACGGCGACAAACCGTTTCTGGAGCGACTGGACTGCTTTGTAGAAGAAGCGGCCAGGGCATACTTGCGATTTCGCGATCGTGAGCCTGCCCATCGCGAGCGGTACAAGAGGACAACCCTGACCTGGCCGTTCGTCTCCTATTTCCATTTTATGATGTGGCCGGATCAGGGACACGTATTCGTGAAGCCATCTCCCCTTCAGAAGGCAGCCCGGCTGGCAGGCTTCGATCCCAGCTACAGTGTCCGACCCAACAGCAACACGTACGCGCGTGTTCAGGAATTCTATCGTGCGTTGTGGCCAACCGTGCAGCAGTTGGGTGGGCGAAACTGGATTGACGTGCAGACTCTGATACACGTTGCGGGAGAAGGTTTTGAGATGCCAGACGGCGGATGGATTGACCAACGCAGCGCACGCGCTGCCGCCGCACTTTCTCCAGCCGTCAGCAAAGTGACCGCTTTGCTACGCACCAAGCCCCAGGTGGTCCTACAGGGAGCGCCGGGCACAGGCAAGACCTACACAGCGCTCCTGACAGCAGCGAATGTGCTGGGAGTTGTCGAGTCCGACGCCGAATCCACCCGCCAGGCTTTGCGTCGTTACCAGTTGGCTCGTCACTTGGAAGACACCCCCTCCTTGATGGATGATCCCTGCGGCCTCGCCGATCATGTTCGGGCTACTGGCTATGGTCTGTGGGAGATTGTCCAACTCCACCCATCGTACACCTACGAGGACTTTGTCCG
>JAFGOG010000480.1 GCA_016926595.1 Anaerolineae bacterium
ACATTAGGCTTGGCTCTACTGGAATATCGGAGGGCGCCGTTTCGACCATTTATCCGGGGCTCCTGCGCAAAAACTTGAACCGCACTCATTAGACAGCAGCGAATTGACCAGCGAGCGCTTCTCGTGGTATACTATGGGGGCGCTGCGAAGGATAAAGGCGCCGGCCAATCACCTTCGTGTCCTTTGCGGCTAGAGCCCTTGCGCCTGTAGCTCAACGGATAGAGCATCGGTCTTCGGAACCGACGGTTGCAGGTTCGAATCCTGTCGGGCGCGCCTTGTTCCGTCACTCAAAGGGGTTGGCTCGGTGCCAACCCCTTTGGTTTAGCCCTCCGCCGTCATTTCTATGATCCGATCCAGGCGAAATGTGCGTTGCTCGCCCTTGAGATAACAGAAAGCAACCATGTACTGATACCCGCGGTCCTCCCGGACGCGGAGAGGCTGGATCGTGCGGATTGTTTCCTGACCCGCGGCGTTCACGTACCGCATCCGCACCCGTCCCCTGCTGTCCAGCGCCTCGGCGATGGTCGGCGGCAGCGGCACGGCTCGTGCGTAGGGATATGGGATCAGCCCGCCCTGGAAGGCGATTAGCTCGCCCAGCGTCGTGGCGCCCCACCGTTCCTGTATGTCGTGTAGGATCCGGCCCAGGACGTGGCCGGTTGTTTCCACGTCGCTCATTGCCCGGTGGGCAGTGCCGGTATCTATCGCCATGGCCGCGGCAACCGCCGGCAGGCTGTTGCTGGCAAACAGGTACAGCCGTCGAACCAGGGCCAGCGTGTCAACGATCACCCCCTCAGGCGGGGGCAGCCCAACGATCTCTAGCTCTGCGGCCAGGAATCCGAGATCAAAGGGGGCATTGTGGGCCACGATCGCTGCGCCCGCCATTAGCGCCAGCAGGGGCTCGGCCACCTCCTCAAAAGCCGGCGCCCCTGCAAGCATCTCGGCCGTGATGTGGTTCACGTGAAAGGCGCCCGCTGAGATGGGTCGCTTGGGATCAACTAGCGACTCGAATCGGGCTATCTCCTGCCCGTTCTGAATCCGCAGGCAGGCCACCTCGCACACCCGGTGGCCGTAAGCCGGGTGTAATCCTGTCGTCTCTACGTCGAACACGGCAAAAGCCGTATCGCCCAGCGGCTGATCCAGTCCATCCATCGCGCCCATTCTATCCCACCTTGAAGCGCCTGTCAACCGTGCTCAGCCTGCCAGCCTGAATCCAAAATTCATTCGCTGCGTTTGACCAGATAGCCATTTGGCGGTACAATAGGGGCAGGGGGAGGAAGTGATGACATTACAGGCGACGACGCGTTCCCTGGTCGAGATCAAGGCCTACCTGGACGAGCTGCTCCGCGTGGCGGGCCTGGACGAAAGCGGCAACGGCCTGGTGATCGGCGGCCGGCCTGCCGTGGCCAAGGTAGGCCTGGCCGTCAACTGCTCGTTCCAGGCCATCGACCGGGCGGCGGCCCGGGGCTGCGATCTGCTGATCACCCACCACGCCGCCTGGCCAAGCACCGATGCCCACTTGATGGCGCAAAAGTACGATCGCCTCCGCCGGCAGGGCATCAACCTGTATGTGGCCCACGACTGCCTGGACCAGGCCCGCGACATTGGGACGAGCGATGCGCTGGCCCGGGTGGTGCGGGTGGCGATCCAGGCCGCGTTCAAGCCCGACGACGAGTCAGAATTCGGCGTTCATGGCTTGACCGTCGGCCATTTGCCCGAGTTTGTGGTGCGGGTGGGCAACCAACTGGGCGCCGGGCCGCGTGTCTGGAAGAACAGCGACAGCTTTGGCCACGTGGGCATTATCGCCGGCTGGGGTGGCCGGCCTGAGTGGATGGCCCGTGCCCAGTCGCTGGGCTGTGATACTTTCCTGACCGGCGAGGCCGACATGTTTGGCATCCTTTTTGCCCGAGAGGCAGGGCTTAACCTGGTAGTCGCCGGCCATTATGCCACCGAGACCCCCGGCGTTATGGCCCTCAGCGCTCGCCTCGCCCGTGACTTGCAGCTTGACGTAACGTTCATCCCCGAGGATATTGTCGAGGATCTCGGGCGATGAGCGAGCTGTGGATGGATGCCCCGTGGTATGCGCTGTGATGTGAACTATGACCAACCGTGACGTGGCGGATCTGCTAAACAGCATCGGCGACATCCTGGAGATCATGGGCGAGAACCGCTTTAAAGTGATCGCCTACCGGCGCGCTGCCGAAAACATCCTGAACCTGGGCCGCGACATTCGGGGTTACTGGCAGGCCGGTACACTGCAAGAGATCCCAGGGGTCGGCCAGGCCATCGCCGACAAGCTTGACGAGCTGTTCAGCACCGGCCGCCTGGCCTATTACGAGCGCTTGCAGGATCAGGTGCCGCCTGGCGTCGTCTCGCTGCTGGCCATCCCGGAGGTCGGTCCCAAGACGGCCAAGCTGCTGTGGGAGCAGTTGGGCCTGCAGAGCGTGGCCGAGGTGGAAGCGGCCGCCCGCGCCGGCAAGCTGCGCGGCCTGCCGGGGCTGGGCGCCAGGTCCGAGTCCAAGATCCTGGCCGGCATCGAGCTGCTGCACCGCCGCAGCGATCGCATTCCCCTGGGCACGGCCTGGCCGGTGGCCAACGACCTGGTCGAACGGCTCAGGGCTACTTGCCCTCAGGTCGTGCAGGTTACGGTAGCCGGCAGCCTGCGGCGGATGAGGTCGACCATCGGCGACATCGACCTGCTGGCCGCCTCAGGTGAGCCGGTGGCCGTTATGCGCGCCTTTGCCGCGCTGCCCCAGGTGGCCGAGGTGATGCTCAGCGGCCCGACCAAGACGACGGTTCGCCTCCACAACGGGCTTCAGGCCGACCTGCGCGTGTTAGAGCCCCGGCGTTGGGGTGCGGCATTGCAATACTTTACCGGCAGCCAGGCCCACAACATCCGGATCCGCGAGATCGCGCAGAAGCAAGGCCTCAGCTTGAGCGAGTATGGCTTCAAGCGGCAAGATGGTGGAGAGATCTTGAGCGCGGAAGAGTCCGAGGTGTACGAAACGCTGGGCTTGCCCTGGATCCCACCAGAGCTTCGCGAGGACCGGGGCGAGATCCAGGCCGCACAGGCGGGACGCCTGCCCGATCTGGTAGACTGGGAGCAGATCCAGGGCGATCTGCACGCCCACACTGATTGGAGTGACGGCGTAGGCAGCCTGGCCGAGATGGCCGAGGCGGCCCGGGCGCGAGGTTATCGCTTCCTGCTGATCTCGGATCACACCCACAGCCTGGGGATTGCCAAAGGGCTGACTGCCGAGCGGCTGCAGGCCCAGCGGATCGAGATAGATGGTCTCAATGGAGCCTGGGATGATTTCAAGCTGCTTCAGGGCTGCGAGCTGGAGATCAAGGCCGACGGCTCGCTCGACTTTCCCGACGAGGTCTTGGCCCGGCTCGACCTGGTCGTCGCCTCGGTGCACACTTCGCTGCGCCAGGATCCGGCGCAGATAACGCAGAGGGTACTGGGCGCCCTGCGCAATCCCTACGTCGACATCATCGGCCACCCATCAGGGCGCATCTTGGGCCAGCGCGGCGAGAGCAGCGTGAACCTGGATGCCGTGATTCAGGCTGCTGCTGAAACGGGGACAGCCCTGGAGGTCAACAGTCACCCTTCTCGTCTCGACTTGGACGACGTGCACGTCCGGCAGGCCGTCGAACAGGGTGTGCCGATCGCGATCAATAGCGATGCCCACCATCCAGACGGGCTCGACCTTCTGTTTTTCGGCTTGGCGACGGCCCGGCGCGGCTGGGCCAGGGCTTCTGACGTGCTCAACTGCATGACACTGGACGAGCTGCGCGCCTGGCGACAGGCCCGGATCGGCAGACAATCAAGAAACTAACTCTTTGGGGAGGAAGGTACTATGACGCAATACGATGCTGGCCCAGGAGAGTGGAGCGACCGCGAGTGGGAATCGCCCGATCGGAAACCGATGCGTCATGCCAGGCGCCGGGGTCCGGTGCTGCCGCCGTGGGCTTTGCTGGCCATTGTCGTCGGGATCGTGATCCTGCTGTGTGTGGCGCTGGTCCTGCTGGTCAAGGCTATCCAGGGCCGTGGAGCAGACGAGACCCCCGTCCCTACGGCGACGGCTACCCGTCAGGCTGCACCTACGGCTACTTGGACGCCGTCTGTGCCGATCCAAACGGCGACGCCGACGGTAGAGCTGCCTATCGGCCCCACGGCCCTGCCGGGTTCGTTCACCGAAATCGCGCCCGGCGCCACGGTGACCGTCCAGGGCACGGGAAACGTTGGCCTGAACCTGCGCGCTCAGCCTACCACAGGGGCTGCCATCGTGATCACTGTCAGAGAGGGCAACTCCCTGACCGTACTGGACGGCCCCCAGGAGGCCGACGGCCTTGTGTGGTGGAAGCTGCGCACGTCGGATGGCAAAGAGGGCTGGGGCGCTGCCAAGTACCTGGCGCTCAAGGTGAATCCGTGATGGGCGGGGGAACAGTGGACATTTACGAACAGCTCAGGGCCAAACTGGATACCCATCCGATGGGGGCGCCGTACCGAGAGTCGTTCCTCGAGATCCTGCGCATCCTTTTTACGCCCGAGGAGGCAGCGGTGGCCCTCTACCTGCCTTTCAAGCCGGGCCGTGACGCCGACATCGCCCAAAAGGCGGGCCTGCCGGTGGAAGATCTGATAACCCACTGTGAAGCCATGGCCGACAAGGGGCTGGTCTATGCCTACGAGTCCAAGGGCCGGCGTTTTTACATGCTTTTTCCTACCGCGCCAGGCCTGTTCGAGTTCCCCATGATGAAACATGGCCGCCTGGATCTGCCTTTCGAGCGGCTGAGCGAGCTGTGGCACGATTACTACCAGGACGGCTGGGGAGCGGAGATGACCGGCAGTGTGACCCACATGGGTCGGGTCATCCCTATCCAGGAAACGGTCGACGCCCAGCAGACAGTGCTGGCCTATGAGGAGGTTGTCGGCTACATCGACAAGGCCAAGTATATCTCGGTCCAGGACTGCGCCTGCCGTGTCTCCAAGCGGGCCTGTGACGCGCCTATCGACGTGTGCCTGGCCCTGGACTATGGCGCCAAGTTCCTGGCCGAGCGGGGGATGGGCCGCCTCATCGACCGCGACGAGGCGCTGGCTGTGCTGGAGCGGGCCCGCCAGGCCGGCCTGGTGCACATGACCTCCAACACACTGGACAAGGTCGAGTTCATCTGCAACTGCTGCCCCTGCTGTTGCGGTCTGCTCGGCACCGTCACCCGCCTGGGGGCGGCTTCGGCCAAGATCGCCTCCAACTTTTACGCCGTGGTCAGCGCCGACGATTGCCTGGCCTGCGGCTTGTGCGAGGAGGCCTGCCCGGTGGAGGCCATTGCCTTGGAGGATGTGGCGGTGGTCGACCCGGAGCGATGCATCGGCTGCGGGGTGTGCGTCACCCGCTGCGATGCTGGAGCGCTGACCCTAATCCGTCGAGAGACGACCCACGAACCGCCGAAAGATTTCGCGACCTGGCTGGTCCAGGTGGCTCTGGAGAAGGACCGGCTGGAGGCGCTCGGCGCGCAGATGTAGTAGCCACATTCAAAAGCCCCCTCACGTCGAGGGGGCTTTTCTATGCGCAGAAACGCTAAGGCGCGTAACGGAACGGATGCCGGGCCGCTTCCTTCTCTGCTATCAGCTCCTGGAGCGTAGGCCGCCCCTCCAGCGCCTTGCGGATCGCAGCGCGCATCGCCTTGTAGTTGTTGATCTTGACCCGCTGGCGGATGCTGGCCGCGGGATGGACAAAAACGTTGGCGATGAGGCAGACATCGTCCAGGATCGCCTCTGGCAGGTTGTGGTGGGCGATGGCGTGCTCCAAGGCCAGCTTGACGCCGCTGGCCGCTTCCTCGTAGACCAACTGCCGGGCTTTGGCCCCACGCACGGTCACGGTGGGGACCAACAGGGTGAGCGGCCGGTCGGTGAGGATGGCCAGCTCGTGGCCGGGGCGCGGCTCGTTCTGGGCTCGGGCGATGGCCTTGCCAACCGGGCCGTCCTTTTTGCCCAGCAGCAGGTCGATGTGCGCGATCTCGGAAAAGGGCGGGCCGGCAAACCCCTCGCCCACACACAGCGTCAGGTCCTCGAAATGGGGCGGGACGTCGGACGGCAGGGCGTACTTGACCTGTTTGCCGCCCAGGACCACGGTCTGGGTGCCGATCTTGCCCAGGTTTTCCAGTTGGGTGCGCAGGTCTTCATAGTCCTCCCGCTCAAACTCGCCGCCCTGGATCATCGGCAGGCGGACATTGCTCATCTGCGGCAGCCCGATCATCCGCAGCCCTTCTTTCACCGCCTGGGGACTGCCCTTGCGCGTGACGATCCGAGTCAGGATCTGGATCTCCTTGTGGCGCTGCCGGACAAACTCGACGTCGCCCCGTTGGGCGGCCTGGTAGATCTCTTGCCAGATGTCGGGGATCAGGTTGGCCGAGGCCAGGATCGCGCCGTCGGCGCCGGCCAGCAGCGCCGGGCCGACGACTTCGTCGTGCCCGACGAACAGGCCGATTGTGCCCCGCAGCTTTTCGAGCGCGGCCATGAAGAAGGGCATATCGCCCGACGAATCCTTCATGCCGATCACGTGGTCGAAGGCCAGGCCCATCCCCTCGGCCGTCCACCACCGGAAATGGGTGCCGGCGCACTGGGGGATGTTGTACAGCACCGTCGGCAGGCCGACCTTGTCCACTTCTTTGTAATGGTCGAACACCTCGTTGAAAGCAGGCTTGAGGAAGTAGGGCGCCGCCACCAAGGCGCCGGTTACCCCGGCGTCCTTGGCCCAGCGGGTCAGCTCGACCGTCTCGCGCGTGCTCTGGCAGCCGGTGCCAGCCAGTACCGGTACCCGGCCGCCGACCTCGTCCAGGCAAACCTCGATGGCCTGCTTCTTTTCGTCCAGCGTCATAGAGCTGAACTCGCCTGTCGTGCCGCACGGCACAACGCCGTTGACATGGGGCAGCACAAAACGGATCAAGTCGCGGTAGGTCGCCTCGTCCAGCCGGTCATCCGAGCTAAAGGGTGTGACCAGCGCCGGGAAAATGCCTTTGAACCAGTCAGTTTTCTTGCTCATGGGTTTACGCTCCAAATGCGGCATCGATCGCCGCGCAGGTTGCCGCATAGGCGTTGCGGTGCAGCAGCCGGCGGTCGAGTGCTTGGGGATGGACCGCCGCTTGGATCAGGATCACGTCGGTGCGCATGGCTGCTTCAGGGATTACCTTGGCGGCCAGCTTGTCGACGATCGCTTTGGCGACCGCGTTCTGCACCGGGCCGTAGATCATGTTGGCCTGTCGCAGGTCCTTGAGCTCATTCGTCGGCACGATCAGCGTGCTGGGTCGGACCGTCAGGTTCGGTTCGAGGATCGCGCTCAGCGCTTCGTAACCGTGACGGGGGTAGGTGAGCTGGTAGGCCCACGCCTCGCCCAACGGGCCATCCTTGGCGCCGCACAGCAGGTCGATCTGGATCGCCTCGACCGCTTCGCCGGCAGCGCCGGCGCCGATTCTCATGCCGTGAGCCTGGATCGTGTGGGCAGCCACGCCTACTTTCTCGAATCGTTCGGCCAGCGGCCCAACCGGCACGTGGTGCTCGGCACTTGGGGCCTGAACCTTGCCCAACCGCTCTAGCTCTAGCTGGATTTCGGCCCGGTCTTCGTGCATCAGTGCCCCGCCGACGCTCTTGAGTGGGCTACGCGGCTGGCCGGCGTCGATGCCCATCATCTTGAGCGCCTGCTTGACGGCCACCCCGCCGCCGTAGCGGCAAAAGATGCGCGACAGCTTTTGCACCGTGCGCTGCCGGATGCGAGCTGTCTCCAGGTCGCCGCGCCGCACGGCTTGCAGGATCGCCTGCCACACCTCCGGGTAGACCTGGGCCGAGGCCAGGATCATGCCGCTCGCGCCGCCGGCCAAGGCATTGAGCACCACCTCGTCGTGGCCGATCAGCACGTTGATCCGGTCGCCCGCATATTCCAGGATCTCCATGGTGTAGGTCAGGTTGCCCGACGAGTCCTTGAGGCCTACAATGTTGGGGATGTCGGCCAGATCCTCGACGACACGGCGGGGCAGGTAGGCGTCAACCACCTGCGGGATGTTGTACAGGATGATCGGCAGGTCGGGTAAGGCCCTGGCGATTTCGTAGAAATGCTGGTATATCCCCTTGTCGGACGGGTGGAGAAAGTAGGGGGTGACGACCAGGCAGGCGGTTGCGCCGGCTTGCTGCGCGCTGCGGCCGAGATCGATGGCCAGTTTGGTGCCGGCGGCGCCGGTGCCGGCGATGACCGGCTTGCCCTGGGCCTCTTCGACGGCGATCTGCACCAACCGTTTGTTTTCATCAGGCGTCAGATAGTTAAACTCGCCCGTAGTGCCGCATGGCACCAGGCCATCGACGTGGTCGATCACGTGCTGGATCAGGCGGCGGAAGGCCGCCTCGTCGACCGACTCGTCTTTGGCAAAAGGCGTGACCAGGGCGGGGTTGACCCCGCCCGGCTGGAATGGTTTATCAGTCATAATTTTCGCCTCCAATCAGATCTTTTGTGCCCTATCGGTGCAGGTTCGGCGCGGCGATGACCGACAGGCCGGCCTCGGTCAACGCCCTGGCAGTGTGGTTCAGGGCATTGTGCTTGTCCAGGTAGTTCCGCTCCAAGGCCGGCATCAGTCCCTTGGCCAGGATCTCCTCTTTGGGCAGGAAATACTCGAGGATATCGGATGGGTGCTCTCGCGCCTGCTCCACGTCCAGGTTGCCGCCCTCGTGCTTGGCCGAGATGTTGGACACTGTGGCGGCCAGCTCTACCAGCTCCTCGGTGCGGTCGTAGGGCTGGCGGACAATGCTCTTGTAGGTCTCGGTGATGTGGTGCTCAAAGCGGACTACGTCCTCCAACCCCAAGGCGCGCCGCAGATCGGATGCGATCTGGATCGTCTCGTTGTTGACCGAGTTGCTCCAGTTGAAACCGATGAGCGAGGTGGTGCCGTCGTCGCGGGCAAAGAGCCGGGCGCC
>JAFGOG010000481.1 GCA_016926595.1 Anaerolineae bacterium
GGCTCGCTCCCAGTCAAAGGCGGGGCGGTGAACCCAGCGGCTGTCGTCGAGCTTGCCGCTGTCCTGCCGGTAGGAATAGTCGTTCAGGGTTCCCAGCTCGTCGCCGATGTAGAGCAGAGGGATGCCGCCGATGCTGATGATGATGCTGTGCAACAGCAGGATGCGGCGGATGGCGAGATCGATCTGCTTTTCGTCTTTGGCTTTGAGGGCGCTCTCCAGTCCAGCCAGCGAGGCGCAGGTGCCGTTGATCCGGGCGTCTTTGGTGACCGGGTTGTAATTGAACAGCAGGCCGGCGGCAAAGCTCCCCTCAAACTGGCCGGTATAGAATCGATTCAGGAATTGGCGGTGCTCAAAGGGGTTGATCCACAGCGCCTGCGCGTCCTCGTCGGCAAAGCTCCAGCCGATGTCGTCGTGCACCCGCACATAGTTAACCCAGGCGCAGTTGTCCGGAATGCGAAAGCGCCGCTGTATGGCGTACTTGAGCAGCTTGACCTCGCGGGTTGCCAGCGCTTCCCACAGCAGCGCCATCAACGTTGGGTTGTAGGACAGGTCACACTCGTGCCCGGCCCTGTCCCCCTGCCCAAAGTAACTGGCGACGGCGTCGGGATGCACGATCGCCTCCGACTTGAACTCCAAGGCCGGGGCGGCGATCTTGACCAGGGCATTAAAGGCCTGGATGATGGTGTGCACCTGGGGCAGGTTCTCGCAGCTCGTGCCCATCTGCTTCCAGACAAAAGGGACTGCGTCCAGGCGCAGAAACTCGACTCCGACGTTTGCCAGGAACAGGATGTCGCCCAACATGCCGTCGAACACGGCCGGATTTGAGTAGTTTAGATCCCACTGGAACGGGTTGAAGGTCGTCCATACCCAACGGTCGAGCTCGCGGCGGTAGGTGAAACTGCCCGGCGCGTGCTCGGGAAAGATCTCCCGCAGGTGGCGCTCGTACTGGTCGGGCAGGGTGCGGTCGGGGAAGATGAAGAAAAAGTCCTGATGGTCCTCGTCGCCGGCCAGGGCTTTTTGGGCCCACAGGTGCTCGTCGCTGGTGTGGTTGAACACAAAGTCGAGCGTCAGGCTGACGCCGTTCTCGCGCAGCGCCTTGGCCAGGCCCGCCAGCTCTTCCATGGTGCCCAGGGCGGGGTTCACCTCGCGGTAGCTGCTCACGGCATAGCCGCCGTCGTTGATTTCTGGCACTTGATAGAGCGGCATGAGGTGCAGGTAGGTCAGACCCAGCTCTTTGAAGTAGGGGATCTTGTCCCGGACGCCTGACAGGCTGCCGGCAAACAAATCGACATAACAGACCCCGCCCACCATCTGCTCCGACTGGAACCAGAGGCGGTTGGCTTCGCGCTGTAGATCCAAGGCTTTGAGATCCGGAGGGCGGTCGACGTAGGCCCGCGTGACTGTTCTGAGGATCACTTCCAGGTGATAGAAGAAGGAATAATAAGTGCCATACAGCTCCATCAGCAGGGCAAAGGCTCTGGGAAAATGATCATGCATGCGCTGCCAAAAGAGATCGCGGGCTTGTGGTTCGACCTGTTCCAGCAGGGGCTCAAAACGCGGTCTCAGTCGTTCCAGCGATTTTCGTGCTTTACGCTCCACGGGTCCTTTCCTCTACTTTTGGATTCCGGAGCAGCAAATCCAGGGCCAGGCCGGTCGGCACGGCAGCCATCACCCCAGAAAGAACGACGGGCGGCAGCGCGATCGTCCCAGAGGCAGGCGCCGCGCTCAAGGCGGTGGCCCAGGCGAGGACACTGATGACGATCCACCAGCCTGCCCACCGGACGTGGAAGCGGAGGAGGCCCCATTGGGCTATCCCGGTCGTCGCTCCGATCACGGCTCCGGACAGCAGTCCAAGTCCAGACGGCACGACAAAGAGGGCGATGCTTACCCCCACCAGCCAGCCGGCCACCGTGGCCAGGATCCAGCGCCAGACATGGGGGATGCGGCGGATCAGGACCAGGCATTGCATGACTCCTGCGCCTATCCCTGCTATTACCAGGGCGATGGCCGGCAGCAGCAGCCAGCCCAGCAGCCAGCCTGACGTGGTGGCCATTAGCCAATAGAAGAAGAAAGCCCAATCGAAGGCGAGGACGCTTTGCTTCTGCTCAGGCATTGGAGGAGAGAGCTTGCAGAGATCGGGAGTCTGGTTTCTGACCCGAGACTCCCGATCTCTGGCACTGATCCATGGCGTTAACCCTTGACCGATCCGGCCATCATCCCGCGCACAAAGTAACGCTGCAGCGCAAAAAAGACGATCATCGGCAGGATCATGGTGACAAAGGCGCCGGCGGTCAGCAGGTGCCATTGGTTGCCGAAGGTGCCGGTCAGGTCGGCCAGGCGTTGGGTGAGGACCTTGTAGGAGGGATCGACGCCCAGGAAGGTCAGAGCCACCAGGTAGTCGTTCCACACCCACAGGAACTGAAAGATGGCAAAAGAAGCCAGCGCCGGCACCGACAGCGGCAGGATAAGCTTGACAAAGATGGTAAAGTGAGAGGCGCCGTCGATGAACGCCGACTCGAGCGTCTCCCGAGGCAAGGTACGGATATAGTTGAACAGCAGGTAGGTGGCCAAGGCCAGGCCAAACCCGGTGTGGGCCAGCCAGACGGCCAGGAATGTGCCGTTCAGCTTCAAGGCCATATAGTCGCGCAGGATGGGCACTAGTGCGATTTGTAGCGGGACAACCAGAAGCCCGACCACCAGGACGAACATCGTCTTCCGGCCCGGGAATTTCATCCAGGCAAAGGCATAGGCGGCAAAGGCCGCGATCAGGATGGGGATGATTGTCGAAGGGATCGACACGGCCAGGCTATTGAGGAAGGCCTGCGACATGTCTTGGCCGGGCAGCAGCTCTGTGGTACCATCTGGATTCTTGGCCTCGACGCCGCTGCCCAGGAGGACCTGCTTGTAGTTGTCCAGGGTAAAGTCCCAGGTTACGGCCCACACTTGTTTCTGCACTTCGATAGTGCCCAGGCGCTTGTTGCCGATCCAGGTGACGCGGGTCGAGCCATCGGGCGACTGGATGCCTGCGCGCAACTCTTCGAAAGTTCCTTGCACGCCTTCTACGTTCATCACACCGTCAGGGTCAAGGCCAAGTGCCTTTGGATCGGCCGTGGACACCGTTTCCCAATCTCTGTGGGGCAAGATATTCCACCAGCCCGATGTCTGGAGGTCAAAACGGGTACGAAAGGAGGAGACCAACAGCCCGATCGTGGGGATGCTCCAGATGATGACCACAAGCAGCAGTATGCCATTGACCAGCACGGGGCCAAGCCAGTTTCGCTTTTTCATGCTAGAAGGCCTCCTGTTCCCTGAACTGCTTCAGGTTGTAGATCATCACCGGGATGACGGTGATGAGCAGGATGATGGCGATGGCCGAGCCATAGCCCGAGTTTCGGGCGGTGAACGACTGGCGGTAGAATTGGGTGGCGATCACGTGAGTGCCGTATTGCCCGCCGGTCATGACCCACACGACGTCAAAGATCTTGAGGGTAAAGATGACGACAGTCGTCCAGGTGGTGATGATCGTGCCCATGATGTGGGGGATCATGATCCGAAAGAAAACCTGTATCTCGGTAGCGCCATCCACCCGGGCTGCTTCCTGGATCTCCTCTGGAATCCCTTTCAGGGCCGCTGAGAAAAGCACCATAGCGAATCCTGCCTGCAGCCAGATGACGATGAGGATGAGGAACAGGTTGTTCCACGGCGCAATCTCCACCGCCTTGTCCCAGGCAAAAGGGGTACCGCCAAAGGCTGCGACAATGGCGTTCAGCAGGCCAATCTGAGACTCGCCGGCCGGCCGGATCTCGTACATAAAGTTCCAGATGACGCTGGCGCCCACAAAGGAGATGGCCATGGGCAAAAAAACCAGCGACTTGGCGACGCGCTCGAATTTGCTCCGGTCGGCCAGGGTCGCCACGAGCAGCCCCACCACCACGGACAGGGTGCTGCCAAAGACGATCCACAGCAGGTTATTGCGCAAAGCTTCGATCAGCAAGCGCTCGGTGAACATGGCTACATAGTTCTGGAGGCCGACGAAAGCATCGGTGGTAAAGGATTCGAAAAAGCCGACACCCGCGGGCACGCCATCACGGCTAAAAAGGCTCAGGTAGAAGGTACGCACTGCCGGTATGGCCAGGTACCAGAGGAGAATGGCCATGGCCGGGCCGACGAACACAAAGGGCTGAAGCCGCTGTGTCCACAGGTCCGGTAGCCTTTCGACAATCCCGTTGAACACCCAATACAGGAGCGCTACCCCGCCGACACCCCAGACGATGGCCACTGCGGCCGTCACCGATCTGGGCGCCTGACTGTCGCGCAGGAAGATAAAGCCCTGGTAGAGCACGAAAAAGGCGATCGCAGGGATGACGACGGCCACGAACGCCCGTCCCAGCCAGCTCACGATCGCGGCAAGCGGTCCTGCCTTTTTTTCGATTGCATCGGTTTGTTGCATGGTCCAACTCCTTTGGTGGAATGACTGCCAGCCCATTGCGGGCTGGCAGTCATTGCTTCAGGTTGATACTACTTGGGCCAGGTGGCGTCGATTTCCTTGACGACGGTATCCAGGTCGGCCGCGCCGCTGACATAGTCGGTCATGCCGGTCCAGAAGGA
>JAFGOG010000482.1 GCA_016926595.1 Anaerolineae bacterium
ATCGTGGACGCGGTCTATAAGAGCAGCCGGACAGGACTTACCATGGAGATAGCAGCAGTATGAGGAGAGGCGTTTATCTTGGCAGCCGTGGGGGTTGGTCGGTATTTCTGGTAGCAATGCTCCTTTTCAGCCTGATCATGCCGGCAGCAAGGCCCAGCAGCGCAAGCACTGTCCTTTGTGGGTGGATAGAGAATCCCAGTGATACGGGGGCCTGGGTACCTCAGCTTATCGTGTGCGATACTGGCGAGGTGATCTTGCTTGATCCGGTCTCTGAGCAAGTTTTCACCAAGCTTGCCCCGTACAGCCTTCCGGGCTACTTTCGTATTCACGATCCGATCTACGCGTCCTGGGGCGGCATATCCGATTGGTCAAACATTGAGAGCATCTCTGACTGCGCAGAATGTGCTCCGGTGCCGCCAACGAGTACTCCCCTGCCGCCACCTCCCACCAACACTCCCCTGCCGCCACCTCCCACCAACACTCCCCTGCCGCTACCTCCAACCAACACCCCCGCGCCGCTGCCTCCCACCGACGCGGTTCCTTCGCCTACGCCATCCGCCGGCTCGGCCGATTTGGCCATAGCCTTTCAGCTTAGCCCTTTAGCTTCGAATGAAGTCATGGTCTTTCGGCCCAATTCGCTCATGATGGAGGTCATCAACTTCGGCGATGCCGACTATACACCTCTTGATCCAAAGGACTATGAAATCCAGGTCATCCTCAAGAAATCGGGACTGGGCAAGCTGGAGGAGTACCATTATTCGCCTGCAACCGACGCACGGATGCCCGATCTGCCAGCATCGCTGGCCAGTGGTGACCTGTGGTCGCTACGTCTGGACGACGTTTACCTGTTCACCCCTGTTCAGAACGGGGAGATAGAAATCTCTTTCCGAGCTTCAGGTGAGTCCAATCTAAGATGGAACGGATCGACGCAGGCGATCTCGGTTCAGCCTCACGAGGAGAGTGGCTGGAACTGCGCGGCGTGGATCGCCAAAGCGGTCGCCTTGGTCTACCCACCGGCCCGCATCCCGACCGGCCTGGCCGGATGGATCGCCCGGATGAATCAGTGCCAGGAGCGAATGGCAGGCAGTGAGCAACTGCTCTGCTACGCCGAAGCAACGGCATGGTGGGCGCTTGGGATGTTTACGGCGGTCAAGGACGTGTCAGAAAAGGTAGTGCTGGCCATCAAGATCCTGGTCACCGCTCACGACATGCAGAGCCTGCTCAGCCAGGTCACACCCCCTTGTGGTGTGGCGGTAGATTGGATGAACGCTATGGTGCGAGAATGGATGCGTGAAGGACTGCCAATCAACGCCATATTCGTCCAGTCGCCCGCTTATCCCCTGGTCACAACCTCGGCCGGGCAGCGGATCGGTTTTCTCGACAACGGCGAGATTGTCACCGAAGCCCCTGGTTCCGCTGCCTTTCTGAATGGGGAAAGCAAAGCGATCCTGTATCCAGGCACAGATACGGCCCAGGTCCGCCTCAAGGGAGCCAGCGATGGGCTGGTTAACCTGTCCATCACCGTCAGTTTACCCGAGGGGGGAACCACGCTAGACTATCCCGCCTTTCAGGTCCATCCGTCCACGGTTGGGACGATCGACCGCCGCGCGGGCCTGCAAACGCTCCATCTGGATCAGAATGGGGATGGAGTTGTGGACATCGAGGTGCAGGCGATCGGGACAGAGCCTGCACAAGCAGTGCTCATCTCTCAAACGACTACCCCAGAGCCGGCGCCCCGGAGCCCCATCGATAACCTAGAGAAGACGATCCAGGAGAATCTTCTCCCAACAGCAGCATTTTGCGCAGGAATGGCGTCGCTTCTCTGTCTTTCCATCGCACTGGGGATCCTGTTGTTGAAAGGAACTAGGCCAAAGGGAACAGGCTGGCGCCGGTTTTCCGTGGTGATGGGGACGTTGGCGGTAGGAATGGGGGCATGTGCCCTGGCTGCCGGCGCGCTGGCGTACCTGGGCGAACGGGACAGCAGCCCTGCTGGGACAGGAGCAGCCTCGGCGGCAAGCTCAACCTTCAACTCCCCACCAGTAACTGCCACGGCGCCGGCCGTGGCACCACCCCAACAAGCTCAACCCGCACTGGTCCCAACCTGGATGCAGGAACCGGCCTTGGTAGCCACTGTTGGAGTGACGAAGAGCCAGCCGCAAGAACCAACCTTAGTTCAGGGGGTCAAGCCGGACCGCTCAACCGAGGCCTACCAACTGGCGGTTGCATCGGGCCGGCAGCAGGTGGTCGAGATGTTGCTGGGCCACACGACAAACCAGGCGGCCCACGATACGCATGCGGGGGAGGCCGATCAGGTCATCTCGGACGACGAACAGATGACCAAACGGATCGCCGGAGAGAAGGAACGCATTGAGGTCAAGCCAGGCCACTGCGCCATCTGGTGGAGCTGGGGTGGGGAAGATACCGGCTCTCTTTTCAGCGCCAAGCAGGACTGGCAACTGATCCAAGGACCGGGCAACGCTCAAGAAGGATACGGGATGATGATCCGGGCCGACGGCAACGCTCATTACCAGTTCAGTATCCGCGACAGAGAACGCCAATTCGACGTTGAGTATTGGCTGGCAGGCAAGGTCGAGACGCTCCACGACTGGACCTTTAGCGATGCCATCCACCCGGGGCAGGTGAACCGGATCGGGGTAGTTGCCGAAAGCTCCAACATGTTCTTTCTGATCAATGGCATTGCTGTGGCTGCAGTGCACGACGAGCGGATTTCGGAAGGCAAGATGGGCTCGTTTTTCAACACGTGTGACGAGAACCGCTTGACCATCTACGAGACTGACAATTTTGAGCTGTCAAAATGACAAGAACCGCAGGCGAGCAGTAGCCGAGATCGGTATCAGGGAGCACAGGCGATGGCAGCGAGAGGTATGAAGGTAACAGTGATCGGCGGGGGGTCGACCTATACGCCGGAGCTGGTGAACGGACTCCTGGAGCGGTCGGGGCGTTTCCCACTGGCCGATCTTTGGCTGATGGACCTGTCGGCGGAGCGGCTGGCAGTGGTAGGCGGCCTGGCCCAGCGGATGGCGGCGGCCAAGGGCGCCCCCTTCCAGGTGCGCCTGACGACCGACCAGCGCGAGGCGGTGCGCGGGGCGCGGTATGTGATTACCCAACTCCGGGTGGGTGGAATGCAGGCCCGGCGCGAAGACGAGTACCTGGGACGGCGGCACGGCCTGATCGGGCAGGAGACAACCGGCGTGGGTGGGATGGCCAAGGCGCTGCGCACCATCCCGGTCATTTTGCAGGTGGCCGCCGACATGCGTGCGCTGGCTCCCGGGGCGCTGCTGGTCAACTTTACCAACCCAGCCGGGCTAGTGACCGAGGCGTTGGCCCGCCACGCGCCCGACGTGCCGTCAGTAGGGGTATGCAACGTGGCGATCACGACCAAGATGGAAATGCTGGCCAGATTGGGTGCTGCAGGGGCGCTGCCCCTTAGCCGCCCCAATCCGGAGCAGGCAGAACTGGACACACTGGGTCTCAACCATCTATCGTGGCACCGCGGGCTGCGGGTGGACGGACAGGAGATGTGGCCGCAGATTATGGCCGGCCTGCTGGCAGAACTGCGCAGCCAGGCGGATCCCGAATGGGACCCCGCCACGATCGAGGCGCTGGG
>JAFGOG010000483.1 GCA_016926595.1 Anaerolineae bacterium
GTGCTCTTTCTCGACGAGCCGACGGCCGGCCTCGACCCCCAATCGCGGCGGGCCATCTGGGAGTGGATCGACCTGGCCCGCAAAAAGGGCAAGACGGTCTTTCTGACCACCCACTATATCGAGGAGGCCGAGCGGCTGTGCGACAGGGTGGCCATTGTCGACCACGGCCAGATCATCGCCCTCGACACGCCCCGGCGCCTCATGGCGGCGGCCGAGCTCGAGCACCGCATCTCGTTCGTCGTCAAAGGCCCCCTCGACCTGGCGACCCTGCAGGCGATGCCCGGCGTGACGCAGGCACTGAACGGCGGCGACGGCGAATACACCCTCCTGGCGCGGCACGTCCAGCCCGCCGTCAAGTCGCTGATGGACCTGACCGAGGCCAATGGCTTTACGCTGCGCGGGCTGACCGTGGAGGGCGCCACCCTGGAGGATGTCTTTCTCCACCTGACGGGCAGGAGGATTCGCGCATGAATGCCATAGCCGGCCAACTGCGTGTCGAGCTGCTGCTTGTGCTGCGCGACAAGGGCGTGCTCACCTTTGCCCTCTTTTTCCCGGTGCTGACGATCGCCTTTTTCGGCTACCTGAACCGCGGCGGCAGCGTGGGCGACGTCTCTTACGCCAGCTTTTTGATCGCCGGCGGCGTGGGTATGGTCGTGTCGAGCGCCGCCTTTGAAAACCTGGGCGTCACCCTGGCTCGCCAGCGCGACGACGGCATCTTGAAGAGGTTGGGGGGCACCCCCTTGCAGCCCTGGATGCTCGTCGGCGCCAAGGTGCTCACCGCGGCCGCCATCATCCTGGCCCAGACGCTGGCCATGATCGCCCTCAACGTCATCCTTTTCGGCGCCCGCATCACCGGCAGCCCCGGCTGGGGCCTGGTCACCCTGCTGCTCGGCATCCTCGCCTTCGCGGCCATGGGCCTGGCCCTCGCGGGCCTGAGCCGCAACACCGACGTGGCCAGCGCGGCCGCCCGCGCCCTGTCGCTGCCGATGCAGTTCCTGTGCGGCACACTTTTTCCCCTGGAGAGCATGCCGCCCGTGCTGCGCCACATCGCCGAGCTGCTGCCCCTCACCTACTTTGTAAACGCCTTTCGCGGGGCAATCCTCACCGGCGGCGGCCCCGGCGCCTACCTCCACGACTGGCTCATCTTGCTCGGCTGCCTGGGGGTGGCCCTGCTGATCGCGGTCAAGACCTTTCGCTGGGAATGAGGAGGAACGATGGACAGGTTCACCAGTCAAGCAGCCGCCCTGTGGCGGCACACGACAGCGGAAGCCAGGCTCTTCTGGCGCAACAGCGAGGCAGTCTACATGACCTTTCTCATCCCCCTGCTGGGCATGGCCCTCTTTGTCTACCTGGGCCGGGAAGGGATGCTCGACGGCCTGTTCCGGATGCTGCTGCCGGCCACCCCGGGCGGCGCGGGCGGCCCCAGCCCGGCGCCGCCGCTCCTCTTTATGACCCTGGGCATCATCACCTACTGCATCATCGCCGCCGCCTTTGAAGGCCCCGTGCCCAAGCTGGTCCGCGAGCGAGAGAGCGGCATCTTTAAACGGCTGGGCGGCACTCCCCTGCCGGCCTGGGTTCTGCTTGTGGCCAAGACACTCAGTGCCGCCGCGCTCATCTTTGTCCAGGTGGCCCTCATCCTGGCCGTAGGATGGGCCTCCTCCGACATCACGGTGGCAGGCAGCGGCTGGCTGCTGGCCTTCATCCTGCTGCTCGGCACCTTTGCCGTGGCCCCGTGGGGCTTTGTCCTCAGCAGCCTGCGCATCAGCGCCGACGCGGCGGTGATGGCCGTCCACGCCATCTATATCCCCATGCTGCTGCTGTGTGGCGCCTTTGTGCCGGTCGAAGCCCTGCCCGGCGTCCTGCAGGCCGTCGCCCGCGCCTTTCCGCTCACCTACTTTGCCGCCCCTTTCCGGGCCGTGATGTTCGACGGCGCCGGCCTGCCCGCCATCGCCGGCGATCTGCTGGTGCTGCTGGCCTGGGCCGTCGGCGGCTGGATCGTCGCCATCAGGACGTTCCGGTGGGAATAGGCACACGGCCGCCCTCCTGAACTTGACATTGTAAGGGCTTGCGCCTATTATGACGCAGAGCGGGTATCATCTCATCCAGCCGGGGCGGGATGTAGGGCGGATTGCCAATCCGCCCTACATCCCCCAAGTGATTGAGATGATACCAAAGCGGGTCTGAAAAGGTTTGTAGCAAACGAGCCATGCAGGAAGGACAGCACGTCGATGGACATCTATCACCAGATCTACCAAGGGCTGGGCGAGGCCAGCTCTATCGGCCTCGACTTTACCCGAAAAGCGTTCCAGATGCTGCCCGGGCTGACCGCCCCTCGCATCCTCGACGTGGGCTGCGGCCAGGGTCGAGCCACACTGGAGTTGGCCCGGCTGAGCGGCGGACAGGTCGTCGGCCTGGACATCGACCAGGCAGCCCTGGCGGTGCTGTCCCGGCGGATCGAAGAGGAGGGGCTGGCCGGCCACATCCAGGTCGTCCATGGCTCCATGTTTGACATGGACTTTCCGGACGAGAGTTTTGACGTCGTGTGGGCCGAAGGCGCCCTGAACGCCATCGGTTTCGAGAGGGGCCTTGGCGCATGGCGCAGATTCATCAAACCGGACGGCTTTCTGGTCGTCCACGAGGGAGCCTGGCTCCAGCCCAACCCACCCCAGGAGATCGTGGCCCGCTGGCAGCCCTCCTTCCCCGACATCGCCACCGTGCCAGAATACGTGAGGCAGCTCCCCAGCTGTGGGTACCGGCTCGTCGGCCATTTTTTCCTGCCGGAGGACTTTTGGTGGGTCAACTACTATGCGCTCATCGAGGCACGCATCGATGAGCTGCGGCCACAGGTGGCCGGCAACCTGGCCGATCTGGACATCCTCGACAGGGAGCAGCGCAAAGTCGACCTCTACAAGAGGCACGCCCGGTGGTACGGTTCCGCCTTTTTGGTGATGCAGCGCAGCGATCGTCCGGAGGCGGCAGGTTGACAGGCGGTGTGCTCGCATGAGAAAAATCAGAGGATTGTGGTACGGCGGCCCCCTCGGCACGGCGCTGGCCGTGATTTTGCCCGCACTGCCCGCCGGCCTCGGCGTCGGCCACCTGAGCGGGCAAACCGTGCCGGCCCTGATCATCAGCCTGGCCATCAGCGGCCTCACCTACCTCCTGTTCAGCCTGGATCTGGCGTTCATCCACCCCCTCTTCCGGAACCTGCCCCCCAACCGTGCCGTGCTGATGGAGATCACCACCGGCCTGATCGAGTTCATTGCCGGCACCTGGCTGGCTTTCTCCCTCTGCAACTGGCTCCTGGGCACGCCGTTTGAGGGGGTCCAGGCTCGATGGTTGCTCGCCGGAACCATAGCCAGCATCACCATCTTTCATATCCTTACCTATACCTTCCTCTCCCACGCCGATTTCAAGCGCAAGCTGGCCGAAGAGGAACGCCTGCGCGCCATGGCCACCGAGGCCGAGCTCAAGGCGCTCAAGGCCCAGATCAATCCCCACTTCCTGTTCAACACCCTGAACACCATCGCCGCCCTGATCCACACCGATCCGCCGCAGGCCGAAGCGACCGTCGAGCGGCTGGCCGGCATGTTCCGCTACGTGCTCGCCGGCAGCGAGCGGGGAGCGGTCCCCCTGCGCGAGGAGCTTGCCTTCGTGGACGACTATTTGCGCATCGAGCAGGCCCGCTTTGGCGAGCAGTTGCGCGTCACGCGCGACATCGCCCCGGCCGCCCTCGACGTGCCTGTGCCAGGCCTGATCCTCCAGCCCCTGGTGGAGAATGCCGTGCAACATGGCCGCCGCCCCGACGGCAGCATCGACCTGGCTCTGCACGTCCAGCGCAACCGCGACACCGTGTCGATCACCATCGCCGATCAGGGGCCGGGCATGTCCCCCTCATGGCCAGCCGCACAGGCCACAGGCCATGGGCTGCGCAACGTCGACGAGCGGCTGCTCAGGACCTACGGCGAGGCGCACCGGCTGGTCATCACAGCCAACACGCCGGCCGGCACGCGGGTGACGCTCACGATTCCGGTGAGGGCCGAATCGTGAACCCCCTGCGCGTCCTCCTCGTCGACGACGAAACCCCGGCCCGGGAGAGGCTCAAGCGGCTGCTCGCCGGCATGGACGGTGTGCAGGTCGTCGGCGAAGCCAGGGACGGGCTCGAGGCCATCGAGAGGATCGAACACACGGCGCCCGATCTGGTCCTCCTCGACGTCCAGATGCCTGGATTGGACGGCTTTGGCGTGATCCAGGCGCTGGAAGACCCGCCCGCCGTTATCTTTGTCACCGCCTACGACGAATACGCCCTCCGCGCCTTTGAAGTGCACGCGCTCGACTACCTGCTCAAACCCTTCAGCCGGGAACGACTGGAGGAGGCGATCCACCGCGCCCAGGACACCCTGGCGGCAGAGATCGACCCTGGCACCTCCCTCGCCCCACTACTCGAGAGCCTGGCGGCCGAGGGGCGCTACCTGGCCCGGCTGGCCGTGCACGAGAGCGACCACATCCGCGTGCTGAGCACAGACGAGATCGACTGGATCGGCATCGAGGCCGATACCGTCCAGGTCCATGTCGGAGACCAGGCGTACCCCATCCGGCGCACCCTGGCCGAGCTGGAAGCGCGCCTCGATCCGGCCCGGTTTTTCCGCGCCCATCGCTCGGCCATTGTCAATCTTGACCGGGTGCAAGAGATCATCCCCTGGTTCAAGGGCAGCCACATCCTGCGCCTGACCACCGGCGCCGAGGTCGATCTCAGTCGCGCCCAGGCCCGCGCCTTGCGCAGCATCCTCGACTGGTAGCGAGCCAGTCCTGCTCACCCTTCACTGCGTCCCGCGAACGCCCGGATCTGCTCCGCGTGCTTTTGCTCGTCGCGCGCCTCCACGCTCAACAGCATGGCGATCGTCACCCGCCGCTTGCCCGGCGACCGTACACCATAGTCCTTGCTGACATCCCCGGCGGGCACGCCCGCCAGCGCCGCCAACAGCGCCTGGTGGGATGCCCGCGCCAGCGCGACCGTCTCCTCCATCGTCGGCTGTTTGTAGTGCGCCACCAGCCCCGCATTGAACGTGCGCCAGTCGCGGTCATACTGCTCGTAGAACGCCGGCAACTGGCCGCTGCGGATCGAATCGATCGCAGCCCGGTTGGCGTGATCCCAGCCGACCAGGTGGGCGACGATGTCGTGCGCCGACCAGGTGCCGAGGAAGGGAGTATCCTGTTCGTCACTGCTCAGGGCCGCCGCCGCGGCGAGGACCGCGTGCCGGGCATCTGTCAGATCAGCGATGAGCTCTTCTCTTTTCGCCGCTTGTCTACTGACCATCGTTGTTACCCCTCGTACCGCCACCAGAGCAGGTCCGAGGAAAAAGTTCCCTGCCGCAGGTTGGAACGCGCCACCAGGGCCCCCGCTTCCTGGACCGTCAACCCCGTCTTGAATACCTTGTCGAGGTACCCAATCCACGACCGCCGGATGTCGGCCATGAACAGCATGCCGCCAGGCACGAGCACCCGCTCCATTTCGTTCAACATGGCCACCGGGTCCTCCACGATGTGCAGCATCTGCACATTGACGACGGCGTCGAACGAGTGGTCGTCGTACGGGATCTGCCCGACATCCGCCTTCCGGAACGACACGCGTCGCTCCAGGCCGGCGTCACGCGCGGCCTCTTTCGCCCGCGCCAGCAGCGGCTCGGACAGGTCGATGCCCACCACTTCACTCTCTGGTAGCGCGCCCGCCAGCACGATCGCCGTCGTGCCAAAACCACAGCCAACGTCGAGGATCCTCTCTGCCCGCAGCCCAAGCTGCGCCAGCTTCTGTGCGATCTCGCGCCCAAACTTGGCCGCGATCTTGCCATGTTTTTGCGCATACTCGCCGGCAAAGTCGCCGGCAAAGACCCGTTCATGCACCAGGGCCGCCCTCTTCATCGTGCCAACCCTCTCCTTTACTCTCGACTAGAGCGAGATCGTCTGCATCTCTTCCAGAACCTGGAGCCGGCATCCAGGCGCCCACTGCTCCAAGGTGTGGGCGAACCGCGCCAGGTCCGCGGCCGGCAGCTTGCCGTAGGCGTGGTAATGGTGGGGAATGACCCAGCGCGCCCCCAGGTCCGCCGCGTGCGCGGCCGCGCGCTCTTCCTCCCCCGGGTTCACACTGATCAGCGCCACGTCTGGCCGGAAACGCTCGCCGATGCCGGCCACGTCCACCTCCTCCCCCCCATTCTCCGACTCGGTGACAAAGTGGAGCAGCCGCACGCCATCTGCTTCCAGGCCAAAGCTCGTCAGCGGCAGGTAGAGGATGTCGTCAGCCAACTGGCGAAACGCCTGGAGAAAGGCCTCCACCTGTTCGGCGCCAAACTCCTCAAACATGTCATAGAGCGACGTCTCCATCGGCGGCGAGCGAAAGGCAAAGAAGGGAATGCCCTCCACCTCGCACTCGTCATCCCACGGCAGTGGAAAGAGCCGGTGCTCTGTCTCGGGCACCAACGTCCTCAGCGCGCGGCACAGGCGTGGCGTGGCCACCACCAGGGCAGGCGAGTCGCCGCGGATCAGGTCAGGCACGTCGGCAAAGTGGTCCAGGTGCCCGTGCGAGACGCAGATCATGTCGGGCGGCGGGTAGCCGGCCCCGTATCGCGCCCGGTACCGTTCCAGGTAGGGATCAAAGAGGATCCGCTGCCCGCGGCGGGTCCTCAGCTCGAAACAGGATCGGCCCAGCCAGGTCAACTCGCTCATCGCCGCACCCCCCCTCAATAGTACACTAGGCCTGCCGGGTCAGGCGCGGCAAGAACCGCCCGGTCCGCGCCATGTACGCCCGGTAGTCGGCCCCGAACTGCTCGACCATCATCCTCTCTTCGTTCCCCACCCGCGAGGCCACAATCGCCGGCAGCGCCACGATCAGCGGCACGCCGACGGCCCAGTTGGCGGTCAACAGCAGGAAACCGACGCCGAGCAGGAAGAGCGCCGTGTACATCGGGTGGCGCACCCAGCGATACGGCCCGGCGGTCACCAACGAATGCTCCTCGCGCAGGTGCAGCGTAGTGTTGAAATTCTTCCCCAGTGCCCACTGCACCGCGGCCAGCAGCAGCAGTGCCCCAAACGTGATCCCCGCCCCGATCCAGCGCACCCCCGCCGGGAGCGAGAACACCGCCCAGCCGAGAATGCTCGGGAAAAAGACATAGACGATCAGCGCCCCGATGTAGCCCAGCCCGAGCACGGCGCGCACCGCCATGTTCACCTTCCCCTCCTTGAGCTCGGTGCGCCCGCCGGCCCGGATCGCCGACCGCCACGACAGCAGGCGGATGGCAAACATGGTCAGGTAGGCGACGGCAAATAAAACGTGAAAAACATGTTCGTCCATGAGTCAACTCCTTCTACTTTACCTGTGTTCTTTGCAGGTTGAGCGGCTCCTGGCCGAACCGGAAGCGGTCGTCGCACCTGTCGCCGCCTTCGGCCAGCGTAGTCGTCCGCATCAGGCCGTTGCCCCACAGCTTGCTGACGAGAAAATCGTACAGGCACACATAGGGCGCAAAC
>JAFGOG010000484.1 GCA_016926595.1 Anaerolineae bacterium
GATCCTGGGATATAATGGCAGGCGCCGTTCCCGGCTGCCATTCTGTGAAGAAAGCAAAGGAGTAACCTCGATGATCCCGATCCGAGACGAGATCCGCACCCGGCGCACGCCGGTCGTCAACTATCTGCTGATCGCCGCCAACACCGTGGCCTTTGTGCTGCTGTGGCTGGCCGGATCCGAGCAGGAAACGCTGGTCTACCAGTTGGCCGTGATCCCGGCCAGTTTCACAACCGGGCTGAGCCTGGGAGATGTCGGCGATATCTTTACCGGGATGTTTATGCACGCTGGGCTAGCGCACCTGGGCGGCAATATGCTCTACCTGTGGATCTTTGGCGACAATGTGGAAGACAGCATGGGGGCGATCGGGTACCTGGCCTTTTACCTGGTGGGCGGCGTGGTCGCTTCTCTGGCCCACATTCTGACCAACCCCGGCTCGCAGATCCCGGCGGTGGGGGCCAGCGGGGCGATTGCGGCTGTGCTGGGCGCTTACCTGGTGCTGTTCCCCCACAGCCGGGTGGCGACGATCATCCCCCTGGGCTATTTTCTGCGGGTGACGATGGTGCCGGCGGCCATCGTGCTGGGCATGTGGTTTGTGCTGCAACTGTTCAGCGGCGTGCTGTCGTTGGGCGGCCCAGATGTCGGAGGGGTGGCTTTTTGGGCGCACGTCGGCGGCTTTGTGGCCGGGGTGGTGATGGCCCTGTTGTTCGGCAAGCGCCGCCGGGCGGACCAATACGCGGCGCGCTGGTAAAAGCGCGGGCCGGACCGGTCACAGGCGCGCAGGCGCTTATTGGGGCGCATATTCGAATTGGCTGTTATAGAGGTCGGCGTAAAAGCCGCCGCGAGCCAACAGCTCTTCGTGCTTGCCCTGCTCGACGATGTCGCCTTCGTTCATCACCAGGATCAGGTCGGCGTTGCGGATGGTCGACAGGCGGTGGGCGATGACAAAGCTGGTACGGTCCTTCATCAGGTGAACCATCGCTTCCTGGATCAGAACCTCGGTGCGGGTATCGACCGAGCTCGTAGCCTCGTCCAGGATCAGCATGGCGGGATCGATCAGGATGGCGCGGGCGATGGTCAAGAGCTGCTTTTGGCCCTGGGAGATGTTGGTGGCCTCTTCGTTGAGCACCAGGTGATAGCCCTCGGGCAGGGTGCGCACAAAATGGTCGACGCGGGCGGCCTTGGCTGCGGTGATGACGGCATCGTCGCTGGCGTCCGGCTGTCCGTAGCGGATATTCTCCATGATCGTGTCGTTATACAGCCAGGTGTCCTGGAGCACCATGCCAAACATGCAGCGCAGGTCCTCGCGTCTGAAATCCTTGATGTTGTGGCCGTCTATCAGGATGACGCCCTGGTCTACGTCGTAGAAGCGCATCAGCAGTTTGACCATGGTGGTCTTGCCGGCGCCGGTGGGGCCGACGATGGCGATCTTTTGCCCCGGTTTCACCTCGGCTGAGAAGTCGCGGATGATGACCTGGTCGGGGTTGTAGCCAAAGCGAACGTGCTGAAAGGCGACGTGCCCGTCGATCTTTTCCGGGCGGACAGGGTCCGCAGTATCGGGAACCTCTTCCTCTTCAGCCAGAAACTCGAACACCCGCTCGGCTGCGGCTGCGGTCTGCTGGAGGATATTGGAGATATTGGCGATCTGGGTCAGCGGCTGGGTGAAGGAGCGCACATACTGGATGAAAGCCTGGATGTCGCCCACGGTGATGGCGTTTTGAGTCGCCAGGTAACCGCCCAGAACGCAGATGCCCACATAGCCGAGGTTGCCGACAAAACCCATGATAGGGAAGATCAGGCCAGACAGGAATTGAGATTTCCAGGCTGAGCTGTAGAGGGTGGTGTTGAGCCCGTCAAAGCGCTCGATACTCTCGGCTTCGCCGTTGAATGCCTTCATCACCAGGTGCCCGCCGAACATCTCCTCGACGTGTCCGTTGACGTGGCCCAGGTAGTCCTGTTGCTGTCTAAAGTATTTCTGCGACTGGCCGACTACCAGGCCGATGACGCCCATCGACAGCGGCACGATCAGCAGCGCCACCAGGGTCATCTGCCAGCTAATGGTCAGCATCATAACCAACACGCCGATCACGGTCACTACCGAGGTGATGATCTGCGACAGGCTCTGGCTGAGGGTCTGGTTGACCGTGTCGACGTCGTTGGTGAGGCGCGACAGCACTTCGCCGTGGCTGGTGCTGTCAAAGTACTTGAAGGGCATGCGGTTGACCTTGTCGGCGATGTCTTGGCGGAATCGATAGGCGATGTCCACGGAGATGCCCGACATGATCCAGCCCTGGATGAAGCTGAACAGGGAGGAGCCAAGGTACAACGCCAGGGTGATCAGCACGATGTGGCCAATGTAACCGAAATCGA
Source organism: Anaerolineae bacterium (assembly GCA_016926595.1). Next base: position 2,368 of record JAFGOG010000484.1, read on the forward strand.
TCCCGCCGCCGGTTCCAGAGATCTCGCCCAGGACGCCCTCAAAGAGCTTGGTGGTCGCCTTGCCCAAGATCTTGGGACTGATGATGGCAAAGACGGTGGAGGCGGCCGCAAAGAGCATCACGATCAGGATCGGGAGCCTGTAGGAGCCCAGGTACTGGATCAGCTTGCGCATGGTGCCCTTGAAATCGCGGGCCTTTTCGCCCCGCATCAAGGCCATGGGGCCGCCGTGTCCGAACGGGCCGCCTCCCCTGGGGCGGCGCATCGTAGGGCCGCCGGCAGGTGTGCGATTCGTCGAGTCGGTGCGGTTTTGAGCGCTCATGCCAGCTCCTCCTGGCTGAGCTGGGAATAGGCAATCTCCCGGTAGGGCTCGCAGGTCTCCATCAGCTCATGATGCCTGCCTTTGCCGACCACCCGGCCTTCCTCGAGCACGATGATCTGGTCGGCGTTCTTGACTGTGGCCACGCGCTGGGTGACGATCAGCACGGTGGCGTTTCCCGTCTTTTGTTTGAGCGCCTGGCGCAGGGCCGAATCGGTCTTGAAATCGAGGGCCGAGAAGCTGTCGTCAAAGATGTAGATAGGCGGCTTTTTGACCAGCGCGCGGGCGATCGCCAGGCGCTGCTTCTGTCCTCCGGACACGTTCGCGCCGCCCTGGGCAATCTCTGCCTGCATGCCCTCTGGCCTGTCAAAGATGAACTCGCTGGCCTGGGCGATCTCGGCCGCTTCTGTCAGCGTTTCGGGGCTGGCGTCCTGATCGGCATACAGCAGGTTGCTTTCGATAGTGCCTGAGAAGAGGGTGCCTTTTTGAGGGATGTAGCCGATCGTGTCCCGCAGATCGCCTTGCCGGACCTGGCGGATGTCGATCCCGTCCAGTAGAATGGCGCCCTCGGCGACATCGTAAAAACGCGGGATCAGGTTAACGGCGGTGGACTTGCCAGAGCCGGTGGAGCCGATGAAGGCGGTTGTCTCTCCGGGCCTGGCAGTGAAGCTGATGTTGTGGAGCACGTCGTCCAACGCGTGGGGATAGCGGAAAGAGACATCGCGAAACTCGATCTCGCCGCTGATGGGAGCCTTGAACTGCTGGGGATTTTCCGGATCGGTGATGGCAAGCTCGGTTTCGAGCACATCCGCAATCCGGTCGCCGGCTACGGCCGCCCTGGGCAAAAAGATGAACATCATCGACATCATCAAAAAGGCCATGACGATCTGCATGGCGTATTGCATAAACGCCATCATGTCGCCTACCTGCATGTTCGCCTGGGCGACTTGGTGGGCGCCCACCCAGATGATGAGCAGGGATATGCCGCTCATGATCAGCATCATTACCGGCATCATGGTCACCATTACCCGGGCCACAAACAGGCTGGTGCTGGTCAGGTCGCGATTGGCCTTGTCGAAACGCCTGGCTTCATCCTCCTGCTTGTTAAAGGCCCGGATGACCATCATGCCTGACAGGTTTTCGCGCATGACCAGGTTGAGCCGGTCGATGAGGCTCTGCATGATCTTGAACTTGGGCAGGGATGTGGAGAACACAATCAGGATCAGGCTGAGCAGCGCTACCACGGCCACGGCGATGATCCACCACATGTTGGCGCCCTTGCCGATGGCCCGGATGACGCCGCCAACGCCGATGATCGGCGCATAGAAAACCATGCGGATGATCATAAAGATCACCATCTGCACCTGGGTGACGTCGTTGGTCGAGCGGGTGATCAGGGAAGCGGTCGAAAACCTGTCAAACTCGGCGCTCGAAAAGCTCTCCACCTTGGCGAAAACGGCGCGGCGGATGTCGCGCGCGGATCCAGCGGCCGTTCTCGAAGCCAAAAAGCCGACGGCGATGGTACAGGCTCCGCCAAGCAGCGAGATCAGCAGCATCAGGCCGCCGGTGCGCAGAATGTAATCGCTTTGGAGCTTGGCCGTGTCGATGCCAAGGGCTTCATATTCGGCCTTGACCGCACCGACCGCCATTTGGGTGACCATGCTATCGCCCAGGGCGGCAAATCGGTCGGCGATGGCCGTGCGTATCTGAGCGAGCTGCTCGGCGGGCATCCTTGCCAGGAGAGCATAGAGGTCCATGCCGGCAGGGATCTGGGACAGGTCAAAGCCGATCTCCTGTCCCATCGCCGCCGCCGCCGAGGGATCGGCCAGCATCTGCTCGATGCCAGAGACCACCAGCCAGGCTTTGCCCATGATCGCGTTCAGCAAATCGGTTGTGGCCCGGTCCACGTCCTGGAGCAAATAGACCGGAGTCTCGGCCAGGGCAGGGTATCTGAGAACATACTGCTCGGCCTCAGGGGAGGCCGGCTGGATCAAGAGGTAGCTGTCCAGCACCAGCGCTTTCTCTTCCGCGCTCATAAAGGTCAAGAGCTTGTCCATCTGGCTGTGGCGGATAGCTATGGGAACGGCGTTCTCCACGCCGGCCTGCTGGATGCCGTTGTTGACGATCCTGGACAAATAGTCAGGCAGCGCCAGGTCGGCGTTGGCCTGAACGAACAGCAGGGCGATGGCTACCAGGATCAACAAGCGATACGGTTTCAGATACTTGGCTAATCGCAGCATGTTGTTGCGTATTTGACCTTTCCGATAAGTTAAAGGCGCTGGATTATATAGCCGTCTTGAGGGGTTGTCAAGGCGGTGACGCCGGTTGGTAGGTGCAGGTATTCGGCCGGGAGTTACCAGCAAATGAGCTTGGCGCCGAGCTCCTGTTCTTTCTGGGGGCGCCGGCGTCCCAGCATGACCTGTTCCGCTGCCAGTTCATTCCGATGCC
>JAFGOG010000070.1 GCA_016926595.1 Anaerolineae bacterium
GATCGACCTGGAGGGCCGGACGGTGGCGCCGGGGCTGATCGACGCGCACGTGCATTTTGGCTGGCATTCGATCGCGGCCAGCCAGAGGCGGCTGGACCTGGACAATGTGCCCACCAAGGCCACAGCGGCAGCCCGGGTGGCGGAACGGGCGCGCGAGCTGCCGCCGGGGCGGTGGATCTTGGGCGGCGGCTGGAATCAGAATGTGTGGCCCGAGCCGGCGATGCCCACAGCGGCCGACCTGGACGCAGCGGCGCCCGATCACCCGGTGGCGCTCCAGAGCAAGAGCTATCACGCGACGTGGGTTAACAGCCGCGCGTTGGAGCTGGCCGGGATCACGGCCGCCACGGAGGATCCGCCGGGGGGCCAGATCGTGCGCGACGAGGGGGGCCGGCCGAGCGGCGTCCTGCTGGAAAACGCGGCGGACCTGGTGGACAAGGCGATACCCGAGCCGGACGTGGCCGAGATGATGGAGGCGCTGCGGCAGGGGATGGCCCAGGCGCACCGGCTGGGGCTGACGGGGGTACAGGACCCGGGCAGCGCGACGGCGCTGGCGGCTTTCCAGGCGCTGCGGGCGGCGGGAGAGTTGCAGATGCGGGCGCTGATGCACCTGCCGGCGGACAACCTCGACGCGGCGATAGAGGTGGGGCTGCGGTCAGGGCTGGGCGACGAGTGGCTGCGGATCGGCGGGCTGAAGCTGTTCGCCGACGGGGCGCTCGGGCCGCAGACGGCGCACATGCTATCGCCGTACGAGGGCACGACCGGCAATTACGGCATCCCGACGCTCAGCCGCGAAGAGCTGTACGAGCTGGTGGGCCGGGCCAACCGGGCCGGGCTGGCAGCGACGATCCACGCCATCGGCGACGCGGCGAACCGGACGGCGCTGGACGCGATCGCGGCGGCGCAGGCCAACGCGCAGCCCTCGACGCGCCCGGCGCTGCCCAACCGGATCGAGCACGTCCAACTGCTGCATCCCGACGACCTGCCGCGCCTGGCGCAACTGGGGGTGGCGGCGTCGATGCAGCCGATCCACGCCACGTCGGACATGGAGATGGCCGAGCGGCACTGGGGCCGGCGCTGCGAGCTGGCCTACGCCTGGCGGAGCGTGCTGGCCAGCGGGGCGCGGTTGGCGTTTGGCTCGGACGCGCCGGTGGAGACGATGGATCCGCTGGCCGGCATTCACGCGGCGGCGACCCGCCGCCGGGCCGACGGCAGCCCCGGCGCGGAGGGGTGGATCCCGGAGCAGCGGATCTCGGCCGCGCAGGCGGTCCACGCTTATACGCTGGGGGCGGCCTATGCCTCGGGTGAGGCGCATTTGAAGGGGTCGCTGGCGCCGGGCAAGCTGGCCGACCTGGTGGCGCTGTCGCACGACATTTTCCAGGGGCCGGCGGAGGAGATTGCGGAGGCGCGGGTGGAGATGACGGTGCTGGACGGCAAGATCGTATACGCGCGCTCAAATTGACCCACAGTCAGTTTGTGCTATAATCGGATAGCATAGGATGGGGTGGGCGAGGTTGCCCTCAAAACCGACAAAGGAGACGGTCTATGGAGCACGACTTGAGATTGACGATTTTCTGGATCGTTCACCTGGCTACTTTGGGGCTGTTCATCGCCGGGCTGGCAGCGATCGTGGCGATGTGGCTCAAGGCCAAGGTGCCGGGGCTGCCGGCCAGCGCCTCGCGGCGGCGCAAGCTGGGGGCAGGGATCGGTTTCGTCGTCGGGTTTGTCTTTAGCCGGCGTATATGGCTATTTCTGAAGGCGCTGTTTGTCGACGGAGTGGCCATCCGCCGGCTTTTGCACACCGATCTGCGGCGGTGGCTGATCCACCTGGCGGTGTTTGGCTCGTGGCTGATCTTGGGGATCGTGTCGACGATCACCGGGGTGGTGGTCGAGTTCCTGCCGCTGTTTGGGATGTCGCCGGAAGAGGCGGCGTCGCTGCCGATCATCGGCCAGACGTTTCACGCCGACGTGTGGTGGGTGGCGCTGCTGAACGATGTACTGGGGCTGGTGGTGCTGATCGGGATGGCGCTGATCCTATGGCGCCATTATGTCAAAAAGGACGCCCAACTGCGCACCAGCGGCACAGACACGATTATCCTGACCCTGCTGACGCTGATCGTGGTCAGCGGTTTTTTCGCCGAGGCGTTCCGGCTGCTGGCCGACTATACGACCGAAGCGGGAGCTTTTGCCCCGGCCGTAGGGATGCTTCCCCTGGACAAGTTCCCGGACGCGCTGCACCCGGTGTGGGGGCCGCAGTGGGGGTTCATCGGCTATGGGCTGGCGCTGGCGTTTGGGGCGATTGGCGCGAGCCCCGGCGTGTGGGAGGTGATGCACAACCTCTTTTTCTGGCTCCATTTCGTCATTGTGCTGGGTGTGCTCTATTATCTGCCGTTCAGCCGCTTTTTCCACGTGATCATGGGCCCGGTGATCGTGGCCTATAACACGGCGATGGACCAGGCGGGGCATGGCGGAGGCGGGAAAAAACATGGGGCGCCCCAACCGGCCACGGCGAAAGGAGGGCAATCATGAGCGCCAACGGCAAAAAGCTGGACCTGGCCAACTTTACGCTGCACCAGATCTTGGAGATGGAGGCCTGCACCCGCTGCGGCGAGTGCATCAAGGCGTGCCCGACCTTTACCGAAGCGCAGAACGAAGAGATCCACCCGCTGCAAAAGATCAACCAGGTCAAGCGGTTCTGGAAGGCGGATCACCTGGGGCTGCTGGCACGGCTGTTCGGCATAAAGCGGGCCAGCGAGGAGGAGCTGGCGGCGTTCAGCAAGGGGGTGTATAGCTGCACGCTGTGCGCGCGGTGCCGCGAGGTGTGCCCGGTGCAGATCGATACCCGGCCGATGTGGATCGCGATGCGCGAGCAGTTGGTGGAGTGGGGCCTGTATCCGCCGGTATTCGATATGCTCCAGGAGCGGGTCACCGGGCAGCACAATATCTCGGGCGACGACAATAGCAACCGGCTGGTGTGGACGCAGAATATGGACCACGTTCCGGAGGGGCTGGACCGGGTAAAGGGCGCGGAGACGGTGTATTTCGTGGGCTGCGTGGGGGCGATGTACCCTCGCGTCTATGGCATACCGCAGAGCATGGTCCAGATCCTGGAGCGGGCGGGGGAGAGCTTTACGACGCTGGGCGGCGACGAGTGGTGCTGTGGCTTTCCGCTGCAGATCGCCGGGATGGGGGCCAAGGCCGAGGCGAGCATGCGCCACAACGTAGAGATGGTGCGGGCGATCGGCGCGCGGCGGCTGGTGACCACCTGCCCGTCGTGCTACCACGCCTGGGCGCACGAGTACCCCAAGATGATGGGCGAGCCGCTCGGTTTTGAGGTGCTGCACGCCAGCGAGCTGCTGGCGGAGCTCATCGAGCGGGGCAAGATCAAGCTGTACGGTTTTCCGGACCCGGTGACGTATCACGATCCGTGCGACCTGGGCCGGACGAGCCGCATCTATGACCCGCCGCGCCAGGTGCTGGAGGCGATCCCGGGGATCGCGTTCACGGAGATGGCCGACAATCGCGAGATGTCGCTGTGCTGCGGCGGGGGCGGCGACGCCGAGATGTCGGACCCCGAGCTGACCGCGGCGGTGGGCAAGCGGCGGATCGAGCAGGCCCAGGAGACGGGGGCCAAGGTGGTAGTGTCGGCATGCCAGCAGTGCGTGCGGACGCTGAGCGAGGCAGCGCGCAAGAACAAGGTCCGCATCAAGGCGCAGGACCTGACAGAAGTGGTCTGGAAGGCGATGCAAGAGCAGCCTGCCGATGGTTAGAGCCTATCCGGAAATTGCCATGCTGAGCGAAGCGAAGCATCTCGATTGGGCTAACGAGACCCTTCGGCCCAAACAGCGGGGCCTCAGGGTGACAGTTCTCGGATAGATTCTTGGCAATTGTCTCCCATCCCC
>JAFGOG010000071.1 GCA_016926595.1 Anaerolineae bacterium
AGCCATTCACCGGGTCGAACCGGGCCGGATGGCGGCAGATATTATAAACGCTTTTGAGAATTCCGTCAAAAACGGAGAAATGATCGGGACGTGCTCAGCGGCATTTATCGCTAATCTGCAAAATTGACAATCCACCCATCCTGCGCTATAATTTCCCCATCTTAATGAAAAATATTTTCAACTATGCACACCGAAGATTCTGTCCTTGATCAGCTCAGCCAGGCCGGCTATCGCATCACCCGGCCCCGCCGGGCCGTGATCGGCGCCCTGCTCGAAGACGAGGGCCATCACAGCCCCGCCGAGGTCTACCAGCGCGCCCAAGTGCGCTGCCCGACCGTCGGCCTGGTGACCGTCTATCGCACCCTCGAGCTCCTGGCCAGTTTGGGCCTTGCCCGCCGCATCCACACCGACGACGGCTGTCACGGCTATGTCAGCGCCAGCCATGGTCACCATCACCACCTGGTCTGCCGCCGCTGTGGCGCCGCCGTCGAGTTCGAGGGCTGCGACCTGTCGGCCATGTTCGAGCAGGTCGGCCGGGCGACCGGCTACTCGGTCGAACAGCACCTCCTGGAGCTGGTCGGCCTGTGCCCGGCCTGCCGGAGCTCATCCACCCTACCCGCAGGGTTCAAGTCTGTAGATAGGTAGGCATATTGGTTATTAGGCTGGAGAAATGTTTGAAAATCGTAGTGTTTTGAGGTTTTTGACCGGCGCGGCCTCCAGGGTCGTGCTGCTCGGTCTTGCCCTGCTGCTCTCGGCCACGATCGCCGCCTGCGGCGGGTCGAGCTCCGCCCCCCTTGTCTCAAGGGAAGGGCTCCGGGTGGTCGCCACCACCAACCTGGTCGGCGACGTGGTCGGCCGCGTCGGCGGCGACCGGATCCAGCTCACCACCCTTATGGCTGTCGGCGCCGATCCCCACAGCTACGTGCCCGCTCCTTCCGACGTGGCGGCGATCCACGACGCTGACCTGCTGTTTGCCAACGGCGCCGGCCTGGAAGAGTTCCTGGCCGAGACGCTGGCCAACGCCGGCGGCGATGCCGTCCAGGTCTACCTGTCGGATGGGCTGAGCCTGCGCCCCCTGGACGATGGCCACGAGGGTGAGGGGGACCACGACCCCCACGTCTGGTTCGACGTGCAAAACGTCGTCCGCTGGGTTGGCGCCGTCGAGCGGTCTTTGAGCGCCCTCGACCCTGACAACGCCGCCGTTTACCGCGCCAACGCCGAGGCCTACACCCGTGAGCTGGAGGCGTTGGACGCCTGGATCGTCCAGGAGGTCGCCGCCATCCCCGAGGCCAACCGCAAGCTGGTGATCAACCACCCCTTCCTGGGCTATTTTGCCGGCCGCTACGGGTTTGAGCAGATAGGCGCAGTCTACCCCTTGAACCCTTCCGCCGAACCGTCCGCCCAGGACCTGGCCGCGCTGGAAGAGGCGATCCGCAGGCTCGATGTGCCGGCGGTCTTTGCCGAGAACACCGTCAGCGCCAAGCTGGCCGAGCAGGTTTCCAAAGACACCGGCGTCAAGCTCGTCCTTCTCTACACCGGCTCCCTTGGCGGCCCCGGCACGGGCGTCGAGACATACCTGGACCTGATGCGCTACGACGTGCGGGCGATAGTTGAGGCGTTGAGGTAAAGCCTATGGCTCCCATCTTGCAGGTCAATGACGTGACCGTCAGCTACAACGGTACCCCCGCCCTGGAAGGGATCAGCTTTAGCGTCGAGGCCGGAGAGCGGGTGGCCATCGTCGGCCCCAACGGTTCGGGCAAGAGCACGCTTTTCAAGGCGTTGGTCGGGCTGATCCACCCCGTGGCCGGCAGCATCCAGGCGAACGGCGCCGAGATCGGCTATGTTTCCCAACGCTCGGAAGTGGATTGGCGCTTTCCGGTTACCGTCCACGACGTGGTGATGATGGGCCGCATCGCCCAGATCGGCTGGCTGCGCTGGCAGCGCCCCAGCGACCGCGACGCCGTCCGGCGCTGCCTGGACCAGGTGGGGATGACCGCGTTTGCCGGGCGGCAGATCGGCGAGCTGTCGGGCGGGCAGCAGCAGCGGGTGTTCATCGCCCGGGCGCTGGCCCAGAACGCCTCGATCCTGCTCATGGACGAACCGTTCAGCGGCGTCGACGTGCCGTCGCAGGAGGCGATCCTCGAGATCCTGGATGGGCTGCGGGAACAGGGCGTGACCGTCCTCGTTTCGACCCACGACCTGAATCTGGCCGTGGAGCGGTTCGACCGGTTGGCCCTACTCAACCGCCAGCTCATCGCCTATGGCCCGGCGCGAGGGGTCATCACCCCGGCCACACTCACCGCTGCCTACGGCGGCCAGGCTTTGTGGCGCGGCGAGGATTACGCCCTGGTCCTGGGCGACATCGACTGCTGCGGGGAGGCGGAAAGCCATCGTGGGTGAGCTGTTGGACCTGCTGGTCGAGCCGTTGCGCTATCCGTTCATGGTCCGCGGGCTGCTGGCCTCGCTGATGGTCGGCGCCCTGTGCGCCGTGGTCGGCACCTACGTCGTCCTGCGCGGCATGGCCTTTTTCGGCGACGCGCTGGCCCACGCCATCCTCCCCGGCGTGGCTGTCGCCTACCTCCTGGCTGTCAACCTCTTCTGGGGGGCCCTGGTCATGGGCCTGATCACCGCCGTCGGCATCGGCTACCTCAGCCGGCGCAGCCAGGTCAAGGAGGACACGGCCATCGGCGTCATCTTTGCCGCCAGCTTTGCCCTGGGCGTGGCCCTCCTGTCCACCGTCCGCAGTTACAGCGTCGATCTGACCCACATCCTCTTTGGCAACGTCCTGGGCGTGTCGAACGCCGACTTGTGGCTGGCCGCCGGGCTGGGGTTGGTCGTCCTGGCCGCTGTGATCCTGCTCTACAAAGAGCTGCTGGTCGTGTCGTTCGATCCGATCCTGGCCGCCACGCTCCGCCTGCCCCTCGACGCCCTGAACTACCTGCTGCTGGTGCTGATCGCCCTCACCGTCGTCGTCTCGTTGCAGGCGGTGGGCGTGGCGCTGATGGTGGCCATGCTCGTCACCCCGGCGGCCACCGCCTATCTGCTGACCCGCCGCCTGTGGCAGATGATGATCATCGGCGCGGCCATCGGCGCGGTTTCGGCCGTGGCCGGGCTCTACCTGTCGTTCTA
>JAFGOG010000072.1 GCA_016926595.1 Anaerolineae bacterium
TAGGCCTCCAGAGCCGGCCGGTTGTGTCCTTGCTGCTTCCAGGCAGTGCCGATGGCCAGCCAGGCTCGCGCCTGGCTGGGGTGGAGGTTGTGCTGCCGGGCTAGCGCCAGGGCCTCTTCCGCGGCCCGGCGTGCCGCTTCGTATTCGCTGGTCGTTTCGCCGAGCCACTCGGCCTGCTGCAACAGGGCTTCCACCTGCCGCTCTGGCTCGCTCAGGGTTTGGGCCAGAGCCAGCATGGTTTCGACGTCGGCTCGATGCGCCTCCCGCTCGCCCCGCATGCGCAGCAGGGAGCAACGGGCAGCCAGCAGGTCAAAGTGCAGTGCGTCCGCTCGTTCGGCGGGGAAGGGCCGCCGAGTTTGCAGGAGGGCGAGGGCCTGGTTGTAGGCGTTCAAGGCAACTTCGGTGGCATAGACGGCCGCCGCCGCCCGACCGGCAGCGGTGTAGGCTTCTACCGCCCGGTCCCACACCTCGCCCTGGGCGAAATGCTGGGCCAGAGCGGCAGTCTGTTCGGGATGGAGGGCTTGCAGGGCAGAAGCCGCCTGGCGATGGCCGGCCTGCCGCTTCTCGGGAGTGAGCGAGTGGTACACCACCTGGCGGATCTGATCGTGGCTGAATTGGTAGGCGGCCGGCTGCTCCACCAGGAAATGGCGGCACACGAGCGTGTGAACCGCCGGGAGCAACCGCTCCACGGCCTGGCCGCAGGTCGCCTGGAGCAGGCGGAAATCAAAGCTATCGCCCAGCACCGCCGCCGATTCTAGCACAGCCCGCTCTTCCAGAGCCAGGTGCACCAGGCGGCGTGCGATGACCTGCTCCACAGTCGGAGGCAACCGCAGTTCGGCGTAGGCCGCCGTCGTCTCGTCCCAGGGTGTGCTCCACCGGCCCCTGGCGTCCTGGAACAGCAGCCCTTCGTCGTACAGGGAGCGCAAAGTTTCCAGGATGAAGAGGGGGTTGCCCCCTGTCTCTCGGTAAAGCCGGGTCTCAAAGAGGGGGGCAGCCTGGCCGGCGCCCAGGCTGCGGCGGATCAACTCGCCGCTGGTCTCAGCATCCAGCGGCAAAAGCCGCAGCCGCTCGTGCTGGCCGGCGCCGTGCAGGGCATGCAGCCGCTTCCAGACAGCCGGCTGGGCCCGGGCCTCGTCGTCGCGATAGGAACCGACGACCAGAACTTTGTGCGCCACGAAACGAGAGCTTAGAGCGGTCAGCACCTCCAGGCTATCCTCGTCGGCCCAGTGCAGGTCTTCGAGGATCAAGACCAGGGGGACTGCCCGGCCCCAGGCCGTCAGCAGTTGGGCAAAGGCGTTGACCAGGCGCTCATGCTCGCGCTCCGGTTCCAGCGGCGGTGCGGGGTTGGGTGCCACCGCCGCCAGGGCCGGCAGCAGCGGGCAGAGCACCTGGAGCCAGATCGGCTCCACAAGCTGGGACCACTGCTCGATGCGCAGGGGAGAGAGGTCACTCTGCAAGGCCTCCACCCAGGGGGCAAAAGGCGTTACCCCGGCGGTTTCTCGGCCATACCCCCACAACACGCGCACGTCGCGCCACCCGGCGTCACGGGCCAGCTCCTGCAGTAGGCGCGTCTTGCCCACGCCGGCCGCGCCTTCGACCAGGACCAGCCCTCCGAGGCCCTCCATGGCGGCTTCCAGGTGAGAGACAAGCACGGCGCGTTCTCCTTGTCGCCCGATCAGGGACGCCGGGATGAGGTTGGCGTCCTTCTCTCTCTTGCGGAGGAGAGAGGGCGTGAGCTGGGGGAGATAGGGGACCGGCTCCAGGGCGGCGCGCCGGGCGATCTCCTGGGCCAGGGCGACCGTCTCCGATTCCGGCAGGGCATCGAGTTCGTCCTGCAGGACATGACAGCAAGCTTCAAACTGTTTCAGCGCCTCGACGTTGCGGCCCAGCAGGTGAAGGAGGCGCATCACTTCCCGATGGGCTTCTTCGCGCCAGGGGTCCTCGACTGCCAGCCGCCGGGCATGGACCAACGCTCCTTCGTACTCCCCGCGCGCCTTCAACCCGGCCACCAGGCGCTCCAGTGTCGCCAGGAACAGGTCTCGCAGCCGCTCCCGTTCGGCCAGCATCCAGTCCTCGTAGTAGCCGGCCAGAAAGTCGCCCCGGTACACTTCAGCAGCAAGTAGCAAAGTGCCGGCAGCCAGCGCGGGGTCTTGAACCTTGCTGCCTGCTAGTAGCTGCTCAAATTGCTCCATGTCGAGCCAGAGGGGCAGGTCGGGGTTGATCTGGACGGTGTTGCCCTCGGTGAGTAGGATGGAGTGTGGTTCGAGAGCCTTGCGGATCAACCATAAGGCCTGGCTGAGGCGGCGCCGGGCGGCGGCGTCGGGCAGATCGGGCCAAAAGGTGCCGGCCAGCAGGTCGCGGGTGTGGGGCCGGTCGCGATAGGCAAGCAAGTAGGCCAGGAGCGAACGAGCCGACGTGCTGGGGATGGGCAATAGCGGGGCATCATCGCAGGTCAGCATTAATCCGCCCAAGAGATGGATGCGCAAAGCCCTCATCGTCCTTCCCTATCTGCCGTCGGTCTGGCCGTGTTGATACACGGTTTGTACCACAGATTCCGAGATTGTGCAACTGATTGCCTGAATCAGTGAGGTGATTCAGCGCCGGTCCGAGTCTGTGTGGAACAGTGGGACAGCAGCCGGCTTGGTAGGTTCCGCACCATCAAGTAACGCGTGCTTGTTCTGCTTTTGTCAAATCGGATGCGGCTTTGGCCGGAGCTCACTCTGTTTTGACGGCGAGATAGAGGTAGCGCCGGAACAGGCCGAGCTCACACCCCTGCGTGATCCCGCGCGCTTCTCCCATCCGGTTCTCCCACACGAACCTCAGCCCGTCGGCCTCAAAGACGGCCTCTATTTCTTCGAGGATGGCACGGCGGGCACGGGCACCTCTGCACTCGTCCGCGGTGACGTCGGTCGTGTGAAAGGCCAGGTTGTGTGCTCGCAGGGCATCTCCCAGCGGCGTCCGCTCCGGCGCCAGGGTTTCGATCGGGAAGGTGCCGGTGTCCATGCCCGGCTCCCAGCCGTGGCTGTAGCAGGCGGCGAGGCGCCCACGCGGCTTGAGCGCCGCCGACAGGGCACCGACAGTGCGCGCCAGGTCGTCGCTGAAGTAGAGGGTATCCATCGACAGGATGGCGTCGTAGGCGCTGGCAGGCAGGGTGAGGGTGTTGATATCACCCACCTCGAAGGCGAGGCATGCTGCCTTGCCCGCGGCCTCGACGCGCGCCCTTGCCTGCTGAATCGCTTCGGGTACATAGTCGAGGCCGGTGACGTGAGCCCCGGCCCGGTTAGAAATGTATTCGGCGATCATCCCGCTGCCGCACCCCAGGTCGAGCACCCGCTCCCCAGGCTTGAGGCCGGCCAGGTCGATCAGCGCGTCGATCTGGGCCATGCTCGCAAAGCCGTGCTGGCAGAGGTTGCGCCCGAATACACGCTCGCAAAAAAGGGCGTGCGCCCGGCTCTGGGGTGCACGCGCGTAGAATTTGTCATAAAAGTCACGCATGCTCACGTTCCGTGCGCCACACCGGCGGACGGAATGCCTTCGGCGATGGAGGGCCGGCTCTTTTTCCGCCGGGCGATTCGCTTCAGCGCCCACACGCCGGCCAGAAGGGCCACGAGTACGAGCGCCGCCTTGGCACCGCCGGCAAGGGTGACGACGGGCACGTGGAGCCCGAGGTACTGCCGCTCCGGGACGAAATAGGCGCCGGCAACGTGGCTCAGGTCCTCTGCCGTCACGGCGGCAAGCGCTCCTGTATAGTCAGGCACTGCTTGCCCCGGCTCGATGAGCGAGGTCCAATCGGCCAGCCACCGCGCTCGCGCGAGGCTGTCTTCCATGTTCAGTGCCCA
>JAFGOG010000485.1 GCA_016926595.1 Anaerolineae bacterium
GAAAAGACGATCCACCTGATCCACTCCCCAGGCCACTCGCCCGATGGGGTGATCGCCCACATCCGCGAGGACAAGGTGCTGGCAGCCAGCGACACAGTGACGCCGGTGCCGCTCGTCGTCAAGGGCGATATCGCCGAGCTGGTGGAATCGCTCAAGCTGATCAAGAGCCTGAGCCTGGAGAACATTGTCCAGGGCCATGGCGGTGTGCTGCTGCGCGGAGAGGTGGACGATACGATCGACAGCAGCATGGACTATATAAAGGCGATCGAGAAGAATGTGCGGGCCGTCGTCGACAAGGGCCGGCCCCGCTCTGCATTGAGGGCCATCGGCATCGAGTCGTGCGGCAAGTCTCGCATTCCGCTGGGCGGGTTGGTGCAGCGGCTCCACCAGGCCAACCTGGACTATCTCTACAACGTCATGACCGGTCAGCCTGACGCCCAGACGCCGAGTTAGAGCCTGCGCTGAGGATGGACAGGGTCCAGGAGATTGCCGAGGCGATAGCGGCGCTGCCGCCGGCAGACAGGCAGCGTCTTTTCCGGCTCCTGGCTGAGCAGGACGACCTGCCAGCCCCGCTGGCCCAGTTACCCCTCATCCCCCCGGGTCCCCGATCTCCCGACTATTTGCTCGTTTTCGACGGCGGCAGTAAGGGTAACCCCGGCCCGGGCTATGGCAGCTATGTCATTACCCGCACCAGGGACGGCGCCCAGCGGCTGGAGCGGCTCGAGTTTGGCGACGGCTATACCAGCAACGAGGCCGAATACGACACCCTGATTGCCGCCCTGCGCGACCTGATTGGCCGCATCGAGGAGGCGGGCCGGCGCCCCCGGGAGTTTGCCGTCGAGGTGCGCGGCGACAGCGCGCTGGTGATTTACCAGTTGCAGGGCAGGTGGAAGGTCCGTGAGCCGCGCATGCGCGACAGGTGGGACGCAGCTTCCCGGCTTTTGCAGCGCTTTGCAGCGGTCGAGCTCAAGACCCAACCGCGCGAAGAGTCGGTCCGCATCCTGGGGCACTGACGGCGCCCCTCGCGGCGCTCGTCTTTGAGCCTTTGGCTCAGGGCAGGCGTTTGAGCAGCCAGGCTTCCCCCTGCGCCCAGTGCAGCTCGGCCTCGAGCCGATAATGGTCTTCCAGGTAGCCCATGACCTCAGGGGCGTGCTTTTCGATCTCCCATCGACCTGGGAAGGCGACGACCCACTGCGGGGGATCCTCTTCGAGCGCTGCCAAGATCTGTTGCTTGATCGTGTCGACCATGTACCAGGGGTAGGAAAAGACCCAAAACCTGGGCATGCAGCCCGTCAGGTAGTAGAGGTTGGCTGTCGCCTCGTCGTCGGGAAAGATGTACATGCAATCGTCTGGTCCGATCTGCTGCCTGATCTCGGCCGCCAGCGGCACTAGATTGGAGTATTCCCATATCTTTTGACTATGGTTGGTCTTGAGCACCGCCCGGTAGGCAGGAGCGGCGATGAACAGCCAAACAGCCAACAGGGTCGCGATGATGCCGGCAGCCAGGAAGCGGCCATGCTTTCTGGGCGGCAGGGCCAAGGTCAGGGGCACAGCCGACAACCAGGCCAGCACCGGCAGGGCCGCCTGGAGGTGAAAGAGCTCAAAGCGCGGATAGACGGTCAGGCTGCTTGTGGCCAATAGCACCAGTCCCCAGCTCAGACTCAGCCATATCTTGTTGCCCTTCTTTTTCTGGTCAAGTGTATAGACGATTGTGGCGGGAATGAGCAGCAGGCTGGCGAGGATGATCCTGATCTGAGCGGTGGTGGGGCTGCGGGCAGCCAGGATCCCGTAATCGCTGGTCAGGTTGTAGATGACGACCCAATACCAGAAGCTCTGAAGGGTGCCTGCCCGCGCGTACTGGTAGGCAAAAAATGCCAGGAAGGGCAGGGACGCTCCCAAGATCATCAGCCCTGCCTCGCGCAGGATCTCCCCTTTCGAACGATGGAGGTACCAGCCGGTCAAGGCGTTCCAGAGCAAGAATGCGGCGAACACGACCGCGGCATGCTGTTTGGTGACCATAGTGCCGCCGCCGATGAGGCCCAGGCAGAGCAGCCTTGTAGTCGAGCGCCGGGGCGCCGAAGGGTCGTAGAGGATTAGCAGCAACAGGTAGAGCGGAGCAAGGAACGTCTCGTGCCACAGCTTGCCAAAGGTAAACGCGGGCGACCAGGCGGCGAAAAAGAGGGCGGCCAGCAGCCCGCCGAGCCAGCCGGCCGTGCGCCTGCCGGCCAGAAATGTGAGTAATGTCGACAGGGAGATGAGCGCCACCAGCACCAGCTTGGCCAACTGTAGTCCATCGGGGATGAGGAGCCGCAGCGGGACGAACAGCAGCGGCAGCAGCATCATATGCTGATCGCCTATGTTCTCGTACGAGACTAGGCCGTTCTGCAGGAGCCACGGCTGGAGGATCATGCGCGGGCCCAGCGACAGGGGCAACCGGTAGTAGTAGGCCCAGGCCTGAAACAGGATCAATGCGGCTAGACCGGACCAGGCCAGTGGAGGAAGCCAGTTCCGCCTCTTCGGAATCAAATGGC
>JAFGOG010000073.1 GCA_016926595.1 Anaerolineae bacterium
GACCGGCAGCTCGGGCGCAACTTCCTGAACCGGAGGCTCGGGCTCGGCTTCCTGGACCGGCAGCTCGGGCGCAACTTCCTGAACCGGAGGCTCGGGCTCGGCTTCCTGGACCGGAGGCTCGGGCGCTGGCCGAGGCGGAGGCGTTTTTTCCTTCCTGGCTCCAGTCCGCGCTGCCCACTCGCTCCATTCCGACTCGAGCACGCGCTTCAAGCTCAATCCCAATCGCTTGCGCCGGGTATCGATCCGGATAATGCGCAACAGCACCGGCTCGCCCCGCCTCACCACTTCCCGCGGATTCGAGACCGGCTGGTCGGCCAGCTCTGAGATGTGAATCAGGCCTTCGACACCCGGCTCGATCTCGGCAAAAGCGCCAAAGTCAGCGATGTTGGTGATCACCCCTTCCACTAGCTGTCCCAACTCGTAGTTGTCTTCGACCAACGCCCAGGGCTCCGGCTCGAGGCGCTTGCGGCTCAAGGCGATCCGCTTGCGCTCCCGATCCAGGTGAAGTACGATCACGTCTATCGCATCGCCGACGTGCAACAGCTCCCTCGGATGCCGGACTCGGCGCCAGCTCAACTCGGACAGGTGCACCAAGCCATCGGCGCCGCCGATGTCGACAAAAGCGCCAAAGGGTGACAGGCTGCTGACGATACCGCGCCGCACTTCGCCCTCCCGCAGCTCGTCGAGCAGCCGGTCGCGCTGCTGCTCGCGCCAATCGCGCTCGGCCTGAACCGCCGACAGGATGAGGCGATGCTTGCGCTGGTTGATCTCGATCACTTTGACCTTCAGCCGCTCACCGACCAGGCTCGACAGCCGCTCCAGCCTCTCCTCCTGGGTCATGGTGGGGCGAAAATCGGCTAACTGTGAAGCCGGGACAAAGCCCCGGATCCCACCAAGGGGAATGACCAGCCCGCCCTTGTTAAAGCCGACGACCTGCTCTTCCCAGACCTCGCCGCTCTCGGCCAGCTCCCGGGCCCGCTGCCAGTCCTTTTCCTGGCGAGCCTGGTAGAGGGAGACGGTCAAGTTGCCATCATGGTCTTCAGGGCGCATGACGTACACAGGCACCCTGTCGCCCACCGACAGGTTGGCCAAGGCCTCGGGGTCCATCCGCTGCAAGTCAGCGAGGGGCACCACGCCATCCCGCTTGGCGCCGACGCCGACGATGATCTCCTGGTCAGTGATGGCCAAGATGACTCCTGTCCGGATCTCGCCCCGCTTGGGCTGTTGATAATCCCAGTCTTCAACAGGCAAGCCACCCATCTGGGCGGCGTCGACCTGCTCCGGGGCAGGCGCCTCGGCTTGTGGCACGCGCGCGACGTCGTCTACCTCCACCGCAGGCATCTCCTGTTGATCGCCAGGTTGGATCTCTGTCATGAGCGGTTTCTCCTCAAACCCGATTTAGCCCTGCATCCAGAGAACATAAGACTCGGCTACCTGCCCGCCAAGCACAAATCAGGATGGAAGCCGAGTCTGTTACTTCAGCTTCTCCGCTCGCGGAGCGAATGCGGTGCACCACCGCACCGGGCCTGGAACCGCTCCAGGCCCCGGGTCTCGATTGTCCTGGAAACAAAAGTAGGCTTATTATACACTATTTGGCGAATGCTGTCAACAATGGGACAAATGGCAAAATAGGCAATGCCCACCCTCCCACAGATAAGGCATAGTTACGAATAGAAATAGGATGAAAAAAGCAAGCTTTTCCAGCCTGCAGGAGGGTGATTGGCGGCAGAGAAAGCCGATCGCCTGGGTCTTGTGCTGTCCAGGCGGGCGCTCTTTATCGCCGGCTGATCCGAGAGAAGGATGGGGACTGTGCCCTAGTCCTGCGCCCCCAACTCGCCACAGCTCTCCAGGCGCACCGGCTGGAGGCCATGAAAGAGGCATTCGATGGCATAGTCGCCGCCGGGCGACTCGGCCGTCACTACTACATGGCTGCCCCATTGGGTCAGGCGGCGAACACGGGGCGCTCCGTTGAACAGGTCGCGCCTGGCCTGGAGCCAGGCACGCTGCTCTTGACCTGCCGCAAAGGAGCAAAGGGGACAATCTGCCGGCGTTTGGCCGGTAATGATGAGAGCCTCGAGTCCTCGCAAGTAGGGCAAACCGGCATCGTAGCAGAAAGAGAGCTGATCGGCGATGACGCGGCAGACGATCCAGGCGCCATTGTCAAAATCGGCAAAGACAAAAACGGTGTCGGCTACTCCCAGGTCGACCTCGCCGATGGTGAGATCATAGCTCTCGCTCATCTGGTCGCGGACGGCCGAGATGGCGTTGTAGTTGACCCCCTTTTGCAGGCTCAGGTCAAACAGGTTGCCGGGGTAGGTGCGGCCGGTGCGGATCGCCTCGTGGACCAACTGCGGGGCCACACGCAGGGGCTTGTTTATCATGTCGTCGTTGATAAAGCCGACGGCCGCCACCAGCGGCAGGGGCAGCAAGAGGGGAAGCCAGCCGCGCCCCCGAGGGCGCCCCTTGTGGTCGGTCTCACCCACCATGCTCTCCAGCCGGTAGGGCTGGAGGAGTCCCAAAATCGCCAAGAGCAGCAGGGTGAAGAAAGCGGCCAGCGCCGCGCCTATCCCGGCGGCCTGGTCAAAGGGATAAACGGGCAGCCCCCAGGAATCGAGGTCGGACAGCCACACGGTCAGAGTGCGGCCCTCGTAAGGTGTGTGCCCGATCACCAGCATCATGAGGCCGCCGACGACCAGCCAGATCACCATACTTGCCCAGGCGCGGCCTAGCCAGGTCGCCAGCCAGCCGGCCAGCCCACCCAGCAACATCAGCGCCAGGCTACCCCCGAACAAGCTAGGGTAGACCAGGCGGACGTGGCTGATGCCCAAGAAAATGGCGTCGGAAGCCCAGACTCCCAACGCCAGCGCCAGGCCGATCAACACACCGTTGAGCAGGCCCAGCTGTGGAGGGAGACGCCGTGGCTCGACGTCCTGCTGATCAGACACAATCATAGGTTATCCTCGGACGGTGCGCAACCTCGGGTCCAGGATGTCACGCATGGCGTCGCCGATCAGGTTCCAGCCCAGACCGAAGATGATCAGCGCTGCACCGGGGAAGAGGATGATGTACCAATGGGTGTCAAGGCTCAGGATCCAGTCGCGGGCAAAGCTGATGATCTGGCCCCAGTCGGCATAGCCAATGTCGGTGCCCACTCCCAGGAAGCTCAGGGCGGCAAAGGAAAGAACGGCGTCGCCCAGCCGGAAGGAGGCCAGCACCAGGATGGGGTAGATGACGTTGGGCAGGATGTGGCGGATGATCAGACGATTGTCCTTGGCCCCGATGACCCGGGCGGCCATGATGTAATCCCGTTCCTTGGCCGACAGGATATCACCCCGCACCACACGGGCGTAGCGGGTCCAGCCAAAGACGATCAGGGCGATGGTAGGCGGCCAGATGCTCCGGCCGAACTTGGGCACCAGGATCGCGGCCAGCATGAGGGCGGCCAACAGGAAGGGAAAGGCCATAAAGATCTCGGTGATCCGCTGCAACACGTCGTCCAGCCAGCCGCCGTAAAAGGCGGAGATGGATCCGACGATGATGCCGACGAGAACCGTGCTGAAGGTGACCACGATTCCGGCAAACAGGGCGGTGCGCGACCCCCACACGACGCCGTACCAGATATCAAACTGACCGGCGGTGGTGCCCATGAGGTGGACCCACCCGTCCTTGCCCGTCAACGTGGGGTACCAGAACGGCACCGGGGGCACGTCTTTCTTCCACTCTGTGCCGGGGGGCTTGGGCTCAGGGCCATAGCCGTCGCGGGGGATCAGGTATGGATCAGCCGTCGCTCTAATAGGCGGGGCCAGCACGGGGGCAAAGACAGCTATCAGGATGAAAACTGTGACGATGATCGAGCCGGCCACCGAGAGGGGGTTGGTGACCAACCCGCGCAGCAGGCGATACCATTCCGGACCCAGCAGCTTTCGGAGCCCGGTCAGCTCTGGCAAGGTCCAGGCAGCGATGTCGTCGCGGGTGATCGTTCGCTGGCCAGGGCTTTCTCGGGTGGCAAACGTTTCTGTCGCCATTCAACACCTCACTCGTTTACAGGTATGTTGATAACCAAATGTCTCCTGACCGAGGCTAACTCAGCCGGACGCGCGGGTCCAGGAAACCGTACAGGATGTCGATCACCAGGTTGGCAATGATCAATAGAACCGAAGTGAATATCGTAAAGGCGACTATCGTCAGCAGGTCGAGGCTTTGGGCCGCGCGCGCGGCGGCCTGTCCCATGCCGGGCAGGTCAAAGATCGTCTCGGTGATCACCACTCCGCCGATCAAACCCACTATGGTGAGCCCGCTGATCGTCACCACCGGGATGAGCGCGTTGGGCAGCGCGTGGCGGTTGGCGACCTTCTGCTCGGACAGGCCCTTGGCCCGGGCCGTGGTCACATAGTCCTGGTGCAGCGCCTCAAGCATCGACGAGCGGGTTATGCGCAGCAGCATGGCCCACTCGACGTAGCACAGGGTAACGACCGGCAGCACCAGGTGGCGCAGGGCATCGACAAAGATGTCAAAGCGCAGGTTGAGCAGGGCGTCGAGGGTGTTTATCTGGGTGTAACGATGGAACGCCTCGGACATGACTGCCTGCGTGGCCCAGTCGGACAGACGGCCGGGTGGGAACCACTCCAGCTTGGCATAAAAGAGGGTGAGGACCAGCAGGGCAAAAACAAAGGTGGGGAAAGACCAGCCGACGATGCTGAAAACACGCGCTGCCTGGTCGATCAGCTTGTTGTGGTGCTTGGCGGCAAGAACCCCCAACCAGACTCCGACGATGATGATCGGCGTCCCGGCCCACAGCGCCAGCTCGACGGAGACCGGCAGGCGTCTCAGGATCAGCTCCGTGACCGGCACCCGGCCGGTGCGGGAAAAGCCAAAGTCCCCGCGCAGGATACCGCCTACCCTATTCCCCGTTTCGAGGTCGACGCGGCCGACGAGCCAGTTCCAATACTGCACGTGGAAGGGATCGTCCAGTCCGTAGCGGCGGATGACGGCATCGAGCGCCCCCTCGGTGTGGGGGACATCCCGGATGTAGAGAGCCGAACGCTCAACCGGGTCGAGCGTCATCATCATGAGAAAGACCAACAATGTCACGCCAAAAACCGTGATCGGCAATTGAATCAAGCGGCGGATGATATACGCTGTCATAAGTCCTGCCTCGATCGCAAGTGTCCGGCGGGGGCTGCACGCCCCCGCCGGACAGGGAGCTGTCTAGTGCAGCGGGTTATTCGCTGGCCAGCTCAAGGGCGTAGAAGTAGCCAGCGAACAGGAGCGGGTTATAGTACCAGTTCTTGACCCAGCGCTGCTCGTAGCGTACACCGGCTTCCTGCGACAGGGTGATCTGGATCGCCATGTCGTGGAACAGTTGCTGCAGATCAAAGTAGATGCTTTCGCGCTCGGCCGGATCGGCGGCCAGCACACCCCTGTTGACCAAATCCTGGAACTGGAGCTTCAGGTCATCGGGCAGGTTCTGCCGGCCAGCGTAGGTGCCGACGGTGAACGGCTGCACCCAGTTGTGCGGGTCGTGGATGTCCTCGATCCAGCCGCTGGCGGTGAGAGGCAACTGCCCGGCGCGGAAGTAGCGCAGCATGGTCGGCCAGGGCAGGCCGATGCACTCGATCTGGTACTTGGTGTCGATCCGGGCCAAGCTCGACTGCAGGATAGCACAGGCGGTCTGGCGGCCCACGTTGCCGGTGTTGTAGGCCATCTGGACGCGGAAGCCGGTCTCGGCTACCTTGCCGTCCCAGGCCAGGGCCATTTCCTCGGCGCACTTGTCGAGGTCGTAATCGTACATGGGGCCGTCTTCGTTATAGCCCAACATGCCGACGATGATCGGGCCGTTGTTGCGGATGCCCTCGCCGTTCTGCGCGTCGGAGATAAAGGCGTCATAGTCAAAGCAGTAGTTGAGGGCCTTGCGGACGTGGATGTCGGTGAAAAAGTCGGGCGGGATGCCGTTGCCGTCCAACTGGCCGCTGCCGATGTAGGGGTTGACGCCGGTGTCCTGGCTCAGGTCAAAGTTCATAAAGATGTTGGTGCGGCTCACGCTCGGCAGGCCGCCCCACTTGCGCAGCGGCGCATCGGGCTTGTCGGTGGGCGTGCATGCGCCGGTCAGATAGTCGCAGATCTCGCCCACGTATGAGTCCACCTGGGGCCGGTTGGCCGCCGGGACGGCTACGCTTTCGGCGTCCCCGGCCTGAAGGATGGCAAAGCGGGTGCCCCACTCGTCCACGAGGTTCTGGACGATGCGCTTGATCTTGGGCGTGCCGCTGGGCCCACCGGGCCACATCTCATCGCCTTCCTGGCGCCAGTAGTTCTCGTTGGCAACCAGGACCCAGCCCTCGTCCGGCGTCCAGCTCTCCAGCTTGTAGGGGCCGGTGCCCATCATGACGGTGCCAAGCGGGGTATTCTCCGCTCCGGGCGCATAGTGGTCGACCCAGGTCTCGCACGTGCCATCCCAGGCGCCCTGCTCGATGGACCATTCCTTGTCCAGAGCCGAGCCCCACGACTGGGCCAGGGTGGCCAGCCAGGGACCCCACGGTTGGGCCAGGTTGAAGGTCAGGGTAAAGGCCTCGTCGTCGGCCTCGATAGCGGCCTTGACCTTCTCGCATACGGCCATCAGCTCTTCCGGCGTGGCGTTGGCCTTCAGGGCCTCCGGATCGCCGGCGTAGGCGCCCTCGGCGATCTCCTCGGTGATGTCGCCGGAGGCATAGCCCATGAGCGGCTCGATGAGCAGCCACTGCGGGCCGTTGGGGTCGGACTGGAGCAGGCCACGCTCAAAGGTGTATTCAAAGTCGCTGGGGGTCAGGTCGTTGCCGTTGTGGAACTTGACTCCCTGGCGGATCTTGAAGACGTAGGTCTTGCCGTCGGCGGAGATACCACCATTCTCCACGCTGGGAACCTCGGTAGCCAGCACAGGGATGTACTCGGTCATCTTTTCGCGGTTGAAGAAGAGCAGCCCTTCCATGACATTCATCATCGGGGCAGCGCTGGCGGTGTCGTAGGCCAGGTTGGGGTCCATGGTGTCGATATCGCCAAAGGTGACGGTGGTGTATGTATTGGGGTCGGGCGCCACTACCTTGGCTTCTGTGACTGGGG
Source organism: Anaerolineae bacterium (assembly GCA_016926595.1). The sequence goes on from JAFGOG010000073.1 coordinate 7,093, forward strand.
GCGCTTCTGGCGGCACCGCGGTTACCTCGACGATCTGTGTCTCGACGACAGTAACCGGCTGGCCTTCCACTTGGACGATCTTGGTGACCTCGACCGGGACAGTCTGAACGATCACTTGAGGCGTGGGCGTGGGCCCACAGGCGCCCAATAACACCGGGACGATCATCACCAGGACCGCAAGGATCGCCAATTTCTTGCTGACAAACATTGTCTCCTCCCTCTTTAGATTAGTCGAACACAAACCGAACCGATGCCAGGCGCGGGGATCCTGTCGCGCAAACGTGCCCGCTCTATCGCCTCCTTTCCGTCAACTACCGGGTCCTACATTCATCTTGGAGCAGCTCACATTCTCTGCGAACAAAGCCACCACATCATACCACAAGAAACCGCCAGAGTCAAGTGCCTGGCTTCAGGCGTGGGGCTGTCGTGTCACGTCTACCCAACAGGCAATCCGGTGCCTCGGTCCCACCGGCTCTAGAACGGGCCGCTCGGTCTTGCACTTGTCGATGGCGTAGACGCAACGCTTTTCAAAGGGACACCCCTCAGGCAGGGCGATCAGGTCAGGCGGAAGGCCTTCGATGGACTCTAGCTTGTCAGTGCGGATTTCGTCGAGCCGGGGGAGGGAGCCCAACAGCCCCAGGGTGTATGGATGGCGCGGGTTGGCATACACCTCATGGACATGAGCTTCCTCTACCACAAACCCGGCGTACATGACCTGCATCCGGTTGGCAATGCCGGCGACCACGCCCAGGTCATGGGTGATCCAGATAACGGCCATGCCGATCTCGTCGCGCAATCGCTTGACCAGCTCGACGATCTGGGCCTGGATCGTCACGTCGAGGGCGGTGGTCGGCTCGTCGGCGATGAGAAGTTGAGGATTGCAGGCCAGGGCCATGGCAATCATGGCCCGCTGGCGCATCCCACCCGAAAACTGGTGCGGATAATCGTCCAGGCGCGCCTCGGCCTGGGGGATACCGACCATTTGCAGCAGCTCGGCGCACCGCTTGCGGGCCTCGTCCCGCTTCATCTTCATGTGAAGCTCCAGCGCTTCGCCGATCTGGCGGCCGATGGTTATTACCGGGTTGAGGAAGGTCATCGGGTCCTGGAAGACCATGGCGATGCGGTTGCCCCGGACCTGGCGCATTTCATCTTCGCTCAAGCGCAGCAGGTCACGGCCGTCAAAGATGACCTCGCCACCTACGATCTTGCCCGGCGGCTGGGGTATCAGGCGCATGACCGACAGCACGCTCACGCTCTTGCCACAACCGCTTTCGCCGACGATGCCCAAGGTTTCACCCTCGTCCACGTTGAACGAAACACCATTGACCGCCTGGACTACACCATCCTGGGTGAAGAAATGGGTCTTGAGATCTTTGACCTCCAGCAATGGCATTCTATGTCTTCCTCCTGTCTGTAAGGTAAACCCGGCAACTGATGAATCGGTTCATTACCGGATGGGCACGGACGGACCGTCACTGCTTTCTATACCATACAACAAATACGGCTAGAAGTCAAGATGGCGGTTTACCGATTCGCCCATTTGCCGATTCGCTGATTTTCATGCAATGTGTTACAATTTCCAGGAGGAGGAGGCGTGCCGATCCATTTCGACATCGTGACCCTGTTTCCCGGCCTGTTCGACGGCGTTTTCGACGACAGCATCATCAAGCGCGCGCGCGAAGCCGGCCTGGTGACGGTTGCCCTGCACAACATCAGGGATCACGCGACAGGCCGCCACCGCATCACCGACGACACGCCGTACGGCGGCGGCGGCGGCATGGTCCTGAAGCCAGAGCCGGTGGCGGCCGCCGTCGAAGCGGTGCTGGGCGAAGCGCTAGGCGCCGTGCCGGTGGTGCTCCTCTCACCGCAGGGGCGGCTGTTCAACCACCAGGTAGCCCGCGAGCTGTCGCGCCAGCGGCGGCTGCTGTTGTTGTGCGGCCGGTACGAGGGGGTGGACGAGCGGGTCCGCGAGCTGTTGGTGACGGACGAGATCTCGATTGGCGACTATGTGCTGTCGGGCGGCGAAGTGCCGGCGATGGTTATCGTCGAAGCAGTAACGCGCCTGATCCCCGGCGTGCTGGGCGATCCGGGCGCCGCGTTCGAAGACTCGCACGCCGAAGGGCTGTTGGAGTACCCGCACTATACCCGGCCCGCCGTTTTTCGCGGCCTAGCGGTCCCGGAGGTGCTGCTGTCGGGCAACCACGCCGAGATCGTGCGCTGGCGGCGGCGCCAGGCGCTGCGCCGGACCTGGCTGCGCCGCCCCGACCTGCTGCGCCAGGCCTACCTGGGGACGGAGGACCTGGCCTATGTGCAGCAGTTGGAGGAAGAGGACCAAAGCATTCCTTCGCAGGTTGCCACACCTGGCGATCCATGCTACAATACGGGCGGCCAATCACAGAGCCGTAGGGATGAAGATGAAACCCGCACAGACCATAGCTATTAACAGCGGCCCGCCAGCCAGCCGCCGGGGCATCAACTGGCTGACGCTGTATATGGTCTGCGCCGCCCTGACCCTCTTTGCCTCGCTGGCGGCCATCGCCGTCGACCTGTGGCTATCGCAATCGCCAGACCGGCCAGCGGCCGAGGCCCTGGCACCGGCGCAGGCCGCGGCCAGCCCGACGCCCACGCCGCCGGCAACGCCATCCCCTCTGCCAGTTCCGAGCGAGCCGCCGACGCCGACGCTGACGCCCACCGCCGCCACGCCGCCGCCCTGCGTTCCGCCTGACGATTGGACGATCCACGTCGTGGAGGAAGGCAACACCCTGTACTCCCTAGGCCGGCGCTATGGCACCGACGTCAATACGCTCAAGCTGGTCAACTGCCTAAACACCGACACTATTTTCATCGGACAACGGCTGTATGTGCCCGGCCCGCTGCCGACGGTGATCGTCGTCCACGAAGAGATCCCAGACCCAGGGATGTCGATCCCGACCCAGCCGCCGACCGCGACGTCCATTCCGACGGCCACGCCAGACGCTTTGGGCACGGCGGCCAACGGCCCACCCGAGCCCACGCCGAGCGCTACGCCGACCGCGGCCTTTCAGGTGAATATCCCGGACAATTATATCAACATCATCCTCCTCGGCTCTGACAAGCGGCCCACCGGCAGAGCATGGCGCACCGACAGCATGATCATCGTGTCGATCGACGTGGAGAACGAGGTAGTCCGCCTGTTGTCGCTCCCGCGCGACCTGTGGGTGTATATCCCCGATCACGGCTATAACCGGATCAACACCGCCGACCTGTGGGGCGAGCTGGCGCAAAAGGGGGGCGGCCCGGAGCAGGTCAAGCAGACGATCTACCAGAACCTGGGCATCCCGATCGATTATTACGTCCGGGTGGACTTTCAGGGCTTTATCAAGATCATCGACACGGTCGGCGGGGTAGACATCGACGTGGAATGCCCGCTGCCGGACATTGACCTGCTGCCGGGGATGCACCACATGAACGGCGAGGATGCGCTGCGCTATGCCCGGTCGCGCAAGAGCACGAACGACTTTGACCGGGGGCGCCGGCAGCGCAAGGTACTGATGGCGCTGTGGGACCAGGCGTTGACGCTCGACGTGGTGCCCCGGCTGCCGCAGTTGTGGCTGACGATGGCCGACTCGTTCAAGACCGACCTGCCCCTGGAAAAGGCGATCAACCTGGCCTACCTAGGGACCACGATCGGGCGGCAACGGATCCGCAGCAAAGCGATCGATGCCAGCATGACCCAGAGCTGGACCACGCCCGAAGGGGCGGCGGTGCTGCTGCCCCGCGAGGACAAGATCCGGGCGGCGCTGGAGAGTTTTTACGCTCCCCTGAGCGCGTCCGAACTGGACACCGGCACACAGGTCCGCGTCCAGGTGATGAACGGCTGGCCGCGGCCGGAGGCGGAGCAGTTGGCCGCGGCCGCCCTGCGCTGGGAGGGGTACAAGGTGGTGAGCGTGGGCCTGCTGGAGCGCCAGGACGTGGCCAAGACGGAGATCGTGGTCTATACCGGGGACCAGGCGTGCGGGGAGCGGATCGCGCGGATGTTGGGCGTGCCCCTAACCTCGGTCCGGCTCGAGGTCGTCATGTCGCCAACGATCGAGGCGCTGGTGATCCTCGGCGCCGATTACAATCCGTGCGGCCGGTAGGGAATAATGGGCGGGTGAAAGGGATAAAGGGCAACAATGCGCGCTCTGATCGCTTTCGGTGAGACTGCCGTCCGTTTATGAACTGGTGGCCGTTTGTGGTGGTGTTCGTGGCGGCGCTGGGGGTGGCGCTGGCCGCGACGCCGTTGGCGGGGGCGTGGGGGCGGCGGAGAGGGCTGGTGGACGAGCCGGGGCCGCGGCGGTGGCACCGGGGGACGATCCCGCGGACAGGGGGGATCGCGCTGTTCGCCGGGTTTATGGCCGCGGCGCTGCTGGCGCAATGGCTGCCGGTGCCCCGGCAGGACCCCAAGGAACTGACCCGCCTGGTGGGGATCGCGCTGGGCTGCACCTTTTTGTTCCTGTTTGGGCTGATCGACGACAAGCTGGAGCTCAAGCCCGGCCCGATATACCTGGCCCAGGCCGCGGCGGGGATGATCGCCATCCTGTGCCTGGTGTTCATCGAACGGGTGATGAACCCGTTCACGGACCAGATCCAGGTCTTTCCCTACTGGTTCGTGGTGGCTTTTACGCTGCTGTGGATCATGGGCATGATCAACACGGTCAACTTTTTAGACGGGCTGGACGGGCTGGCGACGGGGGTGGCGGCGATTGTCAGCGCGGTGCTGGCGGCGCACATGCTGCGGGAGGGGCAGTACAGCGTGGCGCTGCTGCCGCTGGCGCTGCTGGGGGCGACGCTCGGCTTTTTGCCGTTCAACTTTTACCCGGCGCGGGTGTTCATGGGCAGCTCGGGGGCGCTGGTGGTGGGCTATGCCATCGCCACGCTGGGGATCGCGGCCGGGGCCAAGCTGGCGCTGGTGATGCTGGTGCTCGGCATTCCGATCGTGGACGTGGCGTGGCTGATGATCAGCCGGCTACGGGCGGGGCGGTCGATCGGCCACGCCGACCGCCAGCACTTGCACTACCGGCTGCTCGACCTGGGGCTGAGCCAGCGGCAGGTGGTGGCGCTGTATTATGCCTACTGCGCCACCCTGGGGGCGGTGGCACTGCTGGTCGGCTCGCGGCTGCTCAAGCTGGGCCTGTTGGTGTGCCTGGGGGCGGCGACGATCCTTTTCCTGGGGTGGCTGGCGCGGCGGACGGAAAAGCACGACACGGATTGAACACGGATCGAGCGGATCAGCGGGGCTTGAGGGCATTGGTCAGCAGGCAGAGTAGGGCGATGACGAGCATAAAGACGGCGTCGACAGCCAGGGTGAGGGCAAAGGCCGAGGCCAGGTAGGCGGCAAAGGCGCTCACCCCGGCGACGATGGCCGGCGGCACGTTGGGCAGGCCGACGACGACGACCGCCACAACGGCGACAATCCCCAGAAAGATCAGCACCGGGCGCACGGGCTGCATGTCCGACTCGCTGGGCAGCATGGCGTTGGATATGGCAAAGATCAGGTAGAGCCACAGCCAGACATCGGGCACGCGCAGCAGGTCGCCCAGCCCGGCCCAGAAGCCGTCCAGACCGCGGCCGGTCAGCTCGTCCACACCCAGGACGTGGGCGCCGATCAGAAAGATGACGGTGGCGCCGGCCAGCAGCGGCGCCAGGCCGATCAGGCTGTAGCGCAGGGGATCGGCTTTAGCCACCCGGACCGAGCCGAGCGATACTCTGCCGCTGCGCCGCGAACCGCTCCGCTCCGGCCCGATGGCGGGCAGGCTGGCCCGGACGCCCAACAGCCAGGCGGTCAGAAAATGGCTCAGCTCATGCAGGACGACGCCGGGCAGGATGAGGGCAAAATAGACCCACAGCACCAGGTCTGGATCGTTGAGCCAGCGCATGCCCAGGAAATGAAGGCGGCGGGTGATCCAGTGGGCGACCCACAGCAGGAGCAGGAGTGTGGCGGCCAGGGCCGCCAGGGCCAGCCAGGGGCTCATGGGCGCCGATTCGCTAGTCACCGGCGCCGCTCGCGGACAGGGTAATGAGCACGACCTCGGGCGGGCAGAAAAAGCGCGCGCGAGGCATGCCAAAGCCCTCCATGCCTAGGCCGCGGCTGACGACCAGGTGGGTATTGCCATGGCGGTAATGACCAGCCTCGTAGCGCTTGCCATAGCGGGAGTTGGTCAGCAGCGCGCCGAAACCGGGCAGCCGCCATTGGCCGCCGTGGGTGTGGCCCGACAGAAGCAGGTCCACGCCCAGGGCCGCCGCCTCGGGCAGCAGGTCGGGCATGTGGTAGAGGATGACCTTCAGGGCATCGGGCGGCGCGCCGGCGAGGAGGTCGCCGAGCCGGGCACCATCGGCGGCCGGGTCGCGGGTGCAGCGAACGCCGGCCAGCCACAGCCGATGGCCGCCGACGCTCAGCTCGACGGCCCGGTCTTCGAGGAGGAGGACGCCGGCGCCGGCCAGGACCGGGCGCATCAGCTCCGGTTGGTCGACTTCGAGCGTGCCCAGGCAGCCATAGACACCGCCGGGCGGGCGCAACTGGGCCAGCAGCGCCTGCAGGTCGGCCACGGCGCGCGGGTCGCCGTTGTAGGAGGCGTTGAGGTAGTCGCCGGTGAGGGCGATCAGGTCGGGCTCTAGCCCGGCGACGAGCGCCGGGAGGGCACGCTCGCGGCGGGTGGCCCGCTCGACGTGGATGTCGGAGAGGTGGACGATGCGCAGTGGCGCGCCGGGGTTGGCCAGGGTGGGGCAGGCGATCTCCAGGCGGGTGACGCGCAGGCGGAAGGGCTCGATCAGCATGCCATAGACGACCAGGGCAAAGCCCAGGAGCTGGACGGCGAGCACCGCGGCCAACGCCGGCCAGGTCCAGGCCGGGGCTGCAAGAGCCGCAGCCGGGACCAGGGCAACCAGCCAGCGGACCAGAGCCAGGCCCAGCAGCGAGGGCTGGACCGGGCCAAAGGACACTCCCCGGCGCGGCAGGGCGGCCAGGATCTGCCAGTCGGCCAGGGCAAAGGCCAGCAGGCCCAGGGCGACAGCCCAGCCGACGGCCGGATCGCCGGTCACCCTGGCCCACACCCAACCAGCAACCGCCGCCAGGATCGGCGGTATGGGCGCGACCTGCCAGGCAGTCCAGGAGCCTGGTTTTTCGGTCAGGAGCAGAATTGTATGGAGCGGACTCGAGCCTTTCACCGGCGGGATTATACCATTTCTTGCGGGGCGTGCCAACTGAAGGGCCCAAGCTGGAAACGACAAAGGGCGGCAAGGTCAGCCCCCTCCTGCAGGCTTGATCTGCGGCAGGGGGCAACTGCAGGAGAGGTGGTTGGATTTGGCATGTGGGGGGATTTGAGGTATAATGTTTTTTTGGTAACCTCGACGACAGGTGGAACGTGTTCAGACGATCGAAAAAGATACGGGATAGCCTGACCAAGACGCGGCGCTCTTTTTTTGGGCAGATCGTGGGCCTGTTTGGCAGCGATCAGATCACCGAGGAGCTGTGGGAAGAGCTGGAAGCGCTGCTGGTCCAGGCTGATGTAGGGGTAAGCACCACCGTCAAGCTGGTGGACCGGCTGCGCCAGCGAGTGGACAAAGGCCAGGCGCGGACGGCCCAGGCGGTGGAGGAGATGCTCAAGGAGGAGCTGCGGGCGCTGTTGGGCAATCCCCCGCCGATGGCGGTCGACGAGCCCCGACGGCTGACGGTGATGCTGATCGTGGGGGTCAACGGTTCGGGCAAGACGACGACCATCGCCAAACTGGCCAAGTATTACCGCGAGCGGCGCCGCAGGGTGGTGCTGGCCGCGGCCGACACTTTTCGCGCGGCGGCGATCGACCAGCTCAAGATTTGGGGTGAGCGGGCCGATGTGCCGGTGATCGCCCACCAGCCAGGCGCCGACCCGGGCGCGGTGGTGTATGATGCGATCCGGGCCAGCGGCGGCCGCAACGCCGACCTGCTGATCGTGGACACGGCCGGGCGGCTGCACACCAAGTACAACCTGATGGAAGAGCTGCGCAAGGTGCGGGGGGTGGCGTCCAAGCACGTCCACGAGGCGCCACACGAGACGCTGCTGGTGCTGGATGCGACGACCGGACAGAACGCGCTGTCGCAGGCCAGGCACTTTAAGGAGGCCGTCCAGGTCAGCGGCGTGGTGGTGGCCAAGCTCGACGGCACGGCCAAAGGGGGCATGGTGTTCGCCATCGCCCAGGATCTTGGCCTGCCGGTTCGTTTTATCACTACGGGCGAGACGATAGACGACCTGGCCGAGTTCGATCCCGAGGCGTTCGTAGAAGGGCTGTTTGAATAAAACGCGCGGCGCGCCTGTCGCGCGAGGCATAATTGGAGAGGGTTTGTCATGAGCGAAGAGTTACGCAGCCGTCTAACCGATTTGAATGAGCGGATCGAAGAGATCCAGGTGCGTCTTTGACCTGGCCGACAAGATACAACAGATCGAGAAACTGGAGCAGGCCGCCGCTGCGCCTGACTTTTGGGACGATCCCAGCACTGCGCAGGCGGTGATGCAGAACCTTTCTAATCTAAAAGCCGAAGTGGAACGCTGGCAGACGTTGGGCCGCCAGGCCAGCGAGGCAATGGAGCTGCTCGAGCTGGCCGAAGCTGACGAGGACCAGAGCCTGAACGGCGAAATCGAAGCCGAGGCGACCCGGGTCGAGGATCAGTTGGCGCACATGGAGTTCGAGCTGCTCCTATCGGGGCGCTATGACCGCGGCGCGGCCATCCTGTCGATCCACGCCGGCGCGGGCGGCACCGACGCGCAGGATTTCGTGGAGATGCTGCTGCGCATGTACCTGCGCTGGGCCGAGCAGCAGGGGTTCCAGACCGAGATGCTCGACTCGCTGCGCGGGCAGGAGGCCGGATTCAAAAGCGCGACGGTGGGGGTGTACGGCACCTACGCTTACGGCTACCTGAAGGCCGAGCGGGGGGTGCACCGGCTGGTACGCCTGTCGCCGTTCGACGAAGCGCACCGCCGCCACACCTCTTTTGTCCTGGTCGAAGTCGTGCCCGATATCCCGGACGACGTCGAGATCGAGGTCGACCCTGACGACGTCAGGATCGACGTGTTCAAGGCGTCGGGGGCAGGCGGCCAGCACGTGCAAAAGAACTCGACCGCGGTGCGGCTCACGCACCTACCGACCGGCATCGTGGTGTCGTGCCAGAACGAGCGCTCGCAGACGCAGAACAAGGAGGTGGCGTTCAAGATCCTGCGCGGCAAGCTGTACGACATCGAACAGCAGCGGATCGTCGAGGAACAGGCGCGGATGAAAGGCCAGCACGTGTCTGCCGGGTGGGGCAATCAGATCCGTTCCTACGTGCTGCACCCGTACCACATGGTCAAGGATCTGCGGACAGATTATGAGACCGGCAACACTACTGCCGTGCTGGACGGTCACATCCAAGGGTTTATCGAGGCGTACCTGCAATCGACGATTGGGGAGTAAAGGGGTTCCGATGCCCGGAAAGCAGACGCCGGAAGGCCGGGCTATGGACAAACTATGAGGTCTGCCACAGACAGGGGCAGATTTGACAACAGGCTCGAATTGTATATAATGTGAGGTCGCGTGTTTGGTTGGATGCAAATGACTAACGACGACAGATTATTGAAGCTATTCGAAGAACACCTCGCCGATTCTGCCCTTGCCCCGGTGACGATCGTCAATTACCTGGCCGACCTGAGGGCGTTTCTGCGGTGGGGTGAGATGGCCAAAGGGGCAGACTGTTCCCCATTCTGCCTGAATGCCAAAGACATTGGCGCTTATTGCGCGTATCTGCTGCAGACCAAGGGCCACGCCGAGGCAACGGTGAACCGCCGACTCCAGGCGCTGCGCAAATTCTACAACTTGGCCGTGCAGCAGGGGTGGATGGACGCCAATCCGGCGGATCCTGTGCCGCTGTTGTCGAACGTGAGCCCGCAACGGAACCAGAATCGCAGCGCGACTGATGTCGAGCGGCTGTTGACGGCCCTGCAGCGCCACCAACAGGAATGGCCACCCCGTGACAGGGCGGTTGTCCAGGCAATGATGGGCGCCGGGTTGAAGTTGGGAGAGTTGATCCGGCTCAAAGAAGCGGACGTCCACCTGGACGACGACCAGCCACACCTCGTCGCAGGCAGCAACCCAGGCGGGGAGCCGGGGCGCATTGTTCCCCTGGAAGGGCCCGTTTGCGACGCCCTGCGAGCCTACCTGCCGACGAGAAGAGCCGCACCAGGGGTGGACCGGTTCTTTGTGAACCAGGACGGCCGCCCACTATCGACCCGGACGATACAACGGCTGCTCCGCACCTGCGCCAACGCGGCAGGGCTGGACAGCCTGACAGCCCAGGATCTGCGATACGTCTATGCCAGGACAGCCTACGACCAGTGCGGCGATGTTAAGGAGATCGCGCGCCTGCTCGGCCACCGTCACCTGGCGACTACTATCCGCTATCTTCGCCCAAATTCTGTGGATTTGCCGCAATTTTGAGATAATCGAACGTTGGGAGATCGGCAGCGACGGCTGGACTAGCCGCCGGATCGACCCCAAGTCATGACTGGAGGGAAAGACTTGATTCTCAAAGATTTCAAGGCTTTGCGGATCAGCTTGGCCTCGCCCGATACGATCAGGTCCTGGTCGTATGGCGAGGTAACCAAGCCCGAAACGATCAACTATCGCCGCCTACGCCCGGAACGGGATGGCCTCTTTTGCGAGGCGATCTTTGGGCCGACGAAGGACTGGCAGTGCGCGTGCGGCAAGTATAAGCACATCCGGTTCCGGGGCGTCACTTGCGAGCGCTGTGGTGTGGAGGTGACCCGCACTATTGTCCGTCGCGAACGTATGGGGCACATCGATCTGGCTGCACCAGTGGCTCACATCTGGTATACACGCCGCGTGCCCAGCTACCTGGGGCTGTTGCTCGACGTGTCACGCCGCAACATGGACCGGGTGCTGTACTTTGCCCAGTATGTGATCACCCACGTCGACGAAGAGGCTCGCTCAAAGGCCCTGCGCCGGATAGACGAGGATCTGAACCGCGATCGGACCCGATTGGAGCATGGGACCACCGACAAGATCGGCGAGATCAACCAACGGCTCCAGGAAGCACTCGACAGCCTGCAACAGCGGCGCCGCAGCCGCGAAGAGGAGCTGGAGGACAAGGCGGCCAAGCTGGCCGACGCCGTGACCAGCGAAGTGCGGGGTATGCAGGCCCGCCTGGAAGGGCAACTGAACCAGAAGGCGCCCGAACCGCTGACCCTCAGCTTTCAAGATGAGCCACTGGCAGCCGGCGGGGAGACGATCACAAAAGCCCACCTGCCGCGACTGAACGAGCTGGCCAACGCCCGCCTGGATCAGATCAAGGCCGAGATACGGCAGGAAGTGGACGACCTGGTATTGGTGCTCAACGCCGACGCCGACCGGCTGCGCTACGAAGCAGGCCGGGCTACCGACGTGCTGAAGGAACGCATGATCGAGCAGCTCGGAGAGCTAGAGACCGAGGCGGACGAAAAAAAGACCGAGCTCCGCGGCCTGAAGCAGATGACCTTCCTGGTCGAGAGCCGCTTCCACGAGCTGCACGACCGGTGGGGGAATGTCTTCCGAGCCAAGATGGGCGCCGAGGCGTTCCACGACATCTGCCACCAGATCGATCTGGATGCCATGGCCAAGGAGCTGCGAGCCAGCATCCGCACCACCCGTTCCAAGCAGCTAAAGAAGAAGGCGACCAAGCGGCTGCGTGTTGTCGAGGCGCTGCGCAAGAGCGGCAACCGGCCGGAGTGGATGATCATGACGATCCTGCCGGTGATCCCGCCGGAGCTGCGACCGATGATCCAGCTCGACGGGGGGCGGTTTGCGACGTCAGACCTGAACGACCTATACCGGCGGGTAGTGAACCGCAACAACCGGCTCAAGCGCCTGCTGGACCTGGGGGCGCCCGATGTGATCATCCGCAACGAGAAGCGGATGCTACAGGAAGCGGTCGACTCGCTGATCGACAACAGCCGGCGGGGCAAGATGGTCTCGGCCCGCGGCCGGCGCCCGCTCAAGTCGCTGTCGGACATGCTCAAGGGCAAGCAAGGGCGTTTCCGGCGCAACCTGCTGGGCAAGCGCGTCGATTATTCGGGACGGTCGGTGATCGTGATCGGGCCGGAGTTGGAGCTGCACCAGTGCGGCCTGCCGAAGAGCATGGCCCTGGAGCTGTTCCAACCGTTTGTGATTAACCGCCTGGTGCAATACAACTATGCCATCAACGTCAAGGGGGCCAAGCGGATCATCGAACAGCAGCGGCCGGAGGTGTGGGAGGTCCTGGAAGAGGTGGTGACCGAGAGGCCGGTGCTGCTGAACCGGGCGCCGACCCTGCACCGGCTGGGCATCCAGGCTTTTGAACCGGTGCTGGTGAGCGGCGACGCCATACAGATCCACCCGTTGGTGTGCGCCGCCTTTAACGCCGACTTTGACGGCGACCAGATGGCGATTCACGTCCCGTTGTCCAAGAAGGCGGTGATCGAGGCTCGCGAGCTGATGCTCGCCAGCCGCAACCTGCTAAAGCCGGCCAGCGGCGAGCCGATCGTGGGGCCGCAGAAGGACATGGTGCTGGGCTGTTTCTACCTGACCATGGAGCCGGAGCCGGCAGCGGGGCCGATCGCAACCTTTGCCAATATGGACGAGGTGCTGCTGGCCTACGAGCTGGGCAAGGTCAAGCTGCAAGCGCCGATCCGCCTGAGATACAAGGGCTGGATCGACGACGAGCCGCTGGACTATTTGGACCTGAGCGACGAGCTGCAGGAGGCCCTGGAAAATGCTTCGCTGCATACTGTCGGCCAGGTTCTCAACCTGCGGGCAGCAGGCCGGCTGGAGGCGATCGCCGGCCTGGGCGAAGGCGACGATCAGGAGATCCTCGACATGCTGGAGGCGGTGGGCTACCAGCCAGACGACCGCCAGGCATCACCCTACATCGACACTACGGCGGGGCGGGCCATTTTTAACATGCACCTGCCCAGGCAGCTCCAGTTTGTCAACGAGGTGATGGACAAGGGCAAGCTCCAGGAGCTGGTTGGCGAGTGCTACCACCGGATGGGCATGGACGCGACGGCGCACCTGGTGGACGAGATCAAGTCGATCGGGTTTCGCTACGCGACGCAGTCGGGCATGAGCATCGCCGTCAGCGATATCACGGTGCCGGCCGAGAAACAGGTGATCATCCGCCAGGTCCAGAACGAGGTAGACCGGGTGGAACAGCAGTACCGCCGGGGTCTGATCACCGAGGACGAGCAGTACGTACGCCGGGTGGAGCTGTGGACCAAGGCGACCGACGACATCACGGAGGCGGTGGCCAAGAGCCTGGATCCTGAGGGCTCGATCCGGATGATGGCCGTGTCGGGCGCGGTCAAGGGGAGCTTTACCCCGATCCGGCAACTGGCCGGGATGCGCGGCCTGATGGCCGACCCGGCGGGGCGCATCATCGCCCTGCCGATCCGGTCGAACTTTCGCGAAGGGCTGACCGCCCTGGAGTATTTCATCTCGACCCACGGCGCGCGCAAGGGCCTGGCCGACACGGCGCTGCGCACGGCCGACGCCGGGTATCTGACCCGCCGCCTGGTGGACGTGGCCCAGGAGGTGATCATCGACGAGGTCGACTGCGGGACCAAGGCGGGGGTGTGGATCGACCTGGAAGAGACCAAGTCGATGAATGAGACGATGAGCGAGCGGACGCTGGGCCGGGTGGCGGCCAGTCCGATAGTCGATCCCAAGACGGGCGAGGTGATCGTCGCCACGGGTGAGATGATCGAAGAGGAGCACGCTCTGGCGATCGAGACATCGGGGATCGACAAGGTTCACGTCCGGTCGCCGCTGACCTGTATCCTGCGGCCGGGCATCTGCGCCAACTGTTATGGACGGGACCTGGCGCGCGGCGGGCTGATCAAGATCGGCGAGGCGGTGGGAATCATCGCCGCCCAATCGATCGGCGAGCCGGGGACGCAGCTCACGCTGCGCACCTTCCACACCGGCGGTGTGGCGGGCACATCGGACATCACCCACGGTCTGCCCCGGGTGCAGGAGCTGTTCGAGTCGCGCATCCCCAAGGGTGAGGCGGTGATCGCCGACATCGACGGGAGGGTCGAATTCGACCAGCAGGAAGGGGTGCGGATCCTGCGGATCGTCAACACGGAGGTTTTCAGCGACGATTACACGATCCCGAAAAAGTACGCAATCCAGGTGGAGAACGAGCAGTCGGTCAAGGAAGGGGATGTGCTGGCCCAACATGGCGAGCGGACGATCGTGACCACCAATCCGGGCCGGGTGTTCATGGAGACGCCGGCGGTGACGATCCGCGCCAGAGGCGGCAAGATGGTCGAGCATCCGATCCCGGCCAACTATCACGGCCTGGTGGAGGATGGCCAGAAGGTGGCAAAAGGGGAGCCGTTGGCCCAGTATGGGCCACGGCAGATCGTGGCCGAGGCAGCCGGCACCGTCTCGGTGCGCAGCCAGACTGAGATCCACGTCCGGCGCGAGCAGCGGGACGAGAAGGAGTATGAGATCCCGACGGCGGCCCGCGTCAAGATCGAGGCCGGCTCTATGGTGCAGGCCGGCCAGCAGATGACCGAAGGATCGATCAACCCCAACCGGCTGCTGCGCATCCTGGGCCGGGAAGCGGCGCAATTGTACCTGCTGACCGAAATCCAGAAGGTATACCGCAGCCAGGGTGTGAATATCAACGACAAGCACATCGAGACGATCATCCGGCAGATGACCAACAAGGTGCGAGTCGTCCAGTCGGGCGACACGGACATGCTGCCGGGCGAACTGGTCGACCGGATGGCCTTCCAGGATGTGAACGAGGAGATCACCCGCTCTGGCGGGCGGCGGGCCACGGCCCGGCCGGTGCTGCTGGGCATCACCAAGGCGGCGCTCAATACCGACAGTTTTTTGTCGGCGTCGTCGTTCCAGCACACGATCAACGTCCTGGCCGGGGCGGCCATCGAAGGGAAGGTGGACGGCCTGTACGGGCTGAAGGAGAATGTGATCATCGGCAAGCTGATCCCAGCCGGCACCGGTTATCGCCCGCGCAAGAGGGGCAGCGCCCGCCGGCGGGTGGCCCAGGCGTCGCTGATGTCGGCGGCGATGGGCGGCGACAGCGACTAGCCACCCAAAAGCGACCAAGGCGGCGCGGATCGTGTGATCCGCGCCGCTTAGATTTTTACAGGCTCAACTCCTCGACCCGAACCCCGGTCAGATCGCTGGTCCCCAGGCCCATCTCGGCGCTGGCTATGATGTAGGCGATGTCGGATGGCTGAAGGCCAAAGAGCCGCGTGGCATAGGCGTCGGCGGCGACGATGTCGTGGCTGGCGATGACCATGCCGGCCTGCTTGACGTCGTTCAGGTCGCCGCCGGTGGGGCCGTTGTCCATCAGGATGCGGACGGCGTCGACCACCGTGAGGGCCGGGCGGAAGAGGCTGGACAGGTCGGCCAGGCGCTGGCCCATGTTGCGGTGGATGCCGCCCCGGTCCTGGATCAGTCCCATCAGGTTCTTGGCGCCGAGGGTGAGGCGGGCCAGGCCGTGGTGCTTGGCGATCGGCACGTCGATCAGCACCGCCTGAAGGGCATCCTGGTATACGGACCATTCGCGGATGTCCTTGCCCTCGGGGATGGCCGTCCGGCCGAACTTGAAGGAGCTCATGATCTCCATCTCGCCGCCGGCAGCCTTGACCGCATCCTCGATGCCGCTGATCTTGTAGGCCTGTTCGGCGGTGCCGCCGAAGGGAAAGTCCATGACACGCACCCGCCTGGCGCCGGCCCCCAGGCACAGGCTGACCAGGGCGGCTACCACCTGGGGGTTGGTGGTGGCGGCGTACTCGGGGCCGTGGTAGGCGACGCAGATGTTGGGCTTGACGATCACGTCATCGCCGGGGCGGACAAAGCGCTCGATGCCGCCCAGAGCGGCGATGGCCCGCTGGGTGATGGCCGCCGGGTCGGCGCCATGCACCGCCGCCAGGTAGACCTGGCCGCCGCCGGCCGCCGTCGCCGTGGAGCTGGCGACCTGCGCCGTCACCGTGGGGCTGGCGACCTGCACCGTCGCCGTGGGACCAGCCACCTGCGCCGTCACCGCCGCGCCCGGCCCAGCGGCCGTCGGAGCCAGGGCAGGTGTGGCGCCGCTCAGGCCAGTCCCGGCCGTTGGCGCCGGCGTGGCTGGCTGTGGGCCGCAGCCTTCAGCAGACAACAATGCCCCAGCGCCCACCGCCCCCAGCCCCAAGGCCGCCGTCTGGCGGAGAAACTGTCTTCGCGTGATGGTCATAATCCCTCTCAGTCTACACTCGAACCTGGACCTATTATCTCCTAAAACAGGTTTTTGTCAAGAATGCTGCAAGGCCAGCCGCTTCTCCATCTCGGGCAGGTCCCCGACCAAGCCCGGTGCTTGTCGAAAACCCGCCCAGGTGCTATACTGTGATTCACCATCCACCAGATAGGAGGAGAGGATGCCGTACGAGGTCAAGACCATCACGCTATTTGGCGTAAACTGCTACCTGATGAAGACCAGCAGCGGTCACGTCCTAATCGACACGGGGTGGCCGTTCAAGCGGGCCGACCTGGAAAAGGAGCTGGAAAGCGCGGGCTGCAAGCCCGGCAACCTCAACCTGATCATCCTGACCCACGGCGATTTCGACCACGCGGGCAACGCCGCTTACCTGCGCGACATGTATGGGGCCAAGATAGCGATGCATCGCGGCGAGCTGGAATCGGTGGAGCGCGGCGACATGATGCTGAGCCGGAAACACCGGCCAATCGCCTATAGGATATTCTTTGGTCTGGTCAAGCTGTACGGCAGGCTGACCAGGTTCGGCCGGTTCAAACCCGATTTGTATGTCGACGAGGGGAGCGATCTGTCCGCATACGGATTCGACGGGCGGGTAGTTGAGCTTCCAGGGCATTCGACCGGTTCGATAGGGATCTTGACAAGCGACGGCGATCTGTTCTGCGGCGACCTGGTCATGCATGACCGGCCGGCCCTGCACTCGCTTACCGACGACGTGGCGGACCTGAAGGCCAGCATCGAGAAGGTGAAAAGCCTGGGGGTCAAAGCCGTCTACCCCGGACACGGGACCCCGTTCTCGCCAGAACTACTGGCGGAATATTGAGCTGCCTTGCAAAAAGCGGCAAGCCGAGTGCAGGGTAGAGAGGAGAACGATGACTTCACAGGCTCGAGAAATTGTGATCAGCCGGACCATTCTCACATCACCAGCGCGGGTCTATGCTGCCTTCACGTGTGCGGAAGGCTGGTGTGGATGGTGTTGCGAGCGGGCCGAGTGTGACGCCCGCGTTGGGGGCAAGCTCCACATTTACACCGAAGGGTACAACGCGTATGGCGAATTCAGGGAGCTGGAACAGGACAGATCCGTCGCATTCACCTGGGATGGAGATGGAGAGCCGCCCACGCTCATCCACGTGTCGTTGGACGGGGATAATGACAGCACTGTCATGACATTCCAGGTCACAGGCCTGTGCTCCGAGCAAGAGTGGGCAGGCTTGGCCGATTCTCTGGAACGCACCTGGACACGGGTGCTGAACAATCTGAAAGCGGTGCTGGAAACAGAAAGCCGTTCCTGCACAGAGACTGCTGTGCAAGGAAACACGGAATTCGCGTTAGAACTCTATCAACAACTGCGAGCAGAGAAAGGTAACCTCTTTTTCTCTCCTTACAGCATCTCTGCCGCACTGGCCATGACCTATGCCGGCGCTCGTGGCAATACTGAAATCCAGATGGCCCAGGCCCTCCACTTTCTCCTGGCTCAAGAGGAGCTTCACCCGGCGTTTGCTTTGCTGGAAGCCAAGCTGGGCGACATCGGGAGGAGAGGGGATGTTCAAATCAAGGTCGCGAATGCGCTATGGCCAGACGTGGGCTATCAATTCCTCGAAGAGTTTCTTGCTTTGACAGAAAAGCACTATGGGGCGTCGATTACCCCTTTGTACTATTCTGATCCTGAAGCGGCGCGGCAGAAGATCAACGGTTGGGTCGAAGGAAAGACAGAAGAAAAGATCAAAGAGTTGATCCCACCTGGCATTCTGGACTCCTTGACGCGCCTTGTCCTGGTCAACGCGATCTATTTCAAGGGGAATTGGGCCAGCCAGTTTGAGAAGGAACTGACGGAGGCTGCCCCGTTCATGGTGACGGCTACCGAGACGGTGCAGGCGCCCATGATGACCCAGGAGCATACGTTCCGATATGGGGAAAGCAGTGACGTGCAGGTCCTGGAGCTGCCCTACGTTGGAGGTGACCTGGCGATGATCATCCTTCTGCCCAGGAAGGTCGACGGGCTGGTGGAGCTGGAAACAGCCCTGACTGTGGAGAATCTGGAGAAATGGACGGGCGATCTGTGGGATGGGCAAGTCCGGGTCCTGCTGCCGAGGTTCAAGGTGAGCCAGGGGTTCAAACTGAACGATGCCCTGATATCCATGGGGATGGGTGATGCGTTTGACCAGTCCAAAGCGAACTTTTCGGGCATGGATGGTTGTGTGGGCTCGTTGTACATCGCGGCTGCCCTGCACAAGGCGTTCGTCGACGTGAACGAGGAGGGCACTGAGGCGGCGGCGTCTACAGCGGTTGTCATGGGGCTTCGCTATGCTCCCCCACCGCCACCCGTTTTTCGCGCCGACCATCCGTTTGTCTTTATGATCCGTGAAAAGAGCACGGGAAGCATTCTGTTTCTCGGCAGGGTGGTGAATCCGGTGCAGGGGGATGGCTAGCCGACAGCTCTGGCCGGAGCCGCTGGGCCCACGGCGCAAGAAGGAAAGGCAGGACCAATGCGCGCTAGAGGGGGGATAAGAAGATGGCTCGTTTTCTGATCGCCAGCCTTGTCGTGATACTGCTGGCCGGCTGTACCGGTCCGATTGCCGGCGAAACTGTGACCGGCTCGCCCACTGACGTCGACGTCGACACCAATGGCGCATCGCAGGTGATCACCAAGTAGCAGGGTGTCCGGCTTGTCGGCCCTGAGCGACGACGAGAGCCCATCTAGGCCAGGAAGAGATTCTTCGCCTCGCTCAGAATGACGGGCTTGGAGGAAGGGCAAAGGCTGTGGCCGGGAATGCGGGGGGGATAGCGGGCGGGCAGCGGCGGGCAGCCGGCCTGATCACCCTGCTGCCGCTGGCTTTTCTCGCCCTCTTCTTTTTCTACCCGCTGTTCGCGATCCTGCGCCTCAGCCTGGCGCCAGACGGCCGGCTTGACCTGTCCCCCTTCCGCACCCTGGCCGCCGACCCCTACTACTGGCGGCTGCTGGCCTTCACCACCGGCCAGGCAGCCCTGTCCACCCTGTTGACGCTGCTGGCCGGCCTGCCGGCCGCCTACGTGCTGGCCCACTACCGGTTTCGCGGCCAGGCGCTACTGCGGGCGCTGACCACCATCCCGTTCGTCCTGCCGACGATGGTGGTGGCCGCAGCGTTTATGGCGCTGCTCGGCCCGCGAGGTCCACTGAACCAGGGGCTGATGGCCATCTTTGGGCTCGAATCACCGCCGATCCGACTGCAGCAGACGCTGGCGCTGGTGCTGATCGCCCACGTCTTTTACAACGCCTCGATCGTGGTGCGGATGGTGGGGGGGTTCTGGGCCAACCTCGACCCTCGCGTCGAGGAGGCAGCGCGGGTGCTGGGCGCCGGCCGGTGGCAGACCTTCCGCCAGGTGACGCTACCGCTGCTGCTGCCGTCGATCGTGGCCGCATCGCTGCTGATCTTTCTCTTTTGCTTCACCAGCTTTGGGGTGATTCTAATCCTGGGCGGGCCGCAGTGGGCCACCCTGGAGGTGGAGATCTATTACCAGGCGGTGCCCCTCTTCCACCTGCCGCTGGCGGCGGCCCTGTCGCTGGTTCAGATGGTCTTTACCTTTGCCCTGATGGCCGTCTACACCCGGGTCCAGGCCCGGTCGGCCGTGCCGCTCAACCTGCGTCCGGCCGCCGCGCGGCAGCGCAGGCCGGCGACCTGGCGGGCGCGGCTGGTCGTGTGGGGCAGCGCCGGCGGGCTGCTGGTGCTGCTGCTGGCGCCGCTGGCGGCGCTGGTCGAGCGCTCCTTCTCGCTGGAAGGGCCGTACACGCTGCGTTATTATGTCGCCCTGTTCACCAACCCGATCCAGTCCTTCTTTTTCGTGCCGCCAGTCACGGCCATCCGCAATTCGCTGGCCATCGCCGCCGCTACGGTCGCCCTGTCGCTGATCATCGGCCTGATCGGCGCTTACGTGCTGGCCGGGCCGCGGGGCAGGCTGAAAGCGTTCCTCGATCCGTTGTTCATGCTCCCGCTGGGCACCTCGGCGGTGACGCTCGGCTTTGGCTATGTCATCGCCCTGGGCCAGCCGCCGCTGAACCTGCGCGCCTCGCCGCTGCTGCTGCCGCTGGCCCACACCCTGGTGGCCTTTCCGTTCGTGGTCCGCAGCCTGCTGCCGGTACTGCGGGGGATGAACCCCCACTGGCGCGAGGCGGCAGCGGTGCTGGGGGCGTCGCCGGGCCAGTTGGTGCGCGAGATCGATCTGCCGATCGTGGGGCGGGCGCTGCTGGTGGGGGCGGTGTTTGCCTTTACGGTCAGCATCGGCGAGTTTGGGGCGACGCTGTTGATCGCCCGGCCCAACCTGCCGACGATGCCGGTGGTGATCTACCGGTTGCTGGGGGCACAGGGGGCGCTCAACCAGGGCCAGGGGCTGGCGATGAGCACGTTGCTGATGGTGGTGTGCGCGGTGAGCCTGGTGGCGATCGAGCGCTTTCGGGCCGGGCAGGTGGGGGAGTTTTGAGAGTATGAGCAGGCGATTCATGTGGCTGGAAGGTTTCTTTAGAGGCCAATTTAGGAGATTGTTGACCAGAGAGGACTATATCGCACTTGAACGCAGGATCCCCTCGCTTGAGAGCAGATTTCAGGACATAGACGAATTCGGTCTCTATCTTCACATTCCCTTCTGCCGTCAAATCTGCCCTTACTGCCCCTACAACAAGGAGATTTATCGTTCTGAGGTTGCAGAACGGTACACAAAAGCCGTCATAAAAGAGATCGATATCTATTCTGAGTTGATTGGCAGGAGGCCGGTGACCTCCTTTTATATCGGCGGTGGGACACCCACAACGATGCTCTATAGCGGCCTTGACGAGATTCTCGATCATATCTCTGGTGTCTTTAATGTGCAGTGCGACATACACCTGGAAAGCCATCCCAATGATCTGAGCTTGGACAATCTTGGTACCATCCTCTCAATGGGGGTACAGCATCTAAGCACCGGAGTGGAGGCGCTGCAAGACAAACATCTAAGGACCCTCAACAGACCATATACCGTAGAAGAAGCAAAGGCAGCAGTCGGGCGGGCTGTTAGCAGGGGCTTTAAATGCGTCAATGTAGACGTCATGTTTGCATTGCCCGGTCAGACCTGCCGCGAGGTAGAGGAGACGGGCCATACCCTGGTGGAGATGGGCGTTGACCAGGTCGCAGCTTATCCCCTTTTCAGGTTTCCTTATACCAAAATGGGAGGGACTGCCAAGGGGAGTGACTACACCAAGTCCGGTATCTTTCAGAGAAGACGGATGCTCAGCATCCTTGAGCGGATCTTCTACGATGCAGGGTTTGCCAGAACCTCTGTTTGGGCTTTTACCAGGCCAGGAGTGCCAAAATACTGCTCTGTGACAGTGCCTCTCTACGTTGGGCTCGGTGCAAGCGGAAGCTCTTACCTGAAGGATGTTTTCTACCTCAACACTTTCAGCGTCGCCGAGTATATCCAAGCCCTTGGACAGGGGAGAATGCCGATCGCGCTATCGCTTGATCTGTCAGTGGATATGCAAATAGCGGGGTGGCTGTACTGGAGGATCTATGAGACGAGATTCGAGAAAAGCGATTTCGAGAGGAGGTTCGGACAAAGCTTTGACAGGATCTATGGGAAATATGTCAAGCCATTGGCCCTCCTCGGTCTCTTGAGAGACGATGGGGAGCAGATAGTTCTTTCCAGCAGGGGTGCTTATTGGCTGCATGCGATCGAGGACCTTTTCTCGATAGATTACGTCAGCAAGCTGTGGGGAACTTCACAGCAGGAGCCCTGGCCGGAAAAGGTGGTCCTGTGAAAGCGATTGAATGTAGGAGCGCTTTGGTATTGAGAGAGCAGCGGTGAGCAGTAGCCATCGAGCGGTTTCAGGCCGACCTGGTGAGGGAGTTTTGAACGGTCTTTTCTAGGGCGAAGCCAATCTAGCAGGTCAGGGCGAGGCAGCCCCGGCAAGCGGTCACCAGACCCAGAGGGCCGTGGTCGCCCGAACGGCTGCGGCCACGGCCCTCGCTCACGGGGATACCTTGCCCCTGCGGTGCGGGTATCCTGATTGGCTCTAGTCTTCCGGCTTTAGGAAGGCAAAGTAGGCCAGGAAGAGCGCCAGCAAGAACCAGATGGCGACGAGGATCCAGCCAAGGCCGTTGAACTTGCCACTGAACTGGGCGATCAGGGCGAGTACAAAGCCGATCGTGTCGGCGATGGCCAGGCTGATCATCACGTTCTTGCGGAGCGCCGACGCGGTGGCGCTGCTCGCAAAGAAGCAGATGATCGCAACGCCGACCAGCATGGCGCCGAAGTAGCCGAACCCGAGCTTGATGAGGTTCCCAAGGCCCGAGAACCCCGTGATGCCCGCCAACCCCCCGATCTGGTCCAGTGTGGCGGCATCAGGAATGCCTGTCTTGAGGAACCAGTTCAGGAACGTCCGGGCAAAGAACAGCATGAAAAACGCGATCACGATCGAGATCAACGCCTTGGCCAACAGAAGATACTTGGATTTCATGTGGAGATCCTCCTTACTCCGTCGGGCGGGCCGGCCCCTTCCAGGGAGACGGTCACGCCCGAACGCCGGCGACCGGCGAAGCATCCCGGCCGGCTTTCCGGCTGGCGGCGGCCGGGCCACGGTCCCGGCCTACCGTCTGGCATGGAGCATGTGGATCGATAGGCGCCTCCTTCCCCTGCTACCAGAGCCTGCAACGTGCGGGCCACGCTGCATAGCCACGGCGGACGTGCGCTTGTTTCATATAACACCACACGCAAGACAGAGTTGCGCGGCGAGCAGAAGGGCGAGGCATCCCCGGCAAGAGTTCACCAGACCAGGCAGGTTGGAGATGCATGAACCGACGCCGGCGACAAGGCTGGTATCGCACTCCGCGTACGAAGGAAAGCGCACAGTGCGAATTGCGGTCCTTGTCAGGCCGGGAGATCGGTGGTACAATGGCGATGCGTTCCGACAGGCGACATGGAACCGGTGGCTTGGTGATGCGACATGGCCGTGCTTGACGTCCTCTCCATAACCAAATCCTTCGGCGGCGTGACCGTCCTTGGCGACGTCTCACTCCACGCCAGCGAAGGCGAGATCGTCTGCCTGCTGGGGCCGAGCGGCTGCGGCAAGACGACGACGTTGCGCATAGTCGCGGGGCTTGAAACAGCAGACAGGGGCACCCTAACGCTGGACGGGCAGCCGCTGGCCGAGGTGGCAGTGCACCGCCGCGGCTTTGGCCTGATGTTCCAGGATTTCGCCCTCTTTCCACACAAGGACGTGGCGGCCAACGTGGCGTTTGGGCTGCGGATGCAGGGGGCGACGGCCGGGGAGGTGCAGGCCCGGGTGGCGGAGATGCTGGACCTGGTGGGGCTGACCGGCTATGAGCGGCGGCGGGTGTACGACCTGTCGGGCGGCGAGCAGCAGCGGGTGGCCCTGGCCCGTAGCCTGGCCCCCGGCCCGCGGCTGCTGATGCTCGACGAGCCGCTCGGCTCTCTCGATCGCGCCCTGCGCGAGGAGCTGCTGAACGAACTGCGGGCCATCCTGAAGCGGGTGGGGGTGACGACGCTGTACGTCACCCACGACCAGCAGGAGGCGTTTGCCATCGCCGACCGGGTGCTGATCATGAACCGCGGCCAGATCGTCCAGCAGGGCACGCCCCAACAGGTCTACCGCCGGCCCGCCTCGCCGTGGGTGGCCCGCTTCCTGGGTCTGACCAACCTGCTGCCCGGCCGGGCGGCGGCCGCCGGACCGGGGCAAGCGGCGGTGGACACGGCGTTGGGCCGGTTGGCGCTGGCGGCGGAAGAGCTGGTCGCCGCCGGCCAGGCGGTGACGGTTCTCATCCGCCCCGAAGCGGCCCGGTTGGCCGCCGAGTGCCCCGCCGGCGATGGGCTCGCCGTCGAGGGGACGGTGACCGAGACCTCCTTCCGGGGCGGGCACATCCGCCTGGTGGTCCACCCTGGGGCCCCACCGGACCTGGAGCTCGCCTTTGAGCTGGTTCCCGGCGCAGCCGACCTGCCCAGGCCTGGTGAGGCGATCCGCCTCGTCCTTCAGCCGGAGGCGATCAGCCTGCTGCCGGCCGGGGAGGACGCGGGTGACCAATAAGCCTGCCATCGACCCCGCAGAGGACCCGATCGCCGTCGAGGTGGTGCGCGAACGGCGCCTCAAGAAGGCGATCCACTGGGAGTGGAGCGGCAACAAGATCCGCGTCCGCGCCCCCTGGCACCTGCGTCAGGATCAGCTCGACCGGCAGGTGGCCGAGATCGTGGAGAAGGTCAAGCGCAAGCGGGCCCAGGCTCGCGCCCGAGCCGACGTCGACCTGGAAGCGCGCGCCCGGCAGATCAACAAACGCTATTTCGGCGGCGAGATCACCTGGCATTCGATCCGCTGGGTGAGCAACATGCGCCAGCGGCTGGGGAGCTGCACCACAGGCGGCCCCACCGACGGCGACATCCGGCTGAGCAACGAGATAAAGGGCTGGCCGGAGTGGGTGGTGGACTATGTCATCGCCCACGAGCTGGCCCACCGCAAATATCCCGGCCACGGACCCGACTTTTGGGCGTTGGTCAACCGCTACCCGCACGCCGAGCGGGCGCGCGGTTTTGTCCTGGGCGTGGCCTTTCAGCTCGGCCACGACGACGAAAATTGGCTGTGAGGAGGAAACATGCGCACACTGCGAAAGATCCTGGCAATCATCCTGATCCTGGTCGTAGCCCTGGTAGTGATCGTGGCCGCCGCCGGGGTCGTACTGGTCCGGCGGACCTTTCCCCAGGAAAAGGGCACCATCCACGTGGCCGGCCTCGACAACCAGGTCGAGATCTACCGCGACGCGTGGGGCATCCCGACCATCTATGCCCGCACCACCCACGACCTATTCTTCGCCCAGGGCTATGTCCACGCCCAAGACCGGCTGTGGCAGATGGAGTTCAGCCGGCGGGTGGCGCCCGGGCGGCTGTCGGAGGTGCTGGGCGATGCGGCGTTGGAGAACGACCGCTACCTGCGCACGCTGGGCATGGGCCGCGCGGCCCATGCCGAGGCAGGGCGGCTCGATCCCGAATCGCGGGCCGTGCTGGAGGCCTATTCGGCCGGGATCAACGCCTACCTGGCCGAGGGGCATCCGCTGCCGCTGGAGTTTACCCTGCTGGGGTTCAAGCCGGAGCCATGGACGGCGGCCGACAGCATCGGCTGGGGCAAGGTGATGGCCATGTCCCTGGGCAGCAACGAAGGGGCCGAACGGCTGCGCGTCGACCTGATCGCCCAGATCGGCGAGGAGAGGATGCGCCAATTGACGCAGCCCTACCCGGCCGACGCCCCGTTGATCCTGTCCCAGGAGATCGACTACAGGGCTCTGAACACCAGGATGCTGGCCCAGGCCGAGACGCTGCGCGAGTGGCTGGGGTTCGCCGGGCCGGACGGCGGGTCGAACAACTGGGTAGTCAGCGGCCAGCGGTCGACGACCGGCCAGCCGCTGCTGGCCAACGACCCTCATCTGGGCATCCAGATGCCGTCGATCTGGTACGAGGTCAACTTGCAGTGCGTCGAGCTGAGCGCAGCGTGCAACTATCAGGCGGTGGGCGCCTCCTTCCCCGGCACGCCAGGGGTGGTGATCGGCCACAACCCGTGGATCGCCTGGGGGGTGACGACGCTGCCGGCGGACGTGCAGGACCTGTACGTGGAAAAGGTCAACCCCGACAACCCCAACCAGGTGGAGTATCAGGGCCAATGGGAGGATGTGCAGGTCATCCGCGAGGAGATCAAGGTCAAGGGGCGGGAGACGCCGGAGGTGGTGGAGGTGCGCCTCACCCGCCACGGGCCGATCATGAACGACGTGATGGAGGGATTGTCGCAGGTGCTGGCGCTGCGGTGGACGGCGCTGGGCGATACGCCGCTGCTGCCGTCGGTGCTGGCCCTTGACCAGGCCCGCAACTGGGACGAGTTCCGGGAGGCGCTGCGCACGTGGAGCATCGCCGGCCAGAATTTCGTCTATGCCGACGTGGAGGGCAATATCGGATACCAGAGCACGATGTGGGTGCCGGTGCGGGCCAAGGGCGACGGCAGCACGCCGGTACCCGGCTGGAGCGGGGAGTATGAATGGACCGGCTATATCCCGTACGAGGAGATGCCCTACGCGCTCAACGCGCCGGAGGGGTATTTGATGTCGGCCAACAACAGGGTGGTGGACGACGATTATCCGTACCTGCTGACCAACGACTGGGACAACGGCTACCGGGCCCGCCGGCTGACCGAGCTACTGAACGCCAAGCAGGTCTTTTCGCCGGAGGATTTCGAGGCGATGCAGGCCGACGACCTGGTGATCCCGGCGCGGGAGATTGCGCCCTACCTGACCGGGCTGACCTCGGGCGACGAGCGGGTCCAGGAGGCGATCGACCGCCTGAAAGGATGGGACTATCACTGCGGCCGCGACAGCGCCGCCTGCGCTATTTACCAGGCGACGCTGGTCAACCTGCTGCCCGGCGTGTTTGGCGACGAGCTGGGCCCTGACTTGACCGACCGGTATATCGGCACAGACTGGGCCGAGCCGGCGCTGATCGACCTGCTGGCCGACCCGGCCTCACCCTGGTTCGACGACGTGAGGACTGCCGACCAGACCGAGGGCCGCGACGAGGCGCTGCTGCGGGCGGTGGAACGGGCGACAGCGGACCTGACCGCGCGGCTCGGCGGCGATATGGATGGATGGCAGTGGGGCAAGCTGCATGTAGCGGTGTTCGACCACACCATGGGGGGAGTCAAACCGCTGAACCTGATCTTTAACCGGAGCACGGAGGCCAGCGGCTGCGGCGACACGGCGAATGCCACCGGTTTCAGCCCGTCCGCACCGTTCGAGGTCCTGGCTGTGCCATCCTACCGGCAGATCGTCAATCTGGCCGGTTGGGCCGGGTCACGGTCGATGCACACGACAGGCCAGTCGGGCCTGCCATTTCACGGCCACTATGCCGACATGATCACAAGCTGGCGCGACACCGACTATCACCCCATGCTGTGGACCGCAGCCGAGGTACAGGCGCACGCCAAGGCCAAGCTGGTTCTTCAACCTTGATACCAGAGGTTGGAGGACGGGAACCCCATCCTCCAACCTCATGATCACAGCGCCACTTTGACGTGATCGAGGGCAAAGGTCACTTCGGGGGGGATGAGCATTCCCAGCTCGCCGCAGTTGGGGCAGACGGCTTCGCCGGCCTCGCTTTCGAAGCGGAGGCCGCAGCAGTTCCAACAGATAAAACGGCTCGGCGCCCGGAAGGTGACGACCTGGACACCAGCGGCGATGGTACCGGCGCTCAGCTCAAGCACCAGGTCACACAATGCGCGCGACGTCTCGGGGTCTGGATCGAACAGCTCCAGGTGGAGCTCGGTCAGCCGCCTGGCGTGCTGCGCCTCTGCCTCGGCCAGCGCCTGTTCCAGCATGGCGCGGACCTCTTCTCTGGGAGGGATCATCGGGCTTAGCCTGCTCGTCCGGTAATATAGTCTTCCGTCTGTTTCTTGGCCGGGGTGGTAAAGATCTGGTCGGTGGGGCCATATTCGACCAACTCGCCCAGCCAGAAAAAGCCGGTCCAATCGGAGGCGCGCGCCGCCTGCTGCATGTTGTGGGTGACGATGACGATGGTGTACTCTTTTTCCAAGCGGCGCATCAGGTCTTCAATGGCCAGGGTGTCCTGGGGGTCGAGGGCAGAGGCCGGCTCGTCCATGAGGATTACCTCGGGCTCGACGGCCAAGACGCGGGCGATGCACAGCCGCTGCTGCTGGCCGGCGTTAAGCTCGAGCGCCGAGCGTTTCAGGTTGTCCTTGACTTCGTCCCACAGGGCAGCACCCTCCAGGCTCTTGACCACAAGCTCATCCAGGTTGCGCGTCTTGTCCAGGCCCAGCACGCGCGGGCCAAAGGCGACGTTGTCGAGGATCGACTGGGGGAAGGGATTGGGCCGCTGAAAGACCATGCCCACCCGGCGGCGGAGATCGACCACGTCATAGTTGGGGGCATTGATCTCATGGCCGTCGAGCAGGACCGTGCCGGTGACCCGCACGCCGCGGATGGTGTCGTTCATGCGGTTGAGGCAGCGCAGGAAGGTGCTTTTGCCGCAACCCGACGGCCCGATGAGGGCCGTAATCTGCCGCTCTTTGATCGGGATGGTGACCGCCTTGAGCGCTTGAAAGTCTCCGTAGAACAGGCTAAGATCACGGACTGTGATTTTTTCTGGGTAGGTCATGTCGCCGTCTCTTGCTGGTCAACGGGTATTGTAACAAAAGAGAAAATAGAAGTCAAAGAGCAGCTTGACCTGGACCGCAGGAAATGATATAATCGGCCCCGGCGCGTCTGCCACCCTGCGACGGTGAACCCTCGCGCAGGCTTGAAACCTGCGGAAGGGATGAGAGTTTGCGAATGACAAATGGTCCGAAGTGGGAGCGTGATCAGTAGATTGCTCGTGGCCCTGATGGCGGCGATCGGCCTGGCATCTTGCGCACAAACCGGCCAGGTGGGTACGGCCGTTCCCGACGCCCAGATCGCCATCCAGAACAAGGGCTCGGACACGATGGTCAACCTGGCTTTGGCCTGGGCCGAAGCTTACGGCCAGATCCACCCCGAGGCGCAGATCGCCGTGACCGGCGGCGGATCTGGCACGGGCATCGCCGCGCTGATCAACGGCACGGTGGACATGGCCAACGCCTCGCGCCCGATCAAGGAGGAAGAACGGGCCGCAGCCGAGGCCAACGGCGTGGAGCCGGTGGAGCACGTGGTGGCCCTCGACGCCATCGCGGTGGTCGTCCACCCCAGCAACCCGGTGGATGGGCTGACGATCCCCGAGCTGGCCGACATTTTCGCCGGAAGGATCACCAATTGGCGGGAGGTGGGCGGCGAGGACCGGCCGATCGTCCTGCTGTCGCGTGAGTCGAACAGCGGCACCCACGTGTTTTTCCTGGAGGAGGTGGTGCGCCAAGGCCGAACGGACGACAAGAGCCTCTTTGCGCCTGACACACTGCTCATGCCCTCGTCGGAGGGCATCTCGGCGGAGGTCCGGCAGAACCCGAATGCCATCGGCTACGACGGGCTGGGCTATGTCACGGCCGACCAGAAGGTAGTGGCTGTGGCGCCCGCCGAGGGCGAGCCTTACATCCTTCCGGGGGTAGATACGGTCAAGGACGGCAGTTACCCGATCGCCCGCGACCTGTACATCTATACCATGGGCCAGCCGCAGGGGGCCATCCTCGCCTACCTCGATTGGATCATGGGGCCCGAAGGCCAGGCAATCGTCAAAGAGCTGGGGTTCGTGCCGCTGCAAGGTGCACAGTAATGCTCAAGCTCGATCCGCGCAAGAGAGAGTTTGTCGTCGAGACCCTGATCCGGGCCGCCGGGTTCTCGGCGATCTTTTTCGTGGC
>JAFGOG010000486.1 GCA_016926595.1 Anaerolineae bacterium
CAAAGAGCTGACAGCGCAAGCTGTCCGGCAGGCGATGGAGCAGCACGACGGCCTGGTCCATGCCTTCATCCAACGGCAGGGAGGGGGCGACATCTCCTACGAGGAAGCGCTGCAGGCAGGGCGGATCGGCCTGTGGCGCGCGATCCAGGGTTATGACCCGAAGCGGGGGACAGCGTTCTCCACCTACGCCTGGGTGGCGATCTATCGTCAGATTCACCGTCGGGCCAAGGAACTGAACCGGGACGCCCATGTGGAGGTACAGGATCTACCAGTCTCGTGGGTTGTGCCGGACCCGTGGGAGGAACTGGAGAGGAAGCTGACCCGGAGCGTCCTGCATGAGCTGGTGAGTCAGCTTCCCCCGCGTCTTCGCCGGGTGATCGTCGGCCGGTACGGTCTGGGAGAACAGCCGCCATGCATGCTGAAGGAGCTGGGGAAAGAGTTGGGCCTCAGCTGTGAGCGTGTGCGACAGCTCCAACAAGATGCACTCGCCTGGCTCCGTCATCCGGCCCACTCCTGGCACCTGCGTCACCTACTGGACAAGAACACGGCGGCGGACTACCGCCGTGCCCTAGCCCAGAATGCGGCGCTGAGACGAGCCCGGAGGGGGAAACGATGAGCGAGACCAAGACCCCCACCGCCATCGAGAAGCGGGCACAAAATCGCAAGGCCTTGGCACCCTTTGCGCTGCACAATCTGAAGGAGAAGCTGCCCCTCGTCCTGTCACGCGATCCCAACCTGCCACCTTCTCCGAAACCGCATTATCGCTCTGCCTACCGCTACCCGGGCTGGGACGATCTGGACGAGGGGAGCATCGAGACCTTCTCCCCCTTTGAAATCAGCGCCCGGCTCTTTGACTTCAGCCCCCTGGAACCCCTCCTGGCCGCTCACATCTATCGAGCCTCGGCCAAGGGCCAGGTGCCCTTTCACCCGGTGAGCATGTACCTGTTGAGCCTTTATCGGCGAGAGCGCAATCTCTCCCGCCACGAGGTCCTGCGTGTCTTGTGCCATCCGGAAGAAGGCCAAACCTTGCGCCGCTGCGCAGGGTTCGAGGATGATTTCCCCGGCGAATCCGGGCTGCGTTACTTCGAGGGACAGCTTGCGCCGGAGCTGCAGATGGAGATCAATGCTCTCCAATTGGAGGCTCTCTACCGCGCCGGTCTTTTACCTATCAAGCCGGAAGCGGACGATAACACCCAGGCGGCACTGTCCTTCGACGGCATGCTCCACGAGGCTCGCTCCCGCATGCGCTGCTCAAGCGTGAAGGCAGGCTGCTACGAGCCAGCACCGCGTCCTTGTCCGGCAAAGGAGAAAGAGAAACGGGGATGTGACTGCAACGAGGAGGCGTGTGCTGACGCCTGTCACCACACAACACCCCGGGATCCCGAGGCTCGTTTCATCGTCTACACGGGCAACAACAAGAGAGCCAGGACCAGCCCCAACACGCCTGTCGAGAGGCGCAAGCAGCATTCTCGTGTCAGCCGCATGGTCTATGGCTACTACAGCTACGCCGGTCAACTTCTGGACGACGAACTGGCCACCTACTGGATCTTGCCCGCTGCTTTCGGCGCTGCCACCTGCGGCGACCCGGCTCTCTTCCCGGACAACTTTGCCTATCTTCAGAGGCGATTCCCCTGGCTCAAGATCGGCGAAGTTCTGGCCGATGCCGGGGCTTGCGAACAGACCTGCCTTGACGCCATCTGGGAGGCAGGCGCACTGCGCATGGTCGATATCTGTGCTCGCGAGCCTGACAACGATCCAGATGCCCGGCTGGCCCGCGGGTATGATGAGAATGGGCATCCACTCTGCCCTCACAACTATGTCCTGCATTCCAACGGCTACGACTACGACCGGCGACTGGCCAAGTGGCGTTGCTCCAAACGATGCCTGCGTGATTCAGAACGACCTGTGCCTGCGTGTCCGTTCCTGGATCCAGACAAAAAGCATGGCTACACCACCACGGTCGGCCGCACACACACTGACAACACTGTCCGACTGGCGCGCGAGATACCATACGGAAGCCAGGCATGGAAGGAGCGCTTTGGCCGCCGTAACTGCGCCGAGAGTCGCAACAGCCTTCTGCAGCGGTTGGGGCTCAAGCGTATGCCCGTGCACGGCTTGGCCTCTTGCCACGTGACCGTCTTGCAGGGCGACTTTGTGGCCAACCAGAATACCCTGGCCCGGCTCATGTGTGAGGCAACCGCCCTGAGCTAGCGTCGCCAGCTTGAGCGGCTACATCGCCCCCTCTCAGTTTGCCTGCTGAGTGGGGGTATTACCCCCTGCCGCCTTCGTCTACTTGTACCCCTCTGCCGGCTCTGGTGAGCTTTGCGGCGTTCCGGCTCCTCTCCTGGCTGTCCCCGCACCCGCCCGATTGCCCGACCCGCTGCGCACAGCAGACCCACCCGCTGCGCAATTCCGGCCCCAAAATCGCTCGAAATCTGCCACAACCCGGGCGCCGTGCGGCTTGCCCCTACATCTGGATCAACAGCACGCAGTATCCCCCCCAGGTTGTATCCACCATTTTTGACCCGCTGCGAAAGCCCTCGGAGAGGACAGACTTCTCCGCAGGCAAAATCGATGGTAAACTGATGCCCTGCTTGAGTCATTCAAGCGAGCTGATCCGCGCTGGGACGGTGGACGTCGGCGGATACGATTGTGCCTAAAGCATCCAGTCCGCAGTCGCTCAACAGATATTCCTGGGTCGTTGGGAATCCGCTCCGTTACATCGATCCTTCAGGGCACTGCTACGGCGATCCAGGGGATGGCAAGGATGATGCCTGTTGGGATGCGTATTTCCAGGCAACAGGGATCTTGGGATCGGGGTTCGATTTTCTCGGGCAGTGGAGCCTGGCAGACTTGAGGAGCTTGCTCGGTTGGGCTACTCAGGGCGTAAGATTCACGAGCGATGCAGGATTGGCGTGGACCGATGCCAATATGAGAGATGTGCTCTCGGCCCTGCATAGGGTGGAGAGCGTCCTTGGCGCGATCACGCAGCAAGCCCTCGGTCTTGTTGGGGCAGCAAGGTTGACCTTCAATAAGGTCGCCTCAGGACCGTCAAACTATAGCGCACCGACCAACACCATACACATGCGTTTCGACAAGCCCACACAAGAACAGAATGTGGAGACAGCCATCCACGAGATGGGGCACACGGTCGATTGGTATGCTCGTCCAGGCAACTCGCAGTGGGGATGGTCAGCCAGTGCGACCGAGTGGCAGCAGGCTACAGGTTGGCGACACCACTATGAACACGGATACTGGTACACGGGTGATGTGCAGAGGATGCAAGGAGTACCAACCAACTACGCGCGAACCAATCCGGGCGAGGATTTCGCCGACACCGTCTTGTGGCATGTCGAGTCCGGCAACTTTCACCGGGTTCGTACATCAGCCGATCAGGTGGTAGTGGCACCGCGTATAGATGCGTTGCTGACGGCGCTAAGTGAATTCCGCTAATGCATTTGCATCGCAAGCATGAATCGAGGATACAAGATATGCAAACGACCAAGTCACACGCAAAGTTCACAAGCGGTGTTACAGTACTTATGATAGCGTCGATCACGCTTATGCCCACTTTGGCAGCGTGTGGAGCCACTGGGACATTGCCCTCTATTTACCCGACTGCATCCTCGCACGCAACAACACCACACCCCGCACCTACTGAAACTGCCTTCGCGATCGAGCCAACTCTGACTGAAGACTGGTCGTATCGATGGTTGAAAGGCATCCCTTGTAAGCCACCCTGTTGGGAGGGCATCACGCCCGGACAGACAACGGCTCGCGAGGCAGAGGATATACTGCGTCAAAGCCCCTTCGTTGACGCTGTAGAAGTGTCCACGGTGTCCTCACGCCCACAGGTAGGTGTAATCAAGTGGAACTGGAGGGACACGGGTAAAGAAGGCGGTGGAGCCCTTTTCGAACCAGGATCGCTCTCGAACCCAATTCATCTAATCCACCCTTACTTCCCCGTTTCGGTGCAATTTCGTGACTTACTTGAGACCTATGGAGAGCCCAGCCATATCATCGCTCGGTCTTTTGTTAATCCGGATGATACAATAGCGTACGATCTTGCGATTCTGTATCTCTCGCACGGCATGCTGTTCGATGCAGGCCATGGCAGTACAAAACTCTCGCTGACAGGGATGACATCTCTGAGCGGTCCATCCTTTTTTGTTCCTACTGATGAAGGCCTGCAATCTGCGTACGCGTGGGCGCAAAGTCGCCCTGAGTGGCTTGTTCCGTGGCAAGGCATGCAGGATTTCGACTTTTATTGCAGGGATGAGGAGGGCAATCATTGTCCTTAATCTTGGACCACGGCTTTCGCCAGCTTGCATTTGCCCACGAGACCACACAGGCAGCTTGATGAGCCGCACCTTTCCCTGGGATGAGCCCTGTGCTGGACGCCGCAGGCAGAGCTGATCGCCTACTTTTAGCGAGGACGTGTCAACCGCCATGGCGTGTTTCACGCTGCTCAGTCCGAAGGACGAGATGGCGAGAGAGCTGACCTACTACAGCGAATCCGCCTGCGAACCCCAGGGGCCATCGTGCTTCCGCCTGACTCATCAGCTTGGCACTCTACCCCCAATCGATTTTCGATTGGAGCGCAAGCGGGGTCGCATGCGTCGCTCGGCAGGCGAAGCAATCCAAAATCTAAAATCTGCAATCGTAAATCGAGTGACCATGCCGGCCTCGAGATGGAAGCTCCATACACCTGGTCGTTCGAAGTGATGGAAGAGGTCGGCGGCGAGCTGCTGGCGCCGCCGGCAGCCGGGCCGCAGGCGGAAGAGGGCGGCGAGCCGGCGGCGGCAGCCGAGCCGGCGGTGGCGCCGGAGACGGTGGAGCCGGCGGCAGAAGAAGAGCCGCTGGAAGCGCCGGCCGGCGACGGCGGCGAGATCGAGAGTGGGACGCCGGGCGTGCTGTACGTG
>JAFGOG010000487.1 GCA_016926595.1 Anaerolineae bacterium
ACCTTGGCTTCGTAATCCCCGGCGGGGATGGCCGTCGTCTCAAAGGCAAACAGCCCGTCGCCATCAGGATCCTGCAGCCAGGAAAGCAGACAGTCCGGTTGCCAGTCTCCGGGGCAGCCCAGTTCAGACTGGTAGCTTCCGGGGACGGTGGCGATCACCGAGTTCTGGTTGTCGGTGATCCAGTGGGTCTTGTGGTCGTAGTAGAACTTGACGTCAGTCGGGGCGCCCAGGGCCAGAGGGATGTTGGCGCCGCCCGGAACGGCATTGGCGCCATAGTTCTCATCCCAGCTATCGTTGAGAGCGGCCTTGTACTCCCAAGCGCCGGCGGGGACGCCAAAGGTCTGCTGCCAGACGTCATCCCCGGCGTCGTACGCCAGATGGGTGGAGGCGCACGATGGGTCCCAGTCGCCCGGGCAGCCCAGCTCGCTCTGCAGGCTGCCGGCGATGGTGACGCTGCTGGGATCGGGCGTCGTGTCGGCCACGACTACCCCGAGGGGCGTGGTGGGCGCCACGAGCAAGGAAGAGAGGAGCGAGACCAGTATCAACAACACCGCGGATCGCCGCCATGGATTTCTGTCCATCAGCTACTCCTTTTCTAACCGCATCGGTACGGCCACCAAATAACACTGCCGCCCTCCCGAAAACGGGCGGCGGCAGCACACGGCATCCCCCCCAGAGACAGGGACGGGCTATGCAGAAATGGATAATAAACAGGCGTTTCGGCCCCTCTCACTATCTGCTTCTCCGTGGTTCTCGTTTCAGATGGTGGAGCGCCGGCGTCCATCCAAGCCAAAATTGCCAACGCACCAACACGATGCGAGGGCATTGAGATCGTTGTGTTCCCTCGGGGGGCGGTCCACACAATCGCTATCCCCTTGGCCTGGCCCGCGCCCATCACGGCGCGCCCCAACCGACCGGGTACCGTCACGCGCCGGCCATGTAGCCCTGGTGTTGGATCTGCGCTTGGATCGATGACCCTGCACTTGGAATACCGCTGTACCCGGAAAAAAGATACGGCTGAACCGGTACTCTGTTACCATCCCATCATAGCACACTCTGGCGCCGGGGTCAAACCGGGCCATGGGCTACGGCCTGCCCGGCGAAACAGGCGGGGCGCGGCTACGGAGCCAATCCGGCCTCGGCCAGCAAAGCGGACAATTCCTCCGGCTCGGACCGCTCCACCACGGCCTGCTCGCTGCCGTGAAAGGCCGCAAACTCGCGCAGGGCGCCGGCCAGATCGGCCACCAATTCAGCCGTGACGCCCTCTCCCGGCTCCAGGTAGATGGCGCGCACCCTCATGACCCGGGCCTGGCGATCGGCCTTGGGGTCGAGGCGGCCCACCAGGCGCCCCCGGTGCAGGATGGGCATGACGTAATAGCCGTGCTGCCGTTGGGCCTCCGGGACGTACATCTCGGTGCGGTAGTCGAAACCGAACAGGTCGCCGGCGCGCCCGCGATCCCAGATCAGGTTATCAAAGGGCGACAACAGGGCCGTCACCGTGGCTCTGTGCGCGCCGGCTTCGATCTCGCCCACCAGCGGCAGGTCCGCGGGGTGCAGATAGGCCCTCTCCTTCCAGCCCTCGACCTCCACCGGCGCCACCGCGCCCTCGGCGGCCAGCGCCTCGAGCAGCGCCCGCGTCGATGGCTTGTTCAGGCGGTAGTAGTCGCTCACCTGGGGCGCCGTCGCCACCCCCAGGATCCTCACGCCCCGCAGCGTCGCCCAGCGGCGATAGTCGTCCATGGTGCGCTCGGGCAGGCCGGCGCCGGCCGGCAACACGCGCTCGGCCAGGTCATAGAAGCGCTGAAAGTTCTCGCGGCGATCGACCATCAGATAGCCCCGGGCAAACAGCAGCTCCAGGGCCGTCTTGGCCGGCTTCCAGTCCCACCATGGTCCCCGCTCGTCGCGCGTGTCCTCAAAGTCGCGCGAGGCCAGGGAGCCCCGCTCGCGCACCTGTGCCAGCACGGCGTCCAGGACGCCCTGGGGATCGTCGCCCAACCGCCGCTGGACCCAAGGCTCGGGGGGACGATGGCGCCGGGCCAGCAGCGTAGGAAGGATATACGGATAGTCCTCGACCGGGATCAAGCAGGCGGCGTGGGCCCACCCCTCGAAAAGGCGCCGCTCCGGGTACAGCAGCGCGTCCAGCTCCGCCGGAACGTAGGCGCCCACGCGGCTGAGCATGACCAGGTAATGGCTGCGGGCCACCACGCTGACGCCGTCCAGTTGCAGCAAACCGATGCGCCGGATGCTCTCCAGCAGGGCCTCCCGGCTGCCAGACCGCGCCCGGTCCGCGGCGGGCCGACAATGCAGCCCCTGCTTGTAGACGGCCAGCGCCTGCGCCGTCTCCAGCGAGATTGGTGCGGAATCAGGCATGGCTCTCACGCACCCCCGGCGGAAAGCTGAAACTCGAGGCGGATCTCGTCGCGGACCGGGATCCCGGCGAAACCCACCGGCTCGTCAGGCGCGTGATCCGCCGCGACGCGCCCCGGCACGGTCTCGACGATGCAAAAGCCGTAGCGCTGGTACAGCGACAGCGCCGGCAGGTCGTCGTTGGTAGTCACGACCAACACCCGGGCCAGGCCGCGCGCCTGTGCCTCCTGGCACACGGCGTCCAACAGCGAACGGCCCCCGCCGCGGCCCTGGCACCCGGGCAGCACGTTCAGCATGACCAGCACCAGCGCGCCCCACGCCTCTTCCACCGCAAAGCCGGCGAATCCCACCACCTCATCGCCATCACAGGCCACCAGGGCCGGGCAGTCCCTCACGTCGTACTGCCGGTCAAAGCAGTCCACCACCGTCTCACCCCAGAAATAGAGGGCCAGCGCCTCGATCCGCGCCCGGTCAGCCGGCAGGGC
>JAFGOG010000488.1 GCA_016926595.1 Anaerolineae bacterium
GCCACCGCGAGGACTCGTGGCGGTGCTTCGCGGCGGAAAAGCGCCGCCGCTCGCAATGACAATTGCCCCAAACGACAAATGCACCCCCGTGGCGAAGTGGCTTCATTGACAGCATGCTCCTTTTCCATTATACTGAAGACATCGGCCTTCGTCTCGTGACCTTTCGCCAGGATGGATCAATGCCACCGTCACAGTTCAAAATACTAGTCGCCGTCGGGCAAGCGGATCAACTGTCCCCCCTTTTGACCTTTGCCTGCGCACTGGCCCGGGCTGAAAACGGCTCGGTAACTGTTCTCTGTGTCACGCCAGACGGCGAACGCCCGGATTGGCTCTATGTGCCCGAGTCGTGCCGGGATCTGGACATCAAGCTCGTGGTTCACAAAGGCGAACGCGCCGATAGAGTTATCCTGGATGTCGCTCGCGAACTCGATCCCGACCTGCTTTTGCTGGGCTGGCGAGGTGTGCCCGGCGAGACGCGCTACCTGCTCGGCAGCACACTCGACCCGGTCGCCCGCTACGCGCCGTGCGATGTGGCCGTGGTCCGCATCCGCCAGGATAACCTGGGCGAGATCCGCCGCGCGCTGGTGCCCGTCAGCAGCGGACCCAACGCCCCCCTGGCCGTGGAACTGCTCCTGCGCCTACCCAACGTTCACGTGACCGCCCTGAACATCGCCCGCGAGTCACTCGGACCGGCAGCCCGGGCTGCGGGCTATGCCCAATTGAGCAGCGTGTTGGCCCCGTGGACCGACGATCAGCGCATCTCGGCCAAGGTCGTGACGGCCCCGGGCATCATCGACGGCATCCTGCAAGAAGCGAAACTGGATCATGATCTGATCGTGATCGGCGCCAGCAACGAAAACTATATCGATCGTAAGCTGTTCGGCAGCGTGCCGCAGACCGTCGCTGCCGAGGCGCCGGTGTCAACCGTCATCGTCCGCCGCCACGCCGGCCCGGTCAAGACGCTGCTGCGGCTGGCCGAACTGCAACTGGTGCGCGTGCAAGACAGCCTGCCGGTCACCGAACAGGCCGAGACGTACCGCGAGGTGCGCAATGGCGCCCGCGCCCGGCCCGACTTTTACGTCCTGATCGCCCTGGCTGCCGCCGTCGCCACGCTGGGACTGTTGATGAACAGCCCGGCGGTGATCATCGGGGCCATGGTCATCGCCCCGCTGATGGCGGCTATCCTGGGCATCAGCCTAAGTGTGGTTCAAGGCGATGCGCACCTGCTGTGGCACGCCACCAGCACGATGTTGAGCGGCGCATGCCTGGCTGTGCTCGTCGGCGCCGCGATCAGCCTGATCGTCCCCGGCAGCGACTTGACCGCCGAGATCCTGGCTCGCACCCAGCCCACCCTGCTCGATCTGGGTGTGGCCTTGGTGGCCGGCGCCGTCGCCGCATATGCCCGCTGCCGCAAGGAAGCGCTAGGCGCGCTGTCTGGGGTAGCCATCGCCGTCGCCCTCGCCCCGCCGCTGACCACCGTGGGCATTGGCCTGACGGCGCGCGATGGCCGCGTCGCCGGCGGCGCGCTGCTGCTGTTTCTGACCAACCTCAGCGCCATCGTCGCCGCCAGCAGTATGGTCTTTCTCTTTTTCGGTTTCCGGCCCGACCCCGGCAAGCGGGTGCGCGTCTTTAGCCGCAGCATCATTGGTGTCTTTGTCTTGCTGATCGTCGTCTCCACCGTCTTGACCGCCTTGACGATCGAGCTGGCGCGCACCACAGCGCTCTACCGTACGATCCAGGACACGTTGGCGATCGAGACTGGCATAATGGGTGGCGTCGCGCTAGACGAGTGGAACCTGCTGAGCCGGGATGATAGCGCGACCTTGCACCTCCAGGTGCAGGTGCAGACCATGCGCGACCTGTCTCACCAGGAGGTAGTGGACCTACAGGAACGGATCGCCGCGCGGCTGCAGCGCGCTGTAGCGCTTTCGCTGCGCATCGTCCCGACCACCGAGCTGCGCGCCTACGTGCCCCCCACTTCCACCCCAACAGGTGTGCCCAGTGCCACGCCCACCGCCACACCCACCGCCACACCAACAGCAACAGCAACGCCGACAGCGACGGCAACGCCGACAGCAACACCCACTCATACCACGACGCCGACACCGACACCCACTCGCACCGCGACGCCCACGGCAACGCCGACAACAACGCCAACGCTGACTTTTACGCCGACTGCCACACCCTGGGTGCTGCTTGTGGCCAATGCCGGAAGCCTGCGCGTGCGTTATGCGCCCGGAGGGCTGATCGTTGGCACTCTGGACGAGGGTACGGCGGTCATCGTGCTCGACGGGCCGCTGACGGTTCAGGGCAACCGATGGCTTCGCGTGCGCTCGATCGTGGACCAGCTGGAAGGATGGGTCGCAGAGCGTTATCTTGCGCCAGAACATGCAGGACAGGAGCGCCGATGAATCAAGAACCCGTGGCACACAGCGATGGGATGTCCACTCTGCCAGGCCTATCAGAGCAACTGCGCCAGTACGAGATGGTCATCTCCAACATTTCCGACCCGATATCCTATGTGGATCGGGACTATGTTTACCGGCTGGTCAATGAGGCTTACGCCCGTTACGCCAAACGCTCCCGAGAAAAGATCGTCGGGCTCAGCGTGGCCGAATTGTTAGGCGCAGAACCGTTCGAACAGCACGTCAAGCCGCACCTCGATCGTTGTTTCGCCGGCGAGTTGGTGCACTACCAGGCCTGGTTCGACGTGCCCGGCGAACCACCCAGGTTTATGGATGTGAGCTATAGCCCCGTCTTTGACCAGTGCAGAGCGGACACAGGCCAACCATTCGTGATCGGCGCCGCCGTCGCCACGCGCGACTTGACCGCGCACAAGCAGACCCAAGATGCGCTGCAGCGCGAACGCGACCTGGTAGCCCAGATCATGGAGATGAGCCCCGTGGGTATCGTCGTCGTGGACCGCGACGCTCGGATCAGCTATGCCAACGTTCAGATCGAAAAACTGAGCGGCTTGACCAGAGACCAGATCATCCACGCCGACTTTAACGATCCGCGGTGGCGCGTCCTGGACAACCGCGGTCAAAGCATGCCCACCGAGATGCTGCCCTTTCCTCAGATCGTCCGTGACAGGCGGCCGACTTACGGCCGCGAGTACAGCGTCGAGCTGGCCGGTCGACAGACATTTCATCTGTCGATCAACGCCGCGCCGCTGTTTGACGAATCGGGCGAGTTGAACAGCGTCGTGATGACCGTCGAGGATGTGACCGAGCGCAAGCGCGCCGAGCAGGTGTTGGTCGAGTCCGGGCAGTTTTTCCAGTCAGCGCTCGACGCCCTGTCGGCCAACATCGCCGTGCTCGACCAGGAGGGCCAGATCATGGCTGTCAACGCCTCGTGGTGCCGGTTTGGCCGGCAGAACGGGCTGGCCTGGCAAGACGGCGGCTTGGGCCACAACTACCTGGCCATCCTCGATGCCCCATCAGCACAAGGTTCAGAAGCAGCCAACCAGGCCGCGCGAGGCATTCGCCAGGTCATCGCCGGCCAACGCGAACACTATTCGCAAGAGTATCCGTGTCACAGTCCAGACGAACAACGTTGGTTCGTGATGTCGGTAACCCGTTTCCAGGGCCGCGAAGGGATGCGCATCGTCGTGTCTCATGAGAACGTCACCGAGCGCAAGCTGGCCGAACTGGCCCTGCAGGAAGCCAAAGCAGCGGCCGAACGCGCCCAGCGGGAAGCAGAGCGGGCCAGGGAGGAAGAGGAAAGGCGCCGCCGGATCGCCGAGAGCCTGCGCGATATCCTGTCGATCCTCAACTCGAATCGCCCCCTGGCAGAGGCGCTGGACTATATCGTGGCCCAGGCCGGCCAACTGCTCGGTAGCCAGGCCATCGCCCTCTACCGCATCGATCCCCAAGATAGCCAATTGACCCTTCAAGCAGCACAAGGCTTTGCAGACCCCGGCATATCCGACAAAAGTATCCCAGAGGGCCTCCATGTGCTCGAGAGCGCGGTCACGGCCCGCCGGCCGGTCGACGTGGTCGAGACGGATCCATCCGGCCCTTACCGGGCGCTGCTGGCCGTGCCGATCGTCGTCGAGGACGAGCCATACGGCGGGATGCTGCTCACCTATACCGGGTCACAGGTCTTTCTGCCGGATCAGATCGAGCTGGCAACGCTCTTTGGCGACCAGATCGCCATAGCGGTTGAGAACGCACGGCTGAGAGAGCAAGCTGAACAGGCGGCAGTCGTCGCCGAACGCAGCCGCCTGGCGCGCGACCTGCACGACGCCGTTACCCAGACGCTTTTTTCGGCCAGCGTGATCGCCGAATCCATCCCGCGCATTTGGGATCGTTACCCCGACGAAGCGCGAGACGGCCTCGATGAGCTGCGCCGGTTGACGCGCGGCGCGTTGGCCGAGATGCGCACCTTGCTGCTCGAGCTCCGCCCGACGGCGCTGACCGAAAGACCGCTGGGCGAATTGCTCCGCCACCTGACCGAGGCCATGGCCAGCCGCACGCGCGTTCCCATCGCCTTGACCCTGGACGAAACGGCGCCCCTGCCGCCGGCCGTGCAGATTGTCCTCTATCGTATTGCCCAGGAAACGTTGAACAATGTTGCCAGGCACGCGGCAGCCAGCCAGGTCGAGGTCGAACTGCGCGTGAACCCGGCCCAGGCGGCGCTTTGCATCAAAGACAACGGCTGTGGCTTTGATCCGGCCGTCATTCCACCCGGTCATTTGGGTGTTGGGATCATGCGTGAACGCGCCGAAAGCGTTGGCATCGCGCTCCAGATCGACAGCCAGGCCGGAAGTGGCACCAAAACCGTCGCCATCTGGCAAGCATAAGGAGGTCAGAATGACAGCATCTGAAACGATTCGCGTGATGGTTGTTGACGACCACACCGTGGTCCGGGGCGGCCTGCGCTTTTTCCTGCTCAGCGTTGACGATATTGAGCTGGTCGCCGAAGCCGCCAGCGGTCAAGAGGCGCTGGCTCTGTGCGACCAGGCCCAACCGGACGTGGTGCTGATGGACATGATCATGCCCGGCATGAGCGGCGCCGAGACCACGCGCCTCCTTCGCCAGCGCCATCCGCAAACCCAGGTCATCGCCCTGACCAGCTTCCAGGAGGATGACCTGGTACAAAAAGCCCTCCAGGCAGGCGCCATCGGTTATCTACTCAAGGATATTCCCATCGACGACCTGGCACAAGCCATCCGCGCCGCCCACGCTGGTCGCTCGACGCTGGCTCCGGAAGCGATGCAGGCCCTGGTGCAGGCCACGGCGCGGCAGCCTGTTGCGGGCGACGAGTTGACCGGACGCCAAAAAGAGGTGTTGGCCCTGGTCGTCGCCGGCTTGAGCAACGACGAGATCGCCTCACGCCTGGTGATCAGTCCCGCCACCGTCCGCTACCACGTCAGCACCATCCTATCCAAGCTAGGCGCGGCCAATCGCGCCGAAGCCGCCGCGCTGGCGGTCAAGTATAGGCTGACAGACTAGCGTTTCCTATTGATATAGCCTTTCGTCTAGGGTGTCGACTAGATCTCTGCCCGATCACAACCGGGCGATCTTGTGGTAACATTATACTAGATCGTCAAAGAAACCAGACAGACTATATCAATCGTAAAGGAGAAAACCAATGAAACGCAAAACAGCTTTGTTCAGCTCTGTACTCGTTCTACTCGCGGCACTGAGTGTCGTACCCGTATTCGCCGCTCCTCCTGGACGCTCGATCGTCGACGTAGCAACGGCAGTCAACGAGGAAACTGGCGAGTTCTCGATCTTGATTGCAGCGCTCGGTGCGGCAGACCCCAAGGTGCTGCGCACGCTGAGCGG
The DNA here is from genome assembly GCA_016926595.1 of Anaerolineae bacterium. The sequence continues at coordinate 5,793 of JAFGOG010000488.1, forward strand.
CAACGGCCAGTTCACCGTGTTTGCGCCGACAGACGCTGCTTTTGTGGCGCTGCTTGGTGAGCTCGAATTGACGGCCGATGAGCTCCTTAGTAACAAGGCGCTCGTCACCAAAGTGCTGCTGTACCACGTGGCGCGTGGCCGCCGTGACTCGGGCCAGGTGTTGGGCTCGGACCGCATTCGTACCCTGCAAGGCGGATTCCTGTACCAGGATGGTGGTGTGTTGACGGATGCGAACGGTCGTACATCCAACATCATCGCCGTTGACGTCCCCGCCGCGAATGGCATCATCCACGTCATCGACACGGTAGTGCTTCCGAAACTGTAAACCAGCTGCTTGCGCAGGTCAGTGCTTATCAGCGCCCGGTTTGAAACCTGAACCGGGCGCTGTTCATATCTCCAGCGCCTGTCCCCACGCATCACGCCACCTTTATCGCCTCTTGCCTGATCAGGTTGCAACAAGAACAAAACTAGTACACTTTGGCCTAAATAGAGCAATGGCTAGGCCATAAGTGGCTTGCCTTGGTAAGTCCACTTGAATGGTTTGGCCATGGTA
>JAFGOG010000489.1 GCA_016926595.1 Anaerolineae bacterium
CCACGCCGGCATTCTGTGCTTGGCCGTCATGGTGATGACGGCCAGCTGTGTCTTGTCGCCAAGCTCGGCGATAAAGAGCAGGGCAAAGGTGCTGAGAAAAACCTTCAATCCTTCAGACATCATTGTCTCCCTGTAGTGTGATTACCCTGTAGCAGAATAGTGACGGGCATGGAAGCCCGCCCTGCCATTTTGAGAGGCTTCAACGCACCCACCAGCGGAACTGATAGCGGGCCGGATAGACCTGGTCGAGCTTGTCACCGGGAAACGGATCGCCGTGGCCGACATAGATAGTGCGCGGTTTGAGCCCCCGGACCCGCTCACAGCTCTGCCGCCACGCCTGACGGTCAGATAGGTAGATCGGCTGGCTGGGCACGGTATAGTTGACGAACAGATCCCCGACCAAGATGTCGCCGTCGCCGGTGACGACGGCTAGCGACCCTGGCGCATGGCCGGGCATGGCGACAAGCTGAGCATCCAGGCCGTAGGACGATAGGCTGGCGCCCTCGTCGAGCAGGAGGTCGGCCTGCAAGGGCGCAAAACGGGCCAGCGGCGAGAAAAGCAGGTAGATCCAACGAACGATGCTGCCCTGCAGCGTTTGAGCGGGGGGCAGCGCATTGCGTCGCTTCTGGCTAAAGCCAGGGGCGATGGGATGGGCCACCACCGGTGCGCCGCACCAGGCTTTGATGGCAGGCGCCCCGCCATAGTGGTCCAGGTGGCCGTGCGTGATCAGGATCAGCCGCACCTGCTCGGGTGGAATGCCGGCGCTGGTCATCTTGTCGATGATCACTGGCGCGCTGCCGGGTGGACCGGGATCGATCAGCATCACACCAGCGGTTCCCTGCAGCAGGTAGCAGTTTGTCCCTCGAACTGGAATCCGCTCGATCCGCATTGCAGATTGCTCCTAACGCAGTGTGTCGAACGCTAACCGAGAGCGACATCCAAGGTCATCATGACAGCAAAGCCAAGCATGGCGCCCACTGTAGAGATGTCCGAGTTCTTGGATAGCTGCGATTCGGGGATTAGCTCCTCGATGACAACATAGATCATGGCCCCCGCGGCAAAGGCCAAGGCGTAGGGCAGGATCGGCCTCATAAGGAGGACCGCCGCTGCACCCACTACACCGGCTACCGGCTCCACCAAGCCCGACAACTGCCCATACCAGAAGCTCTTCAGCCGGGAGAAACCTTCCCGGCGTAGGGGGATCGACACGGCCGCGCCCTCGGGAAAGTTCTGAAGGCCGATGCCCAGCGCCAGGGCTACAGCGCCCGCCAGCGAAGAGGCTGGCAGTTGAGCGCTCAAGGCACCAAAGGCCACGCCAACGGCCAGCCCTTCGGGGATGTTATGCATGGTGATGGCCAGCACCAGAAGAACGCTGCGCTGCCAACTGGTGTGGATGCCCTCGGCCTGTTCCATTGACAACCCGGCGTGCAGGTGCGGCAGGACCCTGTCCACCCCATATAGAAACGCCCCACCCAGTAAAAAACCAACCGTGGCTGGAAGCCAGACCGGCAGGTCCGATTCGGCTGCCATTTCGATGGCTGGAGCCAGTAGCGACCAGAAGCTGGCGGCGATCATCACCCCGGCGGCAAAGCCCAGCATGCTGTCCAGGACGCGGCGGTCGATGCTCCTGAAGACGAAAACGGACGCAGAGCCCAAAGCGGTCAGGAACCAAGTAAAGCAAGTAGCTAGCAGGGCCTGGACCGTTGGATTCAGACTGGCGAAATCTGCAACAGGCATGGCTGCTCTCCCCTCGGCGATTGTTGCCGGGTATTATACATGAGACTTGACAGGCTCCAAAAACCCCCAGCCCGTTGTCACTCGGCTTTTGCCATATTCGAACCAGTGTGGTAAAGTCTGGCCATGTTGGAGCTTTTGCCCAGGCTGCCTCTTTATGAGAGTTTTTACCATCTCGGCTGGCCGTACATGCTGCCGTTCAGCATTGTCGTCAGTGTCAGTTACCGCTGCAACAGCAGGTGCCAGACGTGCAACGTCTGGCAGCGCAGCAGTGAGGAGATGACAGCCGCCGAATGGCGCCAAGTCTTCGCCCACCTCGGCCGGGCGCCTTTTTACCTGACCTTCACCGGCGGCGAGCCTTTTCTGCGGGCCGATCTGCCTGAACTGGTCGCCGCCAGCGCCGAGCTGTGCCGGCCAAGCGTCATCACCATCCCCACAAATGGGCTGTTGACCGGGCGGATCGTCGACTATACCGGGCAAATTTGCACTGCCGCGCCCTGGTCGCAGATCGGCCTCAACCTGTCGCTCGACGGGATTGGGCCGGAGCACGATGAGATCCGGGGCATCCCCGGCAATTGGCGGCGGGCGATGGAGACGTGGCGGGGGCTCAAGGAACTGCAGGCCGCGCACAAGAACCTGGTGCTGAGCGTCCATACCGTTATCTCCCGCTTGAACGTGGGGCGCATACGCGACATTGTCGAAGGGTTGGCGTCCCTGGAGCCCGATTCCTACATCACCGAAGTGGCAGAAGAGCGGGTAGAGCTGGGGACGGTGGGCTGCCGGATCACACCCACCGCCGAGGAATATGCCCCCATCGCTGACTATCTCTCGACTCGGGCCGGGGCGGTGCCGGCAAAAGGGCTGGCCCGCTTTACCCAGGCCTTTCGCGCCCAGTACTACCAGCTTGCCAAGCGGATTCTGCAAGAGCACAGGCAGGTCATCCCCTGCCAGGCCGGCTGGGCCAGCGGTCACATCGCCCCAGACGGCGATGTGTGGACCTGCTGTGTCCGGGCCGAGCCCGTTGGCAATCTTCGCCAGGCCGGTTACGACCTGCGGCCCATCTGGTTCGAGCAGGCTGGCGACATCCGCCGGCTGCGGGCAAGCATTGCGGGCCGCGAGTGCGCCTGCCCTATGGCCAATGCCAGTTACGCCAACATGCTCCTCCATCCACCTACCGTCGTGCGGGTCGCAGGGCAGATCTGGTGATTGCCCGTTCCTGTCAGGCATTTGCCAAGCCCGCCAAACAATGGTATGATATCGTCAGAGGTGGGCAGCGGAGTAGTGTATGGTCCGCAGACTGATCCTGGTATTCCTGACGCTGTTGCTGATACTGGCCGCCGGACTGATGACGGCCCTTTTCATTTTCCGCCATCCCACCCCGACTGAGTTCGAGCGGGCAACTGCCAGCCAGCCTGTCAGCTTGCCGCGCGACGAAGCGGCGCACTTTAACGTAACAACTGAATGGTGGTACTATACCGGCTTTATGACCGGTGCGGATGGCAAGTGCTACGGGTTCGAGCTCGTATTCTTCAAAGGGTTCGTGCCGCCGCAAGCCAAGATAGCGAACGTCCTGCCGATCAACTGGGTCAGCAACCCGGTGTACGCGGCTCACTTTGCCATCAGCGATCTGGCAGCCGGCGACCATACCTTCTTTGAGCAGTCCAACTTTCCGCAGTTCTGGAGCGCAAGCGCCAGGCAAGATCGGCACGCGGTGTGGAACGGCAAGTGGGGCACATGGGGTAGCGACGGGAAGCATTATCTGCAAGCGGCCGCCGGAAACTATGCCTTGTGGCTCAACCTGGATGCGGCCAAACCGGTCGTGCTGCATGGCCCGGGAGGCGCCGGCATTGTAGAGATGGGCCAGGCTGGCGCGTCATACTACTATTCCTACACCGACCTGCGAGGTGCGGGCCTGCTGACCATAGACGGGTTTCAGCAGACTGTAAATGCCACCGCCTGGATGGACCATCAGTGGGGTAGCTGGGAGAACCATGAAGGCTTTGCCGGATGGGACTGGTTTAGCTTGCGGTTGGACGACGGCAGCCGGGCGATGTTGTTCAACTTCCGGGACCAGGACGGTCAGATTCAGCCCCAATCAAGTGGCACCTGGATCCACCCGGATGGGACAACCCACCACCTGCAAGCCGTCGATTTCGACGTACAGGTACTCGCACAGTGGACCAGCGCCGAGACCGGTGCGACCTATCCGGTCAAATGGGCCGTGGCCGTGCCCGATTTCGGCCTGCGAGCAACCGTAGAGGCGACCTTTCCTGAACAGGAGATGGTCGTGCAGTTCACGCCCCTTTATTGGGAAGGAAGCGTGTCGGTGACTGGGACGACCAACGGCAGCGGGTTCGTCGAGATGACCGGCTACGGGTCGGGACTCGGGCATTATAGCCGATAGGCCAGCGGATGGGTCAAAATCTCATCGACGCAGTCAAGGCAGCCGGAGTGATCGGCGCAGGAGGGGCGGGTTTCCCCACCCACGTCAAGCTTGCCGCCCGGGTGGATACCGTCATCGCCAATGGCGCTGAATGCGATCCGCTGTTGCAGTGCGATCAGCGGTTGATGGAACGCCACGCCCTCAAGCTGGTGCGCGGACTGCAATTGGCCATGGCAGCCACCGGCGCGGAGCACGGCATCGTGGCCTTGAAAAAAGAATACAGTGAAGCCATAGCCGCTCTGCAGCGGGCCGTATCTTCGGCCCTCAAGGCCTCTGGCAGCCAGCCAGACTTGAGATTGCACCTGCTAGACAGCCGCTACCCTGCCGGCGATGAGTTTGTCTTGGTCTACGAGACGACGGGCCGGGTGGTGCCAGAAGCTGGGCTGCCGCTGCACGTCGGCTGTCTGGTTCAGAACGTGCAGACGTTGTTCAACATCAATCGGGCCGCCGAAGGTCGCCCGGTGACCCACCGCCTGCTGACCGTGGCCGGAGCTGTGGCGCGGCCGGTCACGCTGTGGGTCCCCGTGGGCACGCCTATCCGCGATGTGCTGGCTTGGGCTGGTGGGATTCGGCCTGCCAATTGGTCACAGCGCACCGGGCAAGATTACGCCGTCGTAGCAGGCGGGCCGATGATGGGCCAGGTGCCTGAGGATCTTGACCAGCCCGTAACCAAGATGACCAGCGGGTTGTTGGTGTTGCCGCGCGACAACGCTGTCGTCCGCTACCTGACCCGCTCGCGTAGATCGTGGGTCAGGCGAGGGATCTCGACCTGCGATCAGTGCCGGGACTGCACCGATCTGTGCCCTCGATACCTGCTGGGCCATGACCTCAAGCCGCACGAGGTGATGCGGGCCATCAACTATGGGCTGGAACGACCGGCTGACAAGGTGACGGCAGCCATCCTGTGTTGCGAATGCCGGCTATGTGAGGCCTATGCCTGCCCGCTGGAGCTGTCGCCGATGTCCTATTATGTCGCCATCAAAGAACAGCTCAGAGCGCAGGGTTGGAGGCCTGAAAGGCGGCAGGGTAATGACAACCCGGAACCCCATCCGATGCGTGATTGCCGGCTGGTGCCGACCCACCGGCTGATCGCCCGCTTGGGGTTGACGGAATGGGAAGATCAGGTTTGCCCATTGGATGAGACAGACTATTGCCCAGCGCGTGTGACGATACCGCTGCGCCACCCGCGTGGCATCGGCGTGCCCGCCGTGGCGGCTGTGGCTGTGGGCCAGAAGGTGGCAGTTGGCGCCCCGATCGCCCATGTCCCAGAGGGGAAACTGGGAGCGAACGTGCATGCCTCGATCGCCGGTCAGGTGTCACAGGTCGCTGAGGCGGCCATCGAGATAGTGTCTTGAACAAGGCGGGGTAACTAAAATGAGCAGCGTCCAATTTGGTCGAGTAGCCCAGGCCGATTTCTTTACCACGACCCATCGGATATCGGGCCAGGTGCATACCGGCCCCAAGCCGCTCAGCGATATGCTCAACGATAGATCTCTGTCGTACATGATGGCGGTCAACGTCTACGTGTCGCGGTTGATAGAACCAGGCGAGATCGTCGCCCATGTGCCGGTAGCCTATCTGTCGAAGGAGAACCTGAGCTTTGTCATCGTGGCAGCGCGAGAGGCGCGGCAAGCCGAACGGACTCGGTTTTCGGCCCAGGAATACAGGGCCCTCGTCACCCTGCCGGCGTTCGAGATCACAGGCAAGTTTCTGGGGCCGCTGCGGGTTGACATGCAGGTCTTTTCACCGGCCGGTCTCGATCCGTTCATAATCTTAACCGATGCCACAGCCCAGATCGTGACTCTGCCGGAAGTGACATTCTGTGGAGAGGTACTCCTGTTCAACGGGGCGCGGCTGGAGAGCTTTGGCCTGAGTGAGTAGAGTAGAAAGATGTCTAAAGCGTTAGTAATCGATGACGAAGCGCCATTGACAGCCTTGATTGGGCGCTTTCTGGAAAGCGCCGGTTTCAGCGTCGAGTCGGCGGCTTGTGGTGTGGAAGGGCTGCAAAAGGCAGCAGCGACTCGTCCTGATCTAGTCGTGCTGGACATCATGATGCCGGACATGGACGGCTATGAAGTGTGCCGGCGATTGCGCGCCGACCCGCGCACGGCGCGGGCTGCCATCGTGGCCCTGACCGCGCGGACACAGCCGATCGACAAACAAATGGCACTCCGCGCCGGAGCTGACATGCACCTGGTCAAACCGTTTAGCGGCAAGGCTTTGGTAGAGACGGTTCAAGGACTACTGGCGGCCAGAGCTTTGAAGACACGTCCGCTGGGCTATCAGATCGCTGTGCTGCGTCTGAAACAGGGTGTAGGCGCCACGATGCTCGCCGCCAACCTAGCTCTGGCGCTGACTGAAGAAAAGGGCCAGATGGTCACAGCCGTTGACCTGGCATTAAGTGGCGGCCAGATAGGCGGCATGCTGGACTTGCAGGCCGAGCGGTCGTGGATCGAATCATGGCCGGGGGACGAAGGGGTAGACGGACTGGTGCCCCACTTGCTCCGGCACAGCAGCGGGCTGTTCGCCTTGCCGGCCCCCGCATTGCCGCCAGGCATGGCTCTCCCAGAGACGTGGAGAGTAGCCAGGCTGCTACAGATAGTGCGGGGTTGGTCCGATTACGCGGTCCTAGATACACCGGTTGCCCTGGGCAACCTGGCGCCCATTCTGCTCGAGTCTTCGTCGCTGGTCCTGTTGCTGTTAAGCCCGGACGAGTCGATGCGAGCGGTTCAGGCTACTCTGGCTGCCATCAAAAAGAGCGCGGCCGAGACGTTAAAAGTCTTGCCGGTCTTGAATGAAGCACCCGCTGAGCAAAAGCCGTCCCGCTTGACGGAAATCCAGACCAAAGAGCGGATAGAGCAGGTCTTGGGGCTCCCAGTGGCAGTTGTGCTCCCCTGGTCCCTGGGCCAGCAGCCGGTGATGGTGAGCCGGCCCGAGTCGTCGTTGGCAGTGGCCATCCGGGCCTTGGCACAGCAGGTAGCTGGCTTGGCTACCGGATCTGCGTAAAAGATCGAGGAGAAGATGCTCGAGCCCGCGCTGGCCCTGATCGAGACGAATAGCATCGCCGCCGGCATCCTGACCGGCGATGCGATGGTGAAAAAGGCGGTCGTGCAACTGCTAGAGGCCCGTCCTGTGTGTCCGGGCAAGTATATCGTGGTCATAGCCGGAGAGGTGGAGCCGGTGCGCGAGTCGTGGCAGGTTGGAACAGCCACCGCGGCCGATGCATTGGTGGACCAGTTGCTTCTGCCAAATATCCACCGGTCGGTGTTCCCGGCGCTGATGAGCGCGACGCCGCCACGCCACGACGAAGCCTTGGGCATCATCGAGACAGTGACGGCGGCCATCTGCATCGTCGCCGCCGATGCGGCGGCAAAAGCGGCAGGCATCCAGCTGCTGGAGATCCGCCTGGCCAATGGCCTGGGCGGCAAAAGCTATGTGTTAATGGAAGGCACTGTAGCTGACGTCGAAGCTGCGGTAGCCGC
>JAFGOG010000490.1 GCA_016926595.1 Anaerolineae bacterium
GCCGGCGCTGTGGTAAGCAGTTTGTGCCGGAAAAGACACACTATCAATATTGTCCGCGTTGTTATCCCGACGTGGCGCCGATGGGAGGCACCACTTTCCGGCCAAGGCTCGGGGCAGCAGCGCGAAGGCACGGCGGGGTGTCGCGCACCAGTGACAACCGGCGTCCAGTCACGTTGCACGGAGACGTTACCAGCCGGGAAATTGTTCGGGGCCTGCGCGACTTTTTCACTGACCTGTACAAGCACCCTACCCAGGCAAGCACGCTCCTCCTCAGAGCAGGGATGGATGAATCGGAGATTGCCTGCCTTCGTGAGCAAAGATGGCTCGATGGTTTTGTCATGCGTTTCTGCCCGAGGTTGTGGGAGTGGCTGGGCAAGGTGGTTGGCTCCAAAGCCCGAGATGTAGTCATCGACTGCTACGGGCTATACAGTGGCGAGACGCGCTCGATGCCGGGTATCGCCCGCGATCTGGGCATCACCGCTGACCACGCAGCCGCTCTGCGTGGCTGGGCGCTAAAGAAACTGCGAGATCCGGAGAAACAAGCCGAGTTGGAGGCGATGCTGGTCTCTACGGCGCGCAGTGTGCTGGAAGCGCGTCAAAAGGATGGTGAGAGAAAAGGCAGGTTCCAACCAGAGGGATAAATGGGCGGGCGACCCCGCCAGCAGGGAGTTGGCTTTGGCGCAGAACGACGCAGGCAATGCAGGGGCATTGCCGGTGGGGTGGGTGCGGACGACCATCGGCGAAGTCACACAGCCGATCAAGAAGGTCAAGCCTGGCAAAAACCCAGGCACTCGATTTACGTATCTTGACATTTCGTCAATTGACAACGGCCTCAATCGTGTGACCGAACCAAAGAGCTATCTTGGCTCAGAGGCACCCTCGCGGGCACGGCAACTCGTTTACGCCAACGACGTTCTGTTTTCAACCGTGCGGACCTATTTGCGCAATATTGCCTTGGTCCCGGAGCCCTATGATGGACAGATTGCGTCCACAGGGTTCTCTGTGCTGCGTGGCGAGCCAGGCATTTCGCCGAAATACCTGTTCTACTACTCGCTCACCGATGGGTTTTTGAACGAACTTGGCAAGCTGCAACGGGGCACAAGCTACCCCGCTGTCCGCGACGGAGATGTGCGGGAACAGCCTATTCCCCTTGCCCCCTTCCCCGAACAACACCGCATCGTCGCCGAGATCGAGACGCAGTTCACCCGGCTGGAGGCGGGCGTCGCCGCGCTGAAACGGGCGCAGGCCAACCTGCGGCGCTACAGGGCCGCCGTCCTCAAGGCTGCCTGCGAGGGCCGCCTGGTCCCAACCGAGGCAGAGCTGGCCCGCACTGAAGGCCGCGACTATGAACCGGCGGACGTCCTGCTCCAACGCATCCTCGCCGAGTGCCGCGCCAAGTGGGAAGCCGACAACCCCGGCAAACGCTACCAGGCCCCCATCCCGCCTGACACGTCCGACCTGCCCGAGTTGCCGGAGGGGTGGGTGTGGGCCAGCCTAGATGAACTGACATACCACATTACCAGCGGCTCACGAGGCTGGGCGAAGTATTACAGTGATACCGGCTCGGTGTTTATCCGGGCGCAGGATATCAACACCGATGAGTTAGTCCTGGACAACGTGGCTTGTGTTGAACTGTCCGAATCTACAGAGGGTGTACGTACTCGAGTGTTTCAGGATGATCTGCTCGTCACGATTACGGGCGCCAATGTGACAAAGACAGCATTGGTCAAGCAGCAACCCGATGAGGCATACGTGAGCCAACATGTTGGCTTGGTGCGACCTGTTTTGACAGACACAAGTCTGTATCTCTACTACTGGATTGTTTCTCCCGCACATGGTCGCGGAATGTTGGAAAAAGACGCCTATGGTGCTGGTAAGCCTGGTCTGAATTTGACAAATCTGCGTGAATTGGTGGTCGCGTTGCCTTGTCTTTCCGAACAACACCGTATCGTCGCCGAGGTCGAGCGGCGGCTGTCGGTCGTGACCGAGCTGGAAAAACAGGTCGAGGCGGCGCTGCGGCGGGCGGAGCGGCTGCGGCAGGCCATCCTCAAGCGTGCCTTCGAGGGCCGGCTGGTGCCCCAGGACCCTGCCGATGAGCCGGCGTCGGCGCTGTGGGCGCGCATCCAGGTGGCCCGGAAACAGGATGGCAATCACATCCAGAAGCCAGCCCCGGCTCAACTGCATCTCCCCGCGATGTAGGGTGAAAGGAATCGTCCATGGCCAGACAAGGCAAAGTGAGCCTGCTGTTCGAGTGCCTGGATTGCCAGGTCAAGATCCGGCTGACGCTGTTTTACGGCGAACAAAAGATCTGGAACAACAGCACCAGCCCGACGCTGCAAAAGCTCATGCCGCATCAAACGCACAACGTCAGGGTGTCCTATCAGTTTGACACGGAAGACTGGCGCCGGCCGGCCGGAGGCAGCCGATGAGCTCCCAATCGGCAACCATCGTGCAACGCCTGTGGAACTATTGCAACGTCCTGCGCGACGACGGCGTATCCTACGGCGACTACGTTGAACAACTCACCTACCTGCTCTTTCTCAAAATGGCCGACGAACAGGTCCGCGAGTTGGGCAAGGAGCGCGTCATCCCCGAGGGCATGGGCTGGCAGAGCCTCCTGGCCCGCGACGGCGATGCCCTGGAGGGCCACTATCGCCACATCCTCACCGAGTTGGGCAAGGGCTCGGGCCTCATCCCCGTGATTTTCCGTAAGGCCCAGAACCGCGTCCAGGACCCGGCCAAGCTGCGCCGCCTGCTGGAGCTCATCGACAGCGAGACCTGGATCGGCCTGGACATGGACGTCAAGGGCGAAATCTATGAAGGGCTGCTGGAAAAGAACGCCCAGGACATCAAATCGGGCGCGGGCCAGTATTTCACACCGCGGCCGCTGATCCAGGCCATCGTGGACGTGATGCGTCCTGCGCCGGGCCGGACCATCGCCGATCCGGCCTGCGGGACCGGCGGCTTTTTGCTGGCCGCCTACGATTACATCGTCGCCCACCACGCCCCCCTCGACCGCGACCAGTGGGACCACCTGCGCCGCCAGGCCCTCCACGGCTGGGAGATCGTGGACAGCACGGCCCGGCTGTGCGTCATGAACCTCTACCTGCACGGCATCGGCGCCAATGGCGACCACTCCCCCATCCGCGTGGCCGACAGCCTGGCCGCCGACCCTGGCGACCGTTTCCACATGGTGCTGACCAACCCGCCCTTTGGCAAGAAGAGCAGCGTCACCTACGTCACCGACGAGGGCGAGATCCGCCGCGAGTCGCCGACCATCGTCCGCGATGACTTTTGGACCTCGACCAGCAACAAGCAGTTGAACTTTGTGCAGCACTGCAAGACGCTGCTGCAAATGCACGGCCGGGCGGCCATCGTCGTGCCCGACAACGTGCTGTTCGAGGGCGGCGCGGGCGAGACGGTGCGCCGCAAGCTGCTGCACGAGTGCGACGTGCACACCTTGCTGCGCCTGCCGACGGGCGTGTTTTACGCCCAGGGGGTCAAGGCCAACGTGCTCTTTTTCGACCGCAAGCCGGCCAGCGAGACACCTTGGACCAAAACGCTGTGGATCTATGACCTGCGCACCAACACGCACATCACCCTGAAGCAAAATCCCCTCACTCGCAGCGACCTGGACGAGTTCGTCACATGCTACCACGCCGAGAACCGCCACGAGCGAGCGGCTACCTGGTCGGAAGAGGCCACCCAAGGCGCAGGGCCGGATGGCCGCTGGCGGGCATTCTCCTACGAAGAACTGCTAGCGCGCGACAAGGTCAACCTCGACATCTTTTGGCTGCGCGACGAGTCGCTGGAGGATACCGCCGACCTGCCCGAGCCGGATGTGCTGGCCGCCGAGATCGTGGAGGACTTGCAGGCGGCGCTGGAGCAGTTCCGGGAAATTGCGGAGGATTTGAGCGAGTGAGCCATCGAATCAGAGGTCAGTGGAGTGGTATTCTGTGCCACAGGACAGGGGATGGCTGTGCCAGCCAAATCACATCCGTGAGAGGTCCGAACGGCACTTGAGCATTCTGGGGGTTCACAAAGAATGGCTGCGAAGCCAAGGCACCCCGTTCCAGGAAAAAGACCGCTCGCGGGGTCAATCGCTTTCCCGAGGTGGGAGTCGCATCTCGGTGTGTGGGGCACCGGGCAGAGGGAATGAGCCAAACAGACAGAGTAGACCTTTGTCTACACCCAGAGCTGGGCCGCCTGTCGGATAGAAAATGGAC
>JAFGOG010000491.1 GCA_016926595.1 Anaerolineae bacterium
CTGGCCGAGCTCCAGGCCAGGAGCCTGGATGAGGCGACCTTCCAGGCAGAGTTGACCATGGCCCAGGCTGCCCTGGAGGGCAATCAAGCCGTCGAGGCGACCCGCCGCCTGAGCAACCTCTACCACCTTGCCCCCGGTGCGGAAGGGCGCCGGACCGTTACGCAGCTGCTCTACCAGGTCTTGTTGGCCCAACCTGCCCGTTGGGAGTCGGCCCTGGATCGCGCGCGACAGACCAGAGCCCGGCTCGAGGTCCTGGCCGGGGAGCGTGACTGGCTCCAGGCCCGGGAGATCCTCGAAATCACATCCCAGGATCCTGTGGCCGCTGTGGCTCTGGAGCAGGTCGGGATAGAGGATCTCGGTGCGCAGGTCGACTCCGGTTTGCAGGCACTGGCCGACGTGGACCATGCAGTGGCGCGAGCGGCCAGGTTGGGACAAGTCGAGCAGCACTGGGACGCACTGGCGACACTGGCCGACTTGCCCCTGGAAAACCTGCCACCGGGCGCCGGCGATCAGGTGATCCACGCCCGGACCGAGCAGCTCCGCGCGCTGCAGGCCAAAGCGGATGCCGGAGACGTGAGCAACGCGCCGGACGAGGCGCGGGTGGCCCGCGCCATCGTGCGCCTGCTGCCGGCGTCATGTGACGATCTGCACCGTTGGGCCGGCAGCCGATGGAGCGGGGTCGATCCACAGGCAGAGACCCTGCCTGTGCAGGCCCTCGCGCCTGAGAGCGGGCCATCTGCCGGCCACGAAGACGAGAAGCAAGCTCTTTACACGCAGGCCTGCCTGGCCCTGTCGACGGGGGACCGGATGCAGGCGCGCCAGCTCTTGCAACAAGTTGGCGCCTACCGTGCCGCACAGCGGCTGTTGAAAAGCCTGGAGGAAACATGAGTGTGGAAACCATGTGGTGGATCAGTTCCGCAGCGTTCGTCCTTCTCAGCCTGTCTCTCACCCTCAACAGTGCAGAGTGGCTCAGCCCTGCTGTGGGGCTCCGCAGGCTTCGATCGCGAGCCAGGAGAAGCAAAGGGTGGCGGGCCGTGCTGCTTTGGATCGTGTTTGTGCTGCTCCAGCTCCTCGATGCCTCGATCTTTGTGGCGTCCATGCCGGCAGCGTTCGGGCTGTTTGGGCATGTCGTCGCCATGTTCGTGGCGGTGATGACCGTCGGCATGGCGGTCCGGTTGGTGACGGAGAGAATCGTGCCCCGGCTGCTATCCAGGACAGAGGAGATGTGACGTGGAACGGTGGATCGCGATCTTGATGGCGGGATTGTTGGGTCTCGGCGTGGGGTTGGTCTTACTTGGCTGGTTTCGCAGCCGCGAGCAGTCAGGACCTGCGCCCGGCGAGGAGAGCCAGCCCTGGCGGGCGGTCTCTCCACGGGCGATTGCCGGGACGTTCGTGGCTGCCGGCGTGTTGACGCTGGGCGTGTTGGCCCTGGCCGGGCCGATTCTGGCTGTCGCGGCCGGGATCTTGTTCTTCGAGGTGGCCGCCCTGGTTCTGCAAGCCGTGCGCGCCAGGCGCGAGAGCCAGATCCACGACGAAGCGATGATTCTGGTGGATACGTTGGTGACCGAGACGACGCTGGGCACGCCCCTGCCCGATGCGCTGCGGGGCTACGTCCAGCGCCATCCCCAGTCGCACCTGGCAGGCGAAGTGCAGCAGTTTCTCTTGACCCCCCTGGGCAGTGGCGAGCCGTTGGTCGTCGTGCTGAATCGCCTGGTCGAAGGCCCGCGCTACGTACCCTATCCCACCTACCACCGGCTGCTGCTGCAGTTGACACGCACCGTGCGTAGCCGCCTGACGCCCGAGGAGACGGAGCACGCCCTGCGCGCCTTCCTCGATACGGCCGAGATGGTGGACGAGGTGCAGCGCGAACTGGCCGTCGACGTGACCCAGACTCGCTACAGCCGCTGGACGGTGGTAGTCATCATCGCCGGCGGGATCCTATTCATGGCCGTCGTCATGCCCGACGCCCGCCAGCACTGGCTGCACGACCTGGTCGGGCAGGTGACGATGCTCCTGGTTTCGCTGTTCATCGCCCTGGCTGTTGGCATGGGAGAGCGGCTGTCCAGGATGAAAGGGTGGAGGTTCTGAGATGGAGACGGTACGTTGGGCAGGATTGAACCTGCTCCTCTTGTTCGCAGCCGGTTCGGCCCTGGCCATCGTGGGCCATTGGCGGCAGGAGCTGAGCGTGCGCGAGACGCTCGCCCGCCTGTTGTACGACGATCACCGCCCGGGAAGCGGTACTCCGCAGGATACCAGGAGCGTCGGTCCGCCCCAGCTCTCGCGCTCGCGCCGGCTGACGTTCTTCCTGGGCATCCTGGGCGCCGGCGCCGCGCTGGCCCTCTTCCTTCTGCCCCTAAATCGGGTTGCCGCGGCGCTGGGTGGGTTGGGCGTGATCAGCGCCGGGATGCTCCTGTTGCGGGCCATGTCGGGCAGCCGTGAGAAGCAGGCTGCGGCCGAGGACGTGCTCCCCCTGGTCGCCCATCTGCGGCAGAGCCTGAGCCGGGGGGCGACGATCCCTGAAGCACTGCACGCCTTTGCCCGCGAGGTCGAGCCGGACCGCGCCCTGGCCCGCCGGATCGAAGGCTGCCTGGGCGCCGTCGAGGTGGGCGTGGACCTGCACCAGGCATTCGACGCCTGGGTGGCACGCGACGACCGGCACCTGCAAGCGCTGGGCTCTCTGCTGCGCGAGGTGAAACGGAGCCGCGAGCCGCAGACTACACTCGATCGACTGACGCGCAAGATCGTCGCCGACCTGAGGCAGGAGATGCGCTTCCAGGTCAAGCGCCAGGCGCTGCTGAGCATCGTCGTCACCGTCGTCGGTCTCTTTCCGCCGCTGATGCTGGCCCTGTTGGAGCCGGCCGCGTACCGCATGGCGCAGAGCATCATGTTCAGCGGCGTGTTGGGCGGAGGGTAGAGATGCCAGGCGCAAGAGGGGAGCAATCTGCGGGAGGCAAGAACCCGCCGAGCATCACCGGAGATGAACCCGTGGAAGAGGCACTGCAGAAGGTCATGGCCCACCTGGGCACGCCAGACCGGCAGGCGGCGCTGAGCCACCTGGCGCGCGTCTGCTGGGCCGGACCGCTGGA
>JAFGOG010000492.1 GCA_016926595.1 Anaerolineae bacterium
CCCTTGGGGCTGTACACCGCCACGATCCTGGCCCGGGGCGGCATCTTGGCCTCCAGGCCGGACGGCAACATCGGCGCTGTGGCCAGTTGTACCCGGCGCTGTGCGATCAGCTCATAGGCCTGGCGGATGCTGCCTGTCAGCTCTGCTTCACTGAACGGCTTGAGCAGGAACCCCTGCGCCCCATGCAGCATCGCCTGGCGGACGGCGTCCACTTCGTCCATCATGGCCACCACGATGATCGCCGCGCCAGAACCGGAAGGGCTCAGGTGGTTGATCAGATCGCCCATCTGTAGAATGCCGCTGCTGATGTCTACCAGGATGACATCCGGCGCCAGCTTTTCCACATAGTCGAAAGGCTGCGCCAGGTCGCGCACCAAACCCATGAACGCCATCCCCGGCTCCGACTTGATCACGGTGGCCATCCAGTCCCCCACCGAGTCGACCCCGGCGACAATCAACACCCGCACCTTGTTGTGCGCCCACGCCAATCTCTGTTCTTGTGTCATATGCACCCTGCTTTGCTCTACAAGTCCTATTCAAGCGGTTCGGGCAACCTGATCCCATACCGCAGCACCAGATAGTTGATGTTCACCGGCTCCACGTCGAACAAGGTGTTGTTGGTGGGCGAGCGCAAGGCCAGGTCGATCTTGCCGGTCGAATCTAGCAGGTACTTGAGCACCGCGGCATCCTGTGGATCGATCTTTAAGATCAGAGCGCGGCGGGGCTCAGACGGCAGTTGCTGCTGCTGTTGCTGCTGCTGGCTCTGCACCTCGGGAGCTGGATCCTCGATCACCTGCAAGACTTTGAGGTTTTGCACAGTCAGTACCGACACGCTGTCCAGGCTTTGGTCCCGCTCCAGCCTCTCAAAAAGCGTGGCCTCCTCACCTGTTGGCATCTCTGCCGGAAAGGGCGTTTCCAGCAAAACGTCAAGGGTGAACAGCACGTCAACATGATCCCCGGCCGCCACCGCTCCCCATTTGCTAAGGATATCGGTAGCCGGCAGCGCAACGGCGATCTTGTCGTTGCCCAGCAGGTAGGCCAGGCTGCGCGTCCCGGTGATCTCCGAGGTCCCCCATGCCAGGCCTGCGCTGGCAAGCTCCTGCATAGTGATAACCTCACCCTGGGCGATGTTGCGCAGCGCCACCCGGCCCAGCACATCCTGGATGCTCGTAGCGGCTCCGTCAGGGCTATCACTTCGTTCCTCCGCAAGCAGATCCTCGACTCCAATGCTTGAACTGACAGCAATCGGCTGGCGGGCCACCACCACGGTGCGGCCCGATGCTGGCAGCGAGGACGCCTCCCGTGACGCAGCCTGACGAAGGGCGAAAATCGCTATCACCCCCGCCAGAACAGCCAAGAGAACAGCAGCGACGAACCACACTCCACCACGACGTTTCATAAGCTCTCCCTCGTTGCCGGTCCCCTCACAAGCAGAGGTCGGACCTTTGTGATCGGCCGGCCATCATCATGGCAGCGGAACAGGAGTAGGAGTAGGGGTAGGAGTGCGGGTGGGAGTGGGGGTGGAAGTAGGCGCGATGGTCGGCGGCAATTGACCCGGCGGCGTGCCATATCCTGGATGCCGATAACGCTCGTTGATCATCTCCGCATGAGCGCGGAGCGTAATCCAAGGCATGATCTTGCGCACGACGGGCGTGATCAATGGGTGGTTATATGTCACATCCACGGCCACGCGGGCGTTGGGTCCACCCGGATACTCGACATCCGGATCGGATGTGGGCGGATCGGAGGCATGGACACTGACGTCGAAATAGCCCGGATCGAACAAACTCGCGCCGTTGACCACACTCAGGCTGGCTGCTGCATCGCGGGCAACATCCTTGATGCATTGCAGCCGGGCCGCGTCCTGTTGCCACGCCGGATCGGTCGGGTCAACCGCGCACTGCCCGGTGGTTGCAAAACGGGCTGCGGCCTGAGCGCAGTTTTGAACCGTCATCCAGGTCTGAAGCAGGCGTCCAAACTCCACAAGGCCCATCACAATGGCGAGCAGGGCCATGATAACCAGGGCAAACTCGACCACTGCCTGGGCTCGCTCTGGACCCTTTCGCGCCAGCACCCGACCCATCCCCTCACACCTATCGCACCAGGCGGGTATAGATCCGCTCGGCGATCTCGGCCAGGGCTTGCCGCAGGCCGGCTTCGTCGGGCACCGCCCAAAAGTTCTCTGTATCGCCATCCAGCTCCCCATTGTCGGTGATGTCGGCAATGTCGATCATCAGTTGGCGGTACTGCGGGTAATCAAAGAAAATGTCGCCGTAAGCGATGGTATAGACGACGATCTTGTGGTTATTCCACGAGCTCCAGGCGTTTTTCTTGGCCCAAGTGTCGGCGTTGGCACACTGGCCGGTCCAGGGAGTGCACTCCTGTAGTGAACAGCTTCCGCAGTCATCCGGGCAGCCTGGGCAGTTGCGATACATGTTGGCCCGGCCATCAGTCAGCAGCACGATAGCCCAAATCGAATCAGTACGGCCGCCGACGTCGTCCGGAGGCGGCGGCAGGCTCATGTAATGGTTAGCCACCAAGAGCCCGTCGCCGATGTTGGTGCACAGCACCGCATACGGCTCGAAGGCATCCAAGCTGCCGATCCGAGCCTTGACGGCAGCAAAGTTATCGGTCAAGGCCATGCTCTGGGGCGGGGTTCCGTCCCCCGGATACCAGCCCCAGCGGTCGTAGCGGATCACCCCCACCCGATCATAGCGCGAGTCCAACTGGTCGATAAAGAACTGGGCCGAGTCTTTGATATGCACGTCCAATGGATCACAGTTGCGCTGGCGGTTGCAGTAATAGGCCTGGCACTCTTGCCAGCTATTACTGGAGCCGCACTTGGGGCACTCGGCCGGACAGCAGCTTGGCCAACAAGCGGGTTTAGGAGTGTCATAGACCATCGACTCGGACAGATCGAGCACGAGATATACGTCCAGCGGCGCGCTCTCCCCCATGGCCGAAGCGGTGACAGGCGCCTGGCGCCAACCGACGACCCGTAGAAACGCCAGGTCCACGTCGACCGTGCCGGCGACGGCAGCCAGCTTGCGGGGCGGATTCTCCGTGGGGAAGGTTATCTGAAGAGGGTTGCCGGACGGGTCAAAGTCATAGCCGTGCAGCCGGGTGAACTCGTAAGCAGCCGCGCGCGCCTCGGCCTGATCGGGCAGCTTGTTAGCCGCGGCCAAGGCGGCCGCGTCGATGGCCCTCTGGAGGTGCGCTTTGGCCGTATAGACCAGGGTGACGTCGGTCCCCAGGCCGACAAAAGCGACCAGGACGATGAGCATCAGCGCCACCAGGATGATCGCTTGTCCACGCTCACGGCTAGGCGCGGCAGGTTCCTTCACATCCGCCACTGCACCACTTCCTTTCGACGAGCTGCTACTGCAACATGCGCATGATCGAGTAAGTGTGCGTCAGCATCGGGTCGGGAAAGACGGCGCTGACCAGTGGAAGCCTCAGGACAGGCTGATGGTTGTAGTACAGCTCTACAGCCACGAACCGGCTCTGCGGATCGCCGGCCTGCAAGCGCTCCAACAGCTTGGTCTCCGACAAATAGACCGGCTGGCCGCTGCCATGCATGGCAACCGCAGTATAGCTGTTGATCACCCTTCCCGGGCCCACGTCGGCCCGCACAATAATCACATCCACCAACCCGGTAGCCAGGTCGATGCCCTGCCTGGACAGGTCCTGCCTGACCAGGGTGTCTATCTCGCCATTGTCATAGTTGGCCGCGCCTCGCGCGCCGATCCGGGCTCCCTCGCGCGTCGCCTCCAAAAGCGCCAGGTAGTTACGGGCAAAGAACACAACTTCGACCAGCCCGGCCAGAAGCACAACCAGCAGGGGCAGGACAAGCGCCACCTCGACCAGGCTTTGACCTCGATCCCGTTTGTGGATCAGCGCATCCTCCTTAGGGGTGAGCATCAAAACAAACTCCAAACTAGCGCCAGAAGGGTCGTCTCCCATCATACCACGCATGGGCTAGAGTTTGACTTGAATTCGATTAGAGTTTGATTAGAGTCGGCGCAAGGTGAGCATCCTTACAGCCACAGGGACTAGTCCCCAGGACCGAGCTGCACTGCTCCTGGCAAAAAAACCGGCCGGATCCCTGGGGATCCGGCCGGCCCAACCTTGCTCTCTCTTATCGATAACTCTCCAGCAGCCCGCGCACGTCAAACCCCGCGCCCGCTTGGCCCTTGGCCGGATGGTCGGTCACCCGGGTGTGGCTCTCCAGCGTAGGCCGGGCCTCCCGATAGAACACGCCCAGGGGGATGGCATCCTGGCGTATGGCCTGGGCCAAGGCCTCCAGCCGGTCCTCGGGGTTGTGATCCGCGGGCAGGCTCTCCACCTTGCCGCGCCACAGGTCGTAGGTGTTGTTGAACGTCGGGCAAGGGCTCATCGCCTGGATAAAGGCAAAACCACGATGCTGGACGGCGGCCGCGATCAGGTCGATCAGCAGCTTCGGGTCGCCCGAAAACCCTCGCGCTGCAAAGCTCACCCCCGAGGCCAGCACCCAGGCCATCGGGTTGATCGGCGCGTCCGCCGAGCCAAAGGGCGTGCTCTTGGTCTTGATTCCCAGCGGCGACGTGGGCGACGTCTGGCCTTTGGTCAGCCCATAGATCTGGTTGTCCATCACCACGTAGGTGATATCGGGGTTGCGGCGCACGGCGTGGACCAGGTGCCCGCCGCCGATGCTAAACCCGTCGCCGTCCCCACCCACGGCGATCACCGTCAGGCCAGGGTTGGCGATCTTGACCCCCATCGCCACCGGCAGCACCCGCCCGTGGGCTGTCTGGAAACCGTAGGTCTTGACAAAGAACGGCAGCCGGCTGGAGCAGCCGATGCCCGACACGATCATCGTCCTGGCCGGATCGAGCTGGAGCCTAGCCAGCGCCTGGTACAGCGCCGCCAGCAGGCCATAGTCCCCGCAGCCGGGACACCAGGTCGGCTTGACCTTTGACTTGTAGTCTTGAGCCACGAGATTAGCCATCGATCACCTCGTCGAACAGGTCTCTCACCCTGGCCCGGATCTCCCCGGGCGTAAACGGCAGCCCGCCATATTTCTTGAGCGAGATTAGGGGAGGCTCAGCCCCTCTGCGTTGCGCCTCGGGGATTCCCATGTGAGCCTTGACCCACGCCGCGAACTGGCCGCTGCGGTTCACTTCCGGCGCCAGGATCGCCTTCAGGTTCCGCGCAAAATAGCGAACGCGC
Organism: Anaerolineae bacterium; assembly: GCA_016926595.1. Next base: position 5,209 of record JAFGOG010000492.1, read on the forward strand.
GACGCGGGCAACGGGTTGATCACCGCTGGGATGAGCGCGGCCACCGGATAGCCTTCGGCGGCCAGCTCTTCCACCGCCTCGCGGGCCGCGCCGGCCGTCGAGCCCCAGGTGAGCACCCCGACCTCGGCCTCCTCTTCCGGCGCGCCGCAGGCCTGGCAGCCCAGCGGCGGCTCCAGCCCGCACAGCAGCTCGGCCGCCCGCTCGAACTTGACTCCGCGCTTGTCAAGCTGGGCGGTGTGCATCGCCGGCGTATAGTTCGGCTCGCCCATCTCGTCGTGCTCCAGTCCGGTGGCCGTAAACGGCGTCGGGTCAAAGCCGGGCACCCCCATCGGCGATATCCCATCCTCGGTCAGCGCATAGCGGCGATACGCCTGAGCATCGCCGGACGGTCGCAGCCGGTAGGCAACCGGCACCAGGTCCGGATTGGGCATCGCCAGGGTCTCGGTGCGGTGGGAAAGCGACTGGTCCGACAGCAGGATCACCGGCATCTGGTACGTCTCGGCCAGGTTAAAGGCATGCATCGTCTGGTAGAAACAGTCCTCCACCGAGCGCGGGGCCAGGACGATGCGCGGCGCGTCGCCGTGGGCCCCGTACAGGGCGATGTTGAGGTCGCCCTGCTCCATCTTGGTCGGCATGCCGGTGCTCGGCCCGGCGCGCTGAGCATCGACGACCACCAACGGCACCTCGGCCATGGTCGCCAGTCCCAGCATCTCCTGCATCAGCGAAAAGCCCGGCCCGCTGGTGGCGGTCATGGCCCTCACCCCGCCAATCGACGCCCCGACGACAGCGCCGATCGCCGCGATCTCGTCCTCGGTCTGCAGGACGGCGCCCCCCATCTCGGGCAGGCGCTTGGCCAGCTCCTCCATAATGTCCGAGGCGGGCGTGATCGGATAGCCGGCAAAGAACCGGCAGCCGGCGGCCAGCGCCGCGGCGACGATCGCCTGGTTGCCCGACATGACCAGCGCCGACCCCTCCCTGGGATGGGGCGGCGCCAGGCGGAGCGGGATCTCGTCCGCGATATTCTTTCGCACCCACTCGAAACCGGCCAGCAGGGCTATCCGGTTGCTTTCGGCAAACTCGGGGCGCGCGCCAAACTTTTCCCTGACCGTGGCCTGCAGCGCGCTAAAATCAAAGCCAAACAGCGCCGCCAGCGCTCCCAGCCCGATCAGGTTTTTGCCCTTTCTCAAGTTCAGGTCGCGGGCCAGACCGTCCAGCGGCACCCCGTAAGCCGCGCCTGTGAACCCCTCCGGGACCTCTTGCATCGCCGGATCGTAGACCAGTATGCCGTCGCGGCGCAGACCCTCGTGCTGCAGATCCCAGGCCTCCTGGTTAAAGGCCACCAGCACGTCCGATTGGTCGCCCAGCGACGGCAGCGGCTGCACCCCGACCCGGAGCTGGAACATCACCGGCCCGCCCTTGATCTCGGCCGGATAGGTGCGAAAAGTGTGGACATGATACCCACTCCGCGCCACCGACAGGGTCAGCACGTCGCCAGCCGAGATCACATTGTCGGCGCCCGACTCGCCCCCCATGCGCAGCAGCAATCTGTCAACAGGCATCCCTATCACCCTTTCAAGGCGGCGGCGATGGCCGCCACGTGCGCTGGCGTCGTGCCGCAGCAGCCGCCGATCACCTGCGCGCCGGCCTGGCGCAGCCGCAGCGCGATGTCGGACATATACTCCGGCGTGGCATCGTACACAGTCTCGACGCCCACCAGGCGCGGCAGCCCGGCGTTGGGCTTGGCCCACAGGATCGCATCCGGCTGCGCCTGGCGCATCGCCTCTATCAGCCCTTCGTACTCTGCCGGGTCGTGGCCGCAGTTGGCCCCGATCCCCTGCGCCAGCGGCCCTACCGCCTGGGCCGCCTGCTCCGGCTTGACCCCCATCATCGTCCGCCCGTGCGTGTCAAAGCTGAACGTGCAAAAGATCGGCAGGCCGGTCACGCGCCGGGCGCCCGCGATCGCCGCCTGCGCCTCGCCCAGGTCGCTCATCGTCTCGATCAGCAGGAAATCGGCGCCGCCCTCGGCGAGCCCCGCCGCCTGCTGGGCATACGCCTCGGCTATCTGTTCTGGCGTGACTTTGCCGCCTAACCCGAGAAGCTGTCCGGTCGGCCCCATGTCGCCGGCCACGAAAACGCCGTCGCCTGCCACCTCACGCGCCAGCTCCGCCGCCAGGCGGTTGACCTCGGCCACCCGCTCACCCAGCCCGTGCCTCGCCAGCCGGTAATGCGTACCGCCAAAGCTGCACGTCAGGATCAGATCCGAGCCGGCCTGCACATAGGCCCGGTGCAGCGC
>JAFGOG010000493.1 GCA_016926595.1 Anaerolineae bacterium
GACGTAATAGAGGTCGCTGACCGTGGTGCAGCCGCTGAGCAGCAGTTCGGCCAGGCCCAGGCGGGCGCTGACATAGACGGCCTCGGCAGTCAGTTCGCCCCAGACCCGATAGAGCCGGGTGAGCCAGTCAAACAGCTCAGCGTCCTGGACGGCCGGCAGGGCCCGGGTGAGGGTCTGGTAGAGGTGGTGGTGCGTATTGACCAGGCCGGGCAGGATGACCATGCCGCTGGCGTCGACCACCCGATCGGCCGTCCCGGGCAGCTCCCCGCTGGGGGCAACCCGGCGGATGACGCCGTCCTCGATCCAGAGCCCGCCGTCGGGCATGACCCGGCGCTGTTCGTCAACCGTGACCAGTACATCGGCGTTGCGGACCAGTGTCGTGGGCATGGGAACCTCCTCGGCCGGCAGAGCACAGGCGATGGATCGCGCGTTTGAGCGTTAGAACGTTCCTCGTTTGCACGTTCGAAATCGGATAATCTTGTGGATTTCGCTCGACAGGCCGGTGGGAACTTGAGACCGCAGTGAAATATATGGCCCGTGCCAAACCCGCGGCTATTATACAATCGCCGGCCGCGCTTGTCCAATTTTCAGTTGCACTTTTGCCATCGATCGTTTATACTGGTCCGATAGGGAATCGCTATCAAAGCGTTCAAGGTCTATAGGGAAGTGAGGGAGCACCGATGCACACCCATTTTGCACCCGCCGAACGGGCCAGCGATGAGGAATTGCAGCGTGACATCTGTTGGTAAATTGTGGTAAAATTAGGCTGACCGCTGGCTTAGGGCGATTTTCTCCAGCGGAGGTTGTGGCAATCGTGGTAGGAGGATGGACGATGAGTGATAGCAAGAACGAACATGCGGCCGGTACGGCCGGGGCAGAAGCACCGGAGCGGCTTGATTTCATCCGTGAGGCAGTTGCCGAGGACCTCGAGTCCGGCCGTTTTGAGCGCGTGCACACCCGGTTTCCCCCTGAGCCAAACGGATATCTACACATTGGCCACGCCAAGGCCATCAGCATCGACTTTGGCGTTGCCGAGGGCTTTCAGGGGTTGTGCAACCTGCGCTTTGACGACACCAACCCGGTCAAAGAGGATGTCGAGTACGTCGAATCCATTATGGAGGACATTCACTGGCTGGGCTACGATTGGGGGGACCGGCTCTACTATGCCTCGGACTATTTTGGCCAGCTCTACGAATGGGCCATCGAGCTCATCAAGAAGGGCAAAGCCTATGTCTGCGATCTGACCCCGGACGAGGTACGCGAATACCGCGGCACTCTCACCGAGCCAGGCCGGAACAGCCCCTATCGGGACCGCGCGGTCGAGGAGAGCCTGGACCTGTTCGAGCGCATGCGGGCCGGTGAGTTTCCCGATGGTTCGCGCACGCTGCGGGCCAAGATCGATATGACCTCGCCCAACATCAACCTGCGCGACCCCGTGATGTACCGCATTATCCACGCCGAGCACCACCGCACCGGCGATGCGTGGTGCATCTACCCGATGTACGACTGGGCGCACGGCCAGTCCGACTCGATCGAGGGCATCACCCACTCTCTTTGCGATCTCTTTTACGAGGACCACCGGCCCTTGTACGACTGGTTCGTCGAACAGTTGGAGATCCATGCTCCCCGGCAGATCGAATTTGCCCGGCTCAACCTGAACTATACTGTGCTGAGCAAGCGCTTCCTGCGGCGGCTGGTCGAGGAAAAGTATGTCAGCGGCTGGGACGATCCCCGCATGCCGACCCTGGGCGGCCTACGCCGGCGAGGCTACACCCCGGAATCCATCCGCGATTTCTGCAGCACAATTGGGGTGGCCAAGACCAACAGCGTGGTGGATGTCGCCGTGCTGGAGCACTGCGTCCGCCAGGATTTAAACAAGCGTGCCCCCCGGGTCATGGCGGTATTGGATCCCCTCAAGGTCGTCCTGGTCAACTACCCGGAAGGCCAGGTGGAGCAGATGGAGTGCATCAACAACCCGGAGGACGAGAGCGCGGGCACCCGTCTGGTACCCTTTTCCCGGGAGATCTATATCGAGCGGGCTGATTTCCGGGAGGATCCCCCGCACAAATTCTGGCGCATGGCTCCCGGCCGCGAGGTACGACTGCGCTACGCCTACCTGGTTACCTGCGTGGATGTGATCAAGGACGAGAACGGTGCGGTTGTCGAGGTACACTGCACCTACGATCCGGAAACGCGGGGGGGTGACGCCCCGGATGGGCGCCGGGTCAAGGGCACGCTGCACTGGGTCTCGGCCGAGCACGCCCTCGCAGCAGATGTTCGCCTGTACGACCGCCTGTTTGCCGCCGAAGAACCCCTGAATGTGCCAGAAGGGGAGGATTTTACGGTCAGCTTGAATGCTGATTCACTCCAGGTAATCACCGGGCTGGTTGAGCCGAGCGTGCTCGGAGCGGCACCCGGCGCGATCTACCAGTTCGAACGCAACGGCTACTTTTGCCTGGACCCGGACTCGACCGCGGAAAAGCCGGTCTTTAATCGGACCATCACCCTGCGCGATTCCTGGGCCAAGATCGAGGAGAAACTCCAGTCCTAGCGCCAATATTGTTCAAGCGGCGATGCCAGCCCGGATATGTCCCAGGGCGGGTTCGTTGCGCCTGTGGGCGACGCAGCGATCCGTCTCGACGTCACCCCTGTCTTTTTAAGATATTGGGCCTGGTGCCAGCCAGGTAGGACTTGCGATCTCCCACCGGGCAGAAGGTGGGGGGAAAGGCCGGCCGGCAGGGGGCCCATTGGGCGCTCGACGTTGCAGGCGACGTATGGGGGATGCTACCGGGGGTAGGGGCAGCGGGATAACTTGCCAGAGTCAAGCTTCGGCCGGCCTTTCCCTGTATAGGCGTGTCCGGGGCGGGACACGGGAGTGAGGGCTGAGTGTGCCTAACCGTCAGAACGTTCCACGGCTGCACGTTCGAAAACCGGATGATGCAGAACGATCCGGTGTGAATTTTCGAAACCGTGCACGTGGCAGCCGTA
>JAFGOG010000494.1 GCA_016926595.1 Anaerolineae bacterium
AACCTCGATGGCCAGCCACCAGATCGAGGCGGGGCTGACCACGATGCCCTGGCTGTCGCCGCCCAGGTGGCCGACCCGTTCGACGGTTGTCTCAGCCGGCGAGCGGTCTGTGTCGCCAGCAGTCTGTGCAACGCCCAGCACAGGGCCCCAGGCCAGTGCCGAAATCAACAAAACAGGCAACAACATGAAAACACTCCCAGTCCGGCGCCGGCGACCAGGCCGGTCCAGCGGGAGTGAGGTCCCCAGCCAGCCGCCAGGCGCACGCCCAGGATGGCGCCCACGGCCGCCAAAAAGAGGCCCAGGACGAGGTAGGGCGCCTCCGGCAGCGGCGCGCCCCGCCACGCCGAAAAGGCCTGGCCCCAGCCGGCGTTGACGGCTGGGGCCAGGACGGCGGCGGCCACAGCGGCCAGCATGACTCGCTTGATGACGGACCAGCCGAAAGACACGGCTCATTTCCTCGGTCCAAGCATAGCAGGTCCGGCGCCACTGGCCTCGGCGTCGAGGGGGGAGGGTGACAAGCGCTCGTGCCAGCCGGCGCAATGGAGGGCTTGCGTTAACCAGTCGCTCGCCGCCAAGTCTGCCCCTCGTTTCCGACCGGGGGCGGGGTCAAAACCCGTCCCCGGTCCGGTGACAAGTCGCAGCTTTCATAGTATCCTGGATACAAGTGTTCGAAACCACAACATCAGGAGGGGTTCCATGAAAAAGCTACTGATCTTCCTGGCCGTCGTGGCCGTCGTGGCCGTAGCGGGAGCTTGGGGCTACCAAAACTTTGTGGCCAAGGCCGCAGAACCGGCAGCAGAACGGGAAAAAGCCGTGGTGCGGACCGGCGACCTGGTCGCCGTGATCAATACCACCGGCACCATCCTGCCCGAAAAAGAGACGACACTCACCTTCGGGGGAGCCGGCCGGATCGTAGAGGTGCGGGTCAAAGAGGGGCAAGCGGTGCACCAAGGCGAGGCATTGGCCCGCTTGGAGACGGCCGAGCTCGAATTCGCCATCGCCCAGGCCGAGCTGACCCTGGCTGCGGCGCAGGCCGAGCTGGAGCGCCTCCACAAGCCTGCCGCCGAGCCGGATGTCGCCGCGGCCCAGGCGGCACTCAAGAGTGCCAGGGAAGCCTACCACAAACTCAAAGCCGGGCCGACACCAGAGGAGATCGAGGTAGCGCGCGCCAACCTGGAGCAAGTCGAAGCAGCCCTCAAGCAGGCGCAGATGGCCTACGACCTGGTGGCCGCTCGGCCCGACGTCGGCATGTTGCCCGAGTCGTTGCAACTGGAGCAGGCGACCATCGCCTACGAGGCAGCCGAGGCTGACTTTGAACTGGCCACGCGCCCGGCGTCCAAAGCCGATCTGGCGGCGGCCCGATCGGCCATTGCCCAGGCGGAGGCCACCCTGGCACAATTACAGGCCAGCCCGGCGAACCTGGACCTGCGTATTGCCCAGCTCCAGGTGGAGCAAGCCCAGCTTTCGCTAGACCAGGCCCGTCACCGGCTTGAGGATGCCGTTCTCGTCGCACCCCACGACGGGGTCGTCACCTCGGTCGCTGTCAGGGCCGGGGAGGTGGCTGGCGGCCAACCAGCCTTCGTCCTGACCGACCTTGCCGAGTATCACCTGCAGGCCAACGCGGACGAGATCGACGTCGGGCGGCTCGCCGAGGGCCAGCCGGTGACGGTGACCCTGGATGCCCTGCCGGACGCGATCCTGACCGGGCGCGTGGACCGTATCGCCGAAACGGCCCAGCGTGAGGGAGGCATCGTTACCTACCGGATGACCATCCGCCTGACCCCGAGCGACGCGCCTCTTCGTGGCGGCATGACGGCCGATGTGGACATAGTGACCGAGCGGCACGAGAAGGTGTTGTTGGTGCCCAACCGTTTCGTGCGCATTGACCGTGATACGGGCAAAGCCTACGTGGAGCGGCTGGCAGGCGAGCAAATCCAGGCCGTCGAGATCGTGCTCGGCCTGCGCGACGAACTTTACAGCGAGGTATTGTCCGGCCTGAGTGAGGGCGACGTGGTGGTGCTGACCAAAAGGTCGAGCCGCGACGAGCTGCAAGACAGCGTCATGCTCGAGTTTTAGGCAGGGCAACATGGACAACGGGATGTTGATCAAAACACAGGATCTCACCAAAGTCTACCAAATGGGCGACGTCGAGGTGCGTGCCTTGCAGGACGTGTCGCTCGAGATCGCAGAGGGCGAATTCATGTCGATCATGGGGCCGTCGGGCTCGGGCAAATCGACCCTGATGAATATCATCGGCTGCCTCGACCAGCCAACGGCGGGTCACTATTGGCTGGACGGCACCGACGTGGCGGGGCTGGACGACAACAGGCTGGCGGCCATCCGCAATCGTAAAATCGGGTTCGTCTTTCAGACCTTTAACCTGCTGGCGAGAACGACGGCGTTTCAGAACGTCGCCCTGCCCCTCGTCTATGCCGGCATTGGAGGACGGCAGCGGCGGGAACAGGCGAGAGCGGCGCTGGAGGCGGTGGGCCTGGGCGATCGGGTGAAGCACCGGCCCAACGAATTGTCGGGCGGGCAGCGGCAGCGGGTGGCGATCGCCCGCGCCCTTGTGACGGCGCCTTCGATCATTCTCGCCGACGAGCCAACGGGCAACCTCGACACGCGCTCAGGCGCCGAGATCATGGGCATCTTTTGCCGGCTGAATGAGGAGCGGGGCATTACCGTCATTTTCGTCACCCACGATCCCGAGATTGCCGCACAGACGCGGCGCGTGGTCTATATCCGGGACGGCCTGGTCGAAAGGGAGGAGCTTCACGTATGAACGTCACCGAAAGCATGCGCATCGCACTGCAAGCCTTGCTGACCAACAAGCTGCGCGCTGCCCTGACGATGCTGGGCATCATCATCGGTGTG
>JAFGOG010000495.1 GCA_016926595.1 Anaerolineae bacterium
GCCAGAAATCAACTGTACTGGCTATATACGCGCAAGCTACGAGGACTACTTGCCACATTCGTTTGTCCCAAGCGTGTAACGCTCTCCGCTTTGTGGGTCGACGGGCGCAATGGCGATCGCGACATCTACTTTGCCTACCGCCCGACAGAAGGAAACTGGGGGATCAATGTGCAGATAAACGACGACCCAGATAGGGCGAATCAGTGGGCACCTACCGTCGCCGTGGATAGAGCAGGCAACGCGTATGCTGCGTGGGCAGACTGGCGCAATGGAGACAGTGACATCTATTTTGCCTACCGGCCGGTGGAAGGCGACTGGGGAACCAACATGCGAGCAAATGACGACCTGGGAACAGCAGGTCAAGGCACCCCCAGCATCGCAGTAGACGGCGTGGGCAATACGTACCTTATATGGACGGAGGGCGGAGCTGGCCTGTCTGGAGATGTTTTCTTTGCCTATCGGCCGGCTGGTGGTTCATGGCGCGCTAGCGAAATAGTAAACGACGCCCCGAGCGCTGCGTGGCGATTCTCCGTAGACATTGCAGTGGACGAGGTCGGCAATGCTTACGCTGTGTGGGTCGATGCGCGTGAGGGACACGGTTCAGACATCTACTTCGCAACTCATCCAGCTAACGGCACCTGGGGAACCAACGTAAAAGTGAACGATAACTCTGCGGTTAGCTACATATATCAATACTTTCCCACCATTGCGGTGGATGAGATAGGTAATGCTTACGCTGTATGGACAGACAACCGGAATGGCGGTTGGGGAGACATGAGGAACGGTGAGTGGGGAGATATCTATTCTGCAGATCGGCCTGTGGGTGGCAATTGGGCAAGCAACACAAAACTAAGCGATGATGGCATGATATCGCAATTCGGCCCTACCATTGCGGTAGATGGCGCAGGCAACGTCTATGCAGTGTGGACCGACGAGCGAAGCGGCGACCGTGATATCTACTTCGCTTACGAGCCCGCCGGAGGAGATTGGCAAGCAGACGCAAAGGTAAACGATGACACCAGCTCGGCCTGGCAGAGCGCAGCTACCATTGCGGTAGATGTGAGTGGCAATGCCTACGCCATATGGACTGACGAACGCAATGGTAATTATGATGTCTACTTTGCCTACCGTCCAGCAGGGGGAATCTGGGGAGCAAACGTGAAGGTAAACGACGATTCTGGCACAGCATCACAAACATCTCCGTCCATCGCGGTAGACGGGGAGGGCAATGCCTATGCCGTCTGGGTCGATGCTCGCAGTGACAACGGGGACATTTACTTTGCCTATCGCCCAGCAGGCGGAACCTGGGGAGCCAACGTAAAGGTGAATGACGGCCTTGGTGCAACACAGGAATTCGGCCCAGATATCACAGTCGACGGATCAGGCAACGCCCACGCCGCGTGGAGCGATAGGCGTAACGGAGCAACAACCGGGGAAACGGATGTTTACTATGCAACCCGTCCAGTAGGAAGTTCGTGGCAAGCAAATGTGAAAGTGAATGATGACACGGGCACAGAGAACCAGATTTACCCTTCTCTGGTCATAGATGGGCTGGGCAACGTCTACGCTCTGTGGAGAGATAGTGACCTCTACTTTGCCTTCCGACCGGCTCATGGTTCTTGGGGAACCAGCGTGAGAGTGAACGATTCCCCTGACGCGGTGTGGTTCTCTTCGGCTCTCGCCATCGATGGCGTGGGCAACACTTATGCTACCTGGATCGACACCCGCAATAGCAAGTACGATGTTTGGTTTGCAGCCCACCCGGTGGGGGGGGAGTGGGGAACCAATGTGAAGATCGGTGATGCTGAATGTGAACCATACTCTGGCGTTTCGGCAGATATTGCAGCAAGCCAGAGTGGGGACCTGCATATTGTGTGGAGTAGCGGAAGCCGTCGAGCTAATAACATCTACTCTGCTCAATCCCTTCCCAGCCCCGAATACCATCCCGCTGGCCTCTACACTTCCCCAATCTTTGACTCCGGCGTCCTCGCCGCCTGGGAGACCCTCTCCTGGGATGACGACCTCCCCGCAGGCACAGTGCTCACGTTTGAGACTCGCTCCAGGATACCGGGAGGACAGTGGTCCGCATGGAGCGCGTCGAACGGCCCCATCACCTCGCCACCAGGCCAGTTCTTCCAGTACCGTGTTGCCTTCTCCACGGCCGATCCCGACGCAACCCCAGCCCTGCACCAAGTGCAGGTTACCTACCGCGCCACCGCCATGCCGTCGGCCCCGCGGCTGGCGACCCCCTGTGGCGTCACCAATCAGACCCAGCTCACCGTGCGTGGCTCAGCAGCAGCCGGGGCCACCATCCACCTCCTGGTAGATGGCACCGAAGTGATGGCCACTACTGCTACGGCAGAAGGCACCTTCAGCCTGACGCCTACCCTTCCCCCAGGTGCACTCACCCTCACCGTCGCAGCCGAGAATGAATATGGTACCGGCCCTACCTCCGACCCTCTCGCCCTGACTATCGACCCCACCCTGCCCTACGATCCGCTTGGCGTCCGTGCCGGACAGTGGAGTAAGGATGGTTGGCTGCTTGCCCCGCCGCGCGACGACCAAGGCTGCGCCGACCCCGACGGCTGGCGGGTGTGGCCCCGGCCTAACCAGGCATTTCGCGTCGAGGTGCCCGTGTCGTACACCATCTCGGCAGCCGTGTTGGTCACCGTTGGCGCCGACAGCATCACCCTCACCGAAGTGACAACTGGCACTTTCGTTGGTATTTTCGAGCCTCCCATCTTGCCTGGTGAGTTCCGCATCGAGATCGTGGCCGATGGGCAAACCACAATAGTGAACGGTGGGCCGGTGCTGATCGACCCAGATGGAGTAGTTTACGAGGCCACAGGCACCCTCAATGACCCAGTTGCTGACGCACAGGTGACGCTGTACTACTCGGACACCCATGCCGGACTGTGGCTGCCGTGGGATGCATGGAACTACGATCAAGTGAATCCTCAGATGACGTTGGAAGATGGCTACTACAGTTTTTACACGCCGCCAGGCAACTACCGAGTGCTAGTCGAGAAGAAGGGATATGCAGCCTACACCAGCCCTGACCTGGTGGTGGTCGATCAGCCGGTGCGGCACAATGTGCCGCTAGAGGATACGCGAGAAAGGATTTACTTGCCGCTGGTCGTACGTTAGCATTGAATACAGATCAACAACTGAGGGACGAACCTGTGTTGTCAGACAACCTTACTTTGACAACGCTAGATTCGATCCTGTCATTCTGAGCGAAGCGGAGTGAGGAATCTCAGCCAGACACCTGGGAGATTTTTCGCTTCGCTCAGAATGACCTGCCCCAACCGGCGCTTATGTTAATTTAACCTATCAAAATCATTGAGTGGGCTTAACCTGCCCTCGATCCGCCTTTTCCCTTTTGGCCGACTGAGCGTAGCCAGATAGCTGCCCTCGCGCCGTGGCGCATCCTTGGGCAGATAGCCGATCCGCCCGGCCGGCGCGCCCGCGTCGTCCAGCTCGTAGGCCGCCAGCCGCCGCTCGGTACGGCCATAGGTGTCCCTATAATCTTCCAGCAACACCTGAAGTCGGATCGTGCGCGGCCGGTCGTACTCGATTGCCCGTTCCCCCAGGTTGTTCTTGTGATGCGCACCCAGAACGATGATCTCACTCATCGGTCGCGGCCTGGGTGTTTTCAGTTGAGCCAGTAGCTCCGGCCGGAAGGCGTGGAAGGCGGCCGACGCCGTCGCACCGGGCCGTTCCGTCTCGTGAGCAGCGTGCCACACCGCCTGGGCCATGACCCGCCGCTTCTGGTGATCAGTGTACGTCTCGCTCCAATCCTCCAACTCCTGAATGGCGCTGACCAGGGCCTTTTCGTCATCGGCTTGCATGGCACGAGCAATGGTACGGTTGTAAGCTTGCACCCGTTTCCGCGCTTCGGCATACTGCTCCGCTGTGAACTCGGTGGCCAGCATCTCTTTGAAGTGCTTGGGCGGCTGGGGCGCTCGCTCCCAGGCGCGGAACTGACGGGTGGCATGATTCCACAGATGGGAGACGGCATCCTTGCTGGGTGAAAGACGGGTCTCCCGGGTAAAGATGTCCGGGGCCTTGTGCACGTCCAGCCAGACCAGGTTGCGGCCTACTTTCTTGCGCACCTCGTCCACGTAGTCCATGTTCGCGGCGGTGTCGTACTTGAACTTGTCCACCTCGGCCTGTAGCTCCTCGGCCAGGCGGCTGATGGCCCGCTCCCTTTGTTCCCGTGGATAGCGGTCGGAGGCGTTCACCCGCGAGATGGTGTAGACGATCTGGCCCAGGTAGCTGTCCATGTTCTTGAGCGCCTTGCGGGCTGCCTGCTCCCGATTGTAGCGGTGGGCCAGGCCGAACAGGTCGGACTCGCGGCGAGCAATCCAGCCGTGGCTGCCAAAACCGTGGGCTTCAGCGATCTCGACCGCTTCGTCCAGACTGCGCCCCGGATCACCGGCCACCGCGCTCAGGGCATCGGCCAGCTCGCCCTTTTGTTCAGGGACGTGCGCCTGGGCATCCAAGTGGCAGCCCAAGTCTATTAGGAATCGC
>JAFGOG010000074.1 GCA_016926595.1 Anaerolineae bacterium
TCATGTCCGGGGTCTGCGCAGCCCGTACCTGGGGATGACCGGTGCCGTCACCGATCTGCCTGCCATTCCCCTGGTCGTGGACTCGGGCGCCAGGTTGCTGGTGGCCGAGGTGGCTTTCGAAGGGGCAGAGCCCGCCCTCGTCCCGGTCGCCAACCTCGAGCTAATCCGCTAAACCGGTTATGCCAACGTACAGGACCGGCCGGGACCTCGGAGATCTCCAGCACGGGATCTGCCCGGGGACTCGCTGCAAAGCGTCGCTTTGAATGTGCCGGGCAAAAGTGGGGGAAGGATATGTCTCAGACTATGCGCGACCTAATGACAAACAGGCGGTTTGCCATTCCTTTGATTATCATGCTGGCATTGTGCCTGATCGGACTGCTGTTGCTGGGCGTCGTCTTTGTATCCGGACGGAACAAGCCTGTGGCCGAGGCTGCGCCCACTGCCACGCTCCGTCCTACCCAGACATTGGTGCTTAGCGCGACCCCTTCCGCTACTACCCAACCCACTGCCAAGCCGACAAATACGCTGGTACCGGTTGGCACACTGGTCAGCGCTGCCACCGCTACATTGTCGCCGGCTGTGGCCGATACGGCGGTCCCAACCACTGGACCTACGGCTGGCACCGGCGAGCAGCCGACGGCGACGCCGCCCGACGAGGATGAGCTGGCCGACACCGGCGTGGGCTGGGGACTGATCCTGGCATCGGGGGTCGGGTTGGCCTTGCTCTTCATCGCAGCGCGCCGCTTGCGATTAGCCGGTTAGCTTCTCAGCTTTGAGGTCGGATGCCAAGTGTGCTAACACAGCTCCTTCGCCATCAAGACGCTCTATATGTCCTGGAGCGGATTGCCGACGCCGACTGCTGTGCACTGGTCGGCGTCAGCAATAGCGGCAAGTCCTCCCTGATGCGGGCCATAGGCAGTCGGGACGTGCGGCGCCAACTGTACGGCGACCAGGCGCATGTGGGCGAGGCGGTCTTTGTCTACGTCGACTTTAACCTGATGCTCGAGACGACAGAGCAGGGCTTTTACGAACTGATCCTCCGTTCGCTGCTAGATGAGCTGCGGCGCCTGGATCAAGATCTCCCCAATGGGACCGGCGCTCAAGTCGTGGAGCAGTTGTCGAGCGTCTACAAGATGCTGGTTGCTCCCCCCAGCCGTTTTCAGATTCCCCTCAGTTTCAGCGCGGGACTGACGGCGGCCTGCGCCGGCTTGCCGGGCGGCCTGGCGCTTCTGTTCGACGAGTTCGACCAGCCATTTGAGCTGATCGACGAGCGGGCATTGCTGAACCTGCGGGCGATCCAGGACAAGTACCACCCCACGCTGAGCTTTGTGACGGCGACCGACCAGCGTCTGTCCAGGATCCGGCGCGGCCGGGACGTCGACGAGTTTGTCGAGCTGTTCGAGCCGTTCACCCGCTTCCTCGGTCCGTTGACCGAGGCAGACCTGAACCAGGTGATCGACAGCATAGCGCATCAGGAGGGCTTTACCTTCGACGGTGAGGATCGGGCCTTTATCCGCCATCACGCTGACGGCCACCTTGGCCTGGCGCTGTCCGTCTGCCGGGCGTTAGGCGCAGTAACGGGTGAACCGGTGCGCGATACAGCTCAGAACTGGTTGATCCACCGCCAGGTCCGCGAGCGGCTGGACGGCGATCTCAACGTCCAGGCCGAGTGCCGCAAACTGTGGACCGACCTGACCGCAGCCGAACAGGACACCTTGATGGCCCTGGTCGGCTCTGACGGAGAAGGCGACTTGCCGGTAGAGGCGGCGATCGAGTCGCTGCGGGAGAAAGGGGTCATACACCGTCAAGCAAGCGGTGCTCGGCAGGGCGACCGGGGGGAAGATATGCTCCTGTCGCCTGTCTTTGAGTCGTTTGTTCGCCGTCAGAGGCTGGGCCACCGTCGGCGCGAGCAGGGGGTGCGCGTTGATGTGGAAAGCGGCAGTGTGTGGGTGGATGGCCGTGAGGCTCCGCAACTGACCGAGCTCGAATACCGGCTGCTGCTCCTTCTCTATGGCCGATTGAACCAAATCTGTGACAAATACCAGATGGTCGAAGCGGTCTGGGGTGAGGATTACATCGACCAGGTAGACGACGCTCGTATCGACAAGCTGCTCAGCCGGCTGCGGGCCAAGATCGAGGCCGACCCGTCCAACCCCCGCTATCTGACGACCATCCGGGGGCGGGGCTACAAGCTCGTAGGCCCGTAGGGCGCGCGTCAGGCTCAAGTCAGGGGCAGGTCATGGTCACCCTGCACGAAATGTGGTATAATAACGTAATGTATGACGGGCTGTACAACCATCGCCTATCATATACAAACAACTAGATTTGGAGGGGGAAAATGGCATCTCTGCTCAAAAAGGTTCAGACTTTGATCTCGGCCAACTTGCACTCGTTGGTCGACTCGGCGCTCAAAGCTAACTCGATGGCCGTCTTTGACCAGTATGTGCGCGACGTGGAGGACAACCTGGAAAGCCTCGAGGACGCCGTCGCTACCGTCGGCGGTGAGCTCAAGACCTTGCGCCGCAAGAAATCGGATCTCGACCGCCAAGCGGCAGAATTGGACCGCAACATCGACCTTTTCCTGCGCGAAGGCAAGGAAGACCTGGCCATGGCGGCCCAAAGCAAGCTCAATTCGGTCACCCGGCTGGTTCAGAATTACGACGAAATGCTACAACGCCAGGAGGCCGAGTTCCAGAGCCTGAAGGACGCCCGCCTGAAGCTGGAGGCCAAGCTGACGACGGTGAAACAGGAGCGCGAAGAGCTGCAGGCCCTGCTCGACCTGGCCCGATCCAAAGAGCTGACGGCCAAGGCGATCAAGTCGCTGGACGCCCTGTCCGGCTCGGGCGACGCCGATATCGCCCGGGTGGCCGATGGGATCAGGGCGCGCCTGGACAAGGCGTCGGCGCGCACCGAGATGCTGGCCAGCAGCCTCGACATGCAAATGGACGAGGTCCTGGAAAAAGGCACCCTCGAGGCCCAACTGGCCGAGCGCAAAGCACGCTTGGGATTGAGCGAATAACCATTCAGCCTAGACCCCAAGGGTCTTCAGAGCCCTTGGGGTCTCAAGAGGGATAGTATGAACCGAACGCGTATTGTTTTCTTTGTTATCGTCGGTCTGGCACTGGCGATTGTCGCCGCCTGGCTGATCCTGAGTTGGGTCGGCTCATCGGGATCAGGCCAGGAGCCAACCGCCGTGCCGGGGCAGAGCGGCGGTGAGACGCTGGAAGTGCAGATCGTCACCGCCTTGCCGGTGGCAGACTGGGTGCAGGAAGCGGCCAACCAGTTCAACGCCGAAAAGCGCACACTGGAAGGGCAGCTCATCCACGTTACGATCACGCCCATGGACGGTCTGACGGCCAAAGGGCGTTACGACCGGGACGAGATGAACCCGTTGCCCACGGCTTGGATCCCAGAAAGCCGCTACCTGGTGGAGCTGGTCAACGCGGCGCAGAACGAGCGGCTGGGGCGCGACGTCTTTTTGACCGACGGCGAGTACCGGGCCAAGCCGTTGGCGATCTCCCTGCTGGCTTGGGGCGTCTACGACAGCCGCGCCAATGTGCTCGAGTCCAAGTACGGCGCGCTTTCCTGGCAGGCGATCCACGATGCAGCCATGGCCCCTGGCGGTTGGGCCGAGTTGGGCGGCCAGGGCGACTGGGGGTATTTCAAGCTGGCCATCTCCAACCCGCGCAAGAACGTCAGCGGCCTGGCGGCCATGGTCGCCGCGGCTGGCGAATACTTCAAAAAGACCAACATCACCGTGGACGACGTCACCAACACCAGGTTCCAGGCGTGGTTGGGTGAGATCATGAGCTCCATGAGCGACCTGTCGGGCGGTAGCTATACGGTAAACGACCTGGCCCTGTTCGGCTATACCACCGGCGATGCCGGGCAACTGCTCGAAAGCGACCTGCTGGTTAACATGCAGGGTATCCAGACGCGCTGGGCCGACCCGCTGCGCATCGCCTATCCCGAGTACGTGACCTGGTTCGACTTTCCGTTCAGCGTCTGGATGGGTTCCGAGACGACCGCCCTGGAAAAGAACGCAGCTCTCGAATTCGAAGAGTACCTGTTGACTGAAGAGATCCAGAAAGGGGCGTTGGCCTACGGCCTGCGGCCTGCCAACCCAAATGTCCTGGTGACCGGTGACGGCAGCCTCTTTGACCAGTGGGCGGGGCAGGGTGTGCTGGGTATTGTGCCCCGCACCACCGCCATGCGCTCGCCCGACCGCGACGTGCTCCAGGCCCTGCTGCGCTGGTTCGATCTGAACGTAGCCGGGAGATAGGGAACATGAGCAGGCGGTATAGCTCTAAGCGTCGTTCGTCGTCGGGCAGCATCGGCTGGGTCCTGGCTGCGCTGGTGATCGGGCTGTTTGTGATCATCGGTTTGTGCTGTGGCGCTTATACCCTGGTCGGCAAGCTGTTCAATCGCGGCACGACCGCGGATCAGACCCCTGTCCCCGAACCGGCAGCCCTGTTCGTGGCCTATTCTCCGGAGAAGGAGCAGGCCTTTACAGAGCTGGTCAAGCGGTTCAACGATCAAGGCCTCGAGACGCCGGACGGTTTGCGGATGACCGTTCAAACGGTCCAGCTTGCCCCCGAGGCTATGGTCAATGCCGTTCTGACCGAGACGGCGGCTTTCCAGGCCATGACGCCCGATTCGACGCTGTGGCTGGGCCAACTGGACGGCGCGTGGAACAACAGGTTTGGCACAGATGAGCAGCACGCTGCCGTGGTGGGCGAGACGGTGCGCTATGGCATCAGCCCGGTGGTGATCGCCATGTGGGAAAGCGTGGCTCGCGAGATGGGCTGGCCCGATCGGGCCATTGGCTGGCAGGATCTCCTGGCCCGGGCGCAGAGCGATCCCAACTTTCGCTGGAGCCACCCCTCCACCAACTCGGCCAGCGGCATGCTCGCCACCCTGGCCATATTCTACGCCGGCTCGGGCAAGACGCGGGGCTTGACCATCGAGGATGCGCAATCCCAGGCGACGCTCGACTATGTGGCCGCTATCGAAAAAACAGTCCGTTACTACGGCGAGGGGGACGAGCCAGCTCTCATCGAGCGAGCCCTGCAGGAGGGACGGGCTTTCCTGGATGCCTTTGTCGTCCAGGAACAGATGGTCGTCTACTATAACACCCATCGGTCATCTGGTCAGGAGCGGCTGGTGGCCGTCTATCCAACCGAGGGAGCGCTGTGGGAGGATCACCCCCTGGCGCTGTTGGAGACGCGCGACCTCACCCTTCTCCAGCGCCAGACCTTTGCCAGCTTTCGCGACTTTATCCTCTCGCCCGAGTCGCAGCAGTTCATCCTGAGCCAGGGCTACCGCCCGGCCGAGCCGTCCATATCCCTGACTGATCCTGCTTCACCCTTGACCGCCGACAATGGCGTGGATCCGGCCGAGCCTAAAACGGCGCTCCAGGTGCCCAATGCTGCCGTGGTCCAGGTGGTACACGACGTGTGGTGGTACACCAAGCGCCATACCAACGTCTACCTGGTCGTCGATACCTCGGGCAGTATGAGAGGGGAAAAGCTGAACCAGGCCCAGGTCGCGCTCGGCGTTTTCCTGAGCGAGATCAAGGGCGACCTGGAACGGGTGGGGATGGTCCAGTTCTCGTCGAGCGTGTACGACGTCATCTACCTGGACGAGCTGGGCGATAACCGGCAGGCGCTTCAGGCGGCCATCGATAGGTTACAGGCGGGAGGCGACACCGCCCTGCTCGACGGCGTCTCGGAGGCCTTTACGCGGCTGCAGCGAGAGGGCGACCCGGAGCGGATCAACGCCATCGTGGCCATGACCGACGGCCGGGAAAACAACTCGAGCACCAGCCTGCGCACCCTGCTGCGCCGGATCGAGAGGGAATCGACCATACCGGTCATTGTCTTTTGCATCGCCTACGGCGAGGACGCCGACCTGGATATGCTGCGATCCATAGCCGAACCGACCGGCGGGCAGGCGCTCATGGGCGATCCGGAGACGATCCGGCAGCTTTACAAGATACTATCTTCCTACTTCTAATGGCAAAGGGCAGCTTTCAAGACGAGCTGGAAAAAAGGGCGACGCGGGCGCTTCTGACGCGGGCTGTTTACCGCTGGGAGAGTGCGGTGATCATCGGCCTGACGCTCGTCCTGTCCGTCCTCGTCCCCAAGCCCTTCCCATTTTGGGAGCCGTGGTTCTGGTTCATCCTCGGCGGGCTGGGTGAGGTAGGCCTGGTCTGGACCAGCCTGACCGATCCCGAGTTCCGGGCTAAAGCGGTGGCCGAGATGTTCCGCGAAAAGTTCCAGTCGCGGAGCGTGCGGGATGCCGGGCTGCGCAAACAGGTAGAAAAGGCCCAGGAGTACCGCGACCGGATCGACCAGGCGATCAACAAGGGCCGTGAGGGCGTGCTGCGCGATCACCTGCAAGACGTGAGCCGGGGCATCACCAACTGGGCGGAGAATGTGTACCGGCTGGCCGCCCGCCTGGACGCCTACCTGGCCGACAGGATGATCCACGACGACCTGCGGGCCGTGGGTCCGGCCATCGACGGGCTGAAAAAGAGGCTGGCCTTGGAAGACGACGACACCGTCAAGCGCCAGATCAGCCAGACGATTGCCCAAAAGCAGATTCAGCGGGATAACCTGCTCAAGCTCGAAAATGTCATGGAGCAGGCCCAGTTCCAGCTAGAGAGCACGCTGACGGCCATGGGCACCGTCTATTCGCAGGTCATGATCCTGAGCGCCCGAGACGTGGCGTCAGGCCGGGCGCAGCGCCTGCAACAGGATGTCAACGACCAG
This sequence comes from Anaerolineae bacterium, assembly GCA_016926595.1. Next base: position 6,774 of record JAFGOG010000074.1, read on the forward strand.
GTCCAGGCGCTGCAGGACGTGGTCACCACCGTCGACGAGGTGTATCAATCTGGCGATGCCCTGGGACTGGCTGTGGACACGACGGCGCAGCCAGTCTCCAGCGCCGCCGGGCAGGCTCGGCGAAAAGGAACCAAGGGCCGCTAGCAGCGTGCGGCACAGGGCCGCTAGTAGCATGCGGCACAGGGCCGCTAGTAGCATGCGGCACAGGGAAACTAGGAGCAGAAACTGTGAAGGTAACTATTAGATCGCTTATCATAATGCTTACTGTGTGCTGTGTGCTGTTTGCTGCGGCAGCCTGCGGCGGCGGCACTGCCAAACCGAGTGAGCCCACCAAGGGTGAGATCTTTGTCTACGTGGCCGCGCCGCTGTCCGGCTTTCAGGCCAACGGCGGGCAGACGGTGCTGGGCGGGGCGCGCCTGGCAGCCGAGCAGATCAACCGCGCTGGCGGGCTCCTGGGCTACAAAATGACGATCATCGGGCTGGACGACGAGTCCGATTCCGACGTGGCGCTGGCGGTTGCAGAAGAGATCAAGGCCCAGATCGCCGAAGGCCGGCAGGTGCTGGGGGTCATCGGCCACTATAACAGCGGCCAGACCCTCAATGCCATGGAGATCTACAAGGACCTGCCCTTGATCGTCATCACCCCCACCTCCAGCGAGGTCAGCCTGACCCAAAA
>JAFGOG010000496.1 GCA_016926595.1 Anaerolineae bacterium
AAGTGGTGCAACACCCGGTCGGTCTCGCGCAGGTCTTGTACCCAACAGGCCAGGTAGTGGTCGCCTTCCTCCGTCGCATGGTAGACGCGCCGGGCCGGGCCGGCGTTGCTGGTGTCCCAACGGGAGCTGACAAAACCGCGCTCTTCCAGCTCTCGCAGGAAGCGGTAGATCGTGCTCGCATCGACCGGATTCTGCTCAAAACCAAAGGGGTTCAAGTTGTTTACGAGCTCGTAGCCGTGGACCTCGTTACAATGCACAAGCAGCAACAGGCACGGTTCCAGGAAGCGGTGGATGTGCCGGGGACATGCTCCGGCACTGTCCTCATCCCGCCAACGGCGATGGCCACCAGGCATATTGCACCTACTCTTTCATCTCATGTATATGCAAATCACAAATAGATAATACCACGCCTTGGTCGATCTGTCAAATGGGAGGAGCGGCAAGACTAGTGCGGTCTATCTATTGACAAAATACAAATAGTGTGCTATACTAGGGACGGTTCGAGCGGTCAGGCTTGGCCGGAGAGGAGGCAGTATGCCGAGAAGGGGACATGGACACGGGTGGCAGTGGAGAGGTTATTCGCGCCGGGCTGTCAGGTTTCTGGAGCCCGCGCTGCTGTTGATCCTTCATCACGGCCCGACCCATGGCTATACCATGATGGAGCAGTTGGCGGGATTTGGCCTGGGAGACAATGACCCCAGCGCCCTCTACCGGTCGCTGCGCGACATGGAAGAGCGCGGCTGGCTGACCTCTTCCTGGGAAGAGGAGCAGACCCAGGGTCCGCCGCGACGGGTCTACCGCCTGACGGCACTGGGCAACGAGGCGTTAAGGTGGTGGACCCAGGATGTGCGCGAGACCTCGCAGATTATCGACCACCTGCTGGATTCTTATGCCCGGCACATGGAGGAGGGGGAAGGCGACTATCACTGAGGTGGAATGTGAGGTGGATGCAGCGGCTGCGTTGCAGGCGGCAGATGAAGGGGCCGCCTTTCGCCGGAGACAGGGCAAGTGGCTGCCGACAAGGACACGCCAGGACTGGCTGCAGGCTGACAAAGACACTCGACAGGAGGAACAGGGATGAAAAAGATCGGGATTATCATCTGTGATCGCTATAACACCTGTGCAGGGGGGAAGTGCTTGCGTTCCCTGCGCAACCGGGAAGGCGCCTTTGCCAGGTACCGGGACGAGGAGGTTGAGCTGGTGGGCTATACAACCTGTGGGGGCTGTCCGGGCGGCAACGTCGAATACGCACCGGCGGAGATGAAAAAGAATGGCGCAGAGGTCATCCACCTGGCGACGGGTCTGGTGGTTGGTTACCCACCCTGCCCGCGCTTGCAGGCCTTTTGCGAGTTCATCCCGGCCAAGTATGGCCTGGAGGTTGTCGTCGGCACCCATCCGATCCCCCAGAATTATTATCTGACCCACGGGGCGTTGGGGACCTGGCAATCGGACAGGTGGCAGGAGATCATTCAGCCCGTGCTGGCCGACGAAGAGACACGTCTGGCCTATGATTAACTTTGGAAGGAGGTGAGCAATATGCCAGGTTTGGATGGCACCGGGCCGGCAGGTTTGGGGCCGATGACCGGCGGCGGACGAGGCTTGTGCAATCCGTACGGGTTTCGACACGCCGGTTATGGCCCTTATCGCACGCCCTACTCTGTCCCAGTGAGGCCCGCCTATACCTTCGGACTCGGGCACCCAAGGTGGGGCCTGGGCAGGGGGTTGTGGGGCCGTGGCCGGAGCCAAGGACGAAGGCGTGGTTGGTGGTAACGGACAATTGAGATATCAATAGGAAGGAGGTGAGCGATATGCCAGCAGGAGATGGAACGGGACCGATGGGTATGGGGCCAATGACCGGCCGAGGGGCCGGTTACTGCGGCGGCTACGATGCCCCCGGCTGGGCCAATCCTATCCCGGGGCGCGGCTTTGGGCTGGGCAGGGCTTGGGGCGGCTTTGGCGGCCGGGGCGGTGGTTGGCGGCATCGGAATTGGTACTATGCCACCGGCCTGCCAGGCTGGGCCCGATTTGGCTATGGGCCGGCCTGGGGAGCGCCAGCGGCGCCCCCGATGCCGAGCCGGGAGCAGGAGACCGAGTTCCTCAGAGAGCAGGCTGAATGGCTGAAGCAACAACTGGACGCCATAAGCCGGCGCATCGAAGAACTCGGCAAGGAAGAGTAAGCAGGCTTGACCCCTCGGGGCGGATGGCTTTTCCGCACGGTTGAGCATCCGCCCCGAGGACCCCGCCAGGCGGCGCGCTTGCCCGCCCGACAGGCAGCCCTCATTATACCGCATTGTTCGAGGCGGCGCAAGGACCGCCGCCGGGTGCGGTTTGTCCGGCGCGCCTATCCGGCACGGATGGGCATGCCAGGCAGGCGCAGTGGGCACAACGGCGCGAGGGCGAATCACTTCCAGGAGGGTGAGGGATGGAGCTGACGGTTCAGCACGTAGATGGGATGCGCTTCCTGGCAACGGCCGACGGGCACACTGCGGTCGTAGACGCCGCGCTGCAAGATGGGGGCGGGGGCACTGCCCTGAGCGCGCCGCAGATGTTCGCGGCGGCGCTGGGCGCCTGCATCCTGGAGTTTGTGGCGAACTCGTGCCGGCTTTCCGATGTCCCGGTCGGGCGGTTGAGCGTGCAGGTGGCCTACGAGGAGGTCCCCAGGCCCCGCCGGGTCGGCGACTTGAAAGCGGCAATCCAGATCGAGCCGGAGCCCCCGGAGAAGGTCAAACAGCGGCTGCTCGGCGTAGCCCGGCACGCCACACTGATCAGCACGCTGGCACGCCCACCCGAAGTGGAGATCTGCTTCGCCGGGGCAGAAGGCAGCAGCGGGTGATCGCATTTGGGCCGGTCCCCTCCAGGCGATTGGGGCGCAGCCTGGGGATCAACAACATCCCCCCCAAGATCTGCACCTATGCCTGCGCCTATTGCCAGTTGGGGCGCACTCTCAAGATGCAGGCGCAGCGCCAGGCGTTCTACGAGCCAAGGGAGATATCGAATGCCGTCCGAGAGAAGGCGGCAAAGGCGCAAGAAGCCGGCGAAGCCATCGACTATCTTACCTTTGTGCCTGATGGGGAACCCACGCTGGATGCCAATCTAGGCCAGGAGATCGAATGGCTGAAGCGGTTGGGGCTCAAAATCGCGGTGATTACCAACGCCTCGCTCATCTGGAGGCCGGATGTGAGGCAGGATCTGATGGGCGCGGACTGGGTCTCACTCAAGGTGGACGCTGTCGAGGAGACGGCCTGGCGACGTATCGACCGTCCCCACGGCAGCCTGGAGCTGTCCTCGGTCTTGGAGGGGGCGCTTGCATTTGCCAGGGATTATCGCGGACAGCTTGTGACGGAGACGATGCTCGTGGCGGGCGTAAACGACGGCGAACGGCAGATCGAAGAGGTCGCCGGCTATTTGGCGCACCTACAGCCGGATCGGGCGTATCTGTCTGTCCCGACTCGCCCACCCGCCGAGGCATGGGCACAACCTCCCGACGAGCAGATCCTCCACCGCGCCTACCGCATCTTTCGTGACAGGATGGAGCAGGTGGAGTACCTGATCGGCTACGAGGGCAACGCCTTTGCCTTTACGGGGGAGATCGAGCAGGACCTGCTAAGCATCACGGCGGTGCACCCGATGCGGGAGGACGCTGTGAGCGATTATCTGGCGCGGGCCAAGGGGCAATGGGCAGCGGTGCGGAGGTTGGTGGCAGAGGGCCAGCTCGTGGAGGTGGAACACGGGGGCCACACCTTCTATTTGAGAAAGCTTGGAGCGAGCCGAGGATCGAGAGATGGAGTATAGCCAGGCTGTCTACGATCACGCCTTGAATCCACGCAACGTAGGGTTTATCGACGGGCACGATGGCCGGGGCGAGTGCGGCGACCCCGCATGCGGCGACATGGCCGTCGTGACCGTCCGCGTGCGCAATGAGCGGCTGGTTGAGGTCAAGTTCCTGGTGAAGGGCTGCGGCGCAGCCATCGCGACGTGCAGCATCACCACCGAGCTGGTCACCGGCAAAACCGTGGAACAGGCGGCGCAGTTGAGCGACGAGGATGTGGTACAGGCGCTGGGAGGCCTGCCAGAGCCAAAGCTGCACTGCTCCAACCTGGCCGCCACCGCCCTGCACCGCGCCATCGAGGACTATTGGCAGCGGCGCAAGATCGACCTGCACGACTGGCGGGCGCTATACCGGCGCTGATTCAGGATTCTGCCTCAAATATCTCCAACTCGGGATGCTTTAGCGCTTTATCGTAGATGGGGCCCCGACCCACGAAACCCAAGGCATGGCCGCTGCCCCTGACCGCCAGCAACCGGTCACCCGGCCGCATCCCGACCGCCGGCGGCACCAGGAGCCGGCCATCCTCGCCGATGCAGCCTCGGGCCAGGACGCGCGCCCGCAACGGCTCTGCCATTTGTACTAGCAGCCGAGGCGCGCTGAGCCCGAATCCGCCGGAAGTCCGGCTGCCCGGCAAAAAGTCTGCCTCCTCTCCCGCCTGGAACCCATACTCCTCCCACGCCTCCGGCGGAATCGCCAGCTCTCCCTGCCGCCCTACGATCGCCCAACCAAAGACCCACTTGCCGCCTTTGACCAACTGTGGCATCGCCATCTCATCCTTTCTCCAGCCAGATCGCCATACTGATGCCGTCTACCTCGACCTGCACATGGGCAAATGGGACGCCGTCGACAAGCTGTCCGGCCTCCTTCACGGTGTAGCCTTCCCGGAATGAATGCCGCAGGCCCCAGCGCATAAAGCGCGAATCGATCTGGGCCGCGAATCCCTGCACCGCGTCCTTTGGGGCATCGCTGCGCAGGTCCGAGATCAAGGCTCGGCAGCCGGGCTTGAGCACCCGGTATACCTCCCGAAAGATGCGGTTGGGCTCCTGCCAGTGGTGAAGCGACCCGCTAGAGATGACCAGGTCAAACGACGCGTCGTCAAAGGGCATCTTGGCGGCGTCGCCCTCCCGGAACGCTACCCGTTCCGAGATGCCCTCTTCCAAGGCGTTGCCCGTGGCGATGTCGATCATCGTCTCGGACAGGTCCAGGCCGACGACCTCCACCCCCGGCAGCAGCTTGGCGATCTCGATGGCGATGAACCCCGGCCCAGGGCCGATCTCCAGGACCTGACCAGCCTGGATCGCCGCGGCCGTTTTGGCTGCCAGCCGCCGGTACTCGTCCCGCATCGCCGGCGTGTCCCGGGCAAACTGGGCATATTTGACGGCAAAGTAGCCTTCGATGCCCCCCGGCGATACCAACTGCTTCAGTGTTTGCATCAAGCCGATCATGCTTGTCCTCCTTTGACGACCGCCAGGTCCATGAAATCCTCGACGACGCGCCAGCCTGCCAGCCGCGAGCGTTCCAACACGGCCCGCAGCTCGCCGGGCGTGTAGGACGACCGGATCGAGCTCCAGTAGTGCACCCGAAAGTCGGCCGGGATCATCATGCCGATGAACCAGGAAAAGAGCCGCGCTGTCCACTTTTGCAGTCGCTTTGAGTCGTGCACCAGGCACTTGCCATCTTTATTGAGCACCCGCGCGATCTCGTCGAACACCGGCAGGGGATCCTCCCAGTGGTGCAACGAGTCGTTGCACACGATCAGGTCGAACTCGCCGTCGTCGAAGGGCATGGCCTTGGCGTCCCCCTCGCGCCAGGTCAGCACACTATTGAGCCCTTCCTTCGCCGCATTTTCGGCGGCGATCGCCAGCATCGGCCGGGAGAGATCCATGCCGACGACCTGGCAGCCGGTCCCCTGCAGCAGCCGGGCCGCCTCGATGGCCACAAAGCCCGGCCCTGTCCCAACGTCCAGCACCCTGCCGCCGGGCGGCACGCCCAGGGCGACCGCTTCCCTGGCAAGCCGCCGGTAGTCTTGGCGGCGGAAGCGGTTGCCGCCCATGAACTCGTTGAAACGGCGGGCGTCCGCCATTTCCGCAATCGCCTCACCTTCCGCTATACGATCCATTTCGCTCCTCCTATACTAAATGTGATATGTAAAAGCGCTAATATACTATCTTGTATGTTATACCAAAAAAGAGAGGCGGGGGTCAGGAATAGACCCCTTGCTCCACCTTGACCAACAGGGCGCGCGTCCAGTCCAACTCGGCTTGAAAGTGGGCCAGGCCGTGATCAAAGACGGCGGCTGCGACGGCGGGCACCTCCGGTCGAGCCATCTGCTCGGACTGATGCTCGGCGATATGCTGGACGATGCCCTGCAACTGCGCAATGCGGCCCTCCAGGTAACCCTTGACCTCCTCAACGGACAATGCCTGCATGAAGGCCAGGCCGATGTCGATGGCGTAGTAATGGCGCTCCACCTCGGCCAATACCTGGCGCAGCAGCCGCAGGAACTCGGCACGGCCCGCACCGGTGATCTGGTAAACAGTGCGCGACGGACGCCGCCCTTCCCGTTCAGTAGCGACCTGCTCGACAAAGCCCTCTTCAGCCAGCTTGCCCAGGGCAAAGTAGATCGAGCCAAAGGCGATGTTGGTCCAGTCGCCCATGTGCTCCTCGATGATCTGCTTGAGCTCGTAGCCATAGAGCGGCCGCTCGCGCAATAGGCCCAAAATGACCAATCGGGTTGACATACCCTCCCCTCTCCGTAACGCATGCTGCTAATATAAAAGCTCGCATATTCTGCCACAAATATCCTAGCTTGTCAAATCTGGAGGGCAGCGATGCACGCCATGTCAGGAACAAGCCGTTTGGCCGGCAGACCACTCTGACCGGGCGCATGGGGCGATCCATGCCGTTCCAGTTGAGGGTGCGGGCAAAATGTGGTAAGATTCCACCATCATGGCTGTGCCACTTCTGGCTACCAAACTCTACATGCCGCCGCCGCGCCCGGACCTGGTACCCCGGCCGCGCCTGCTGCAGCGGCTGGACGAGGGGCTGCGCCTGGGTCACCGCCTGACCCTCATCTCTGCCCCGGCCGGCTCGGGCAAAACCACCCTGCTCAGCGAATGGGCCTCCCAAATCCGAGACCGGCTGGCCTGGCTCTCCCTCGACCCAGAGGACAACGATCCAGTTCGCTTCTGGCTGTACCTGATCGCCACCCTCCAGACGGTAGATGCTGGCCTGGGTCTTTCTGCCCAGCAGATGCTCCAGGCGCCACGGGTCCCCGCGGCCCAACTTGTCCTGACCAGCTTGCTCAACGACATCACGGCGCTGCCTCACCAAATTGTGCTTGTTCTGGACGATTTTCACCTCATCTCTGCGCAGGCGATCCAGGAAGGACTCGCCTTTTTGCTGGAGCACCAGCCCCGGCAACTACACCTGGTGCTGGCCACTCGCGCCGATCCGTCTGTGCCCATCGCCCGGCTGCGTGCTCGCAGCCAGTTGACAGAGGTGCGGGCCAGTGACCTGGCCTTTACCGTTGACGAGGCCGTTACATTCCTCAACGACAGGATGGACTTGGGCTTGTCGTTGGAGGATGTGCAAGCACTGGAAGCACGCACTGAAGGATGGGCTGTGGGCCTGCAACTAGCGGCCATGTCGATGCTAGGCCGCCCAGACCCCCGCGAGTTTGTCACCACGTTCACCGGTAGCCATCACTACGTCCTGGCCTACCTGACTGAGGAGGTCCTGAACCGCCAGCCCAAATCGGTACAGCGCTTCGTCCTGCGAACCTCCATCCTGGACCGGATGTGCGGGTCGTTGTGCGACGCCGTCACCAGCAGGAGCGACGGCGACACGACATTGTCGAGCCTGCAACAGAAAAGCCTGTTCGTCGTGCCCCTCGACGATGAGCACCGTTGGTACCGTTATCACCACCTGTTCGCCGACCTGTTGCGCAGGCGGCTCGAGCAGGAGGCGCCTACAGGGCAGATCGCGGAGCTGTACGGCCGGGCCAGCGCCTGGCACGAGGAGAACGGGACGGTAGACGAGGCGGTCAAATACGCGCTGAAGGCGCAAGACCTGGAGCGGGTCGCCCGCCTGGCCGAGGAGGCGGCCCAGGCGAGCGCGCTCGACAGCCGGCTGACAACGCTGCTGCACTGGTTGGAGATGCTGCCGGAGGAGGCGCTGCAAGTACATCCCCGCTTGCAGATCTACCGGGCCTGGGCGTTGTACATGAACGGCCACCTCGTTCGGTCGCAAAAGATGCTGCAAGATTCGAGGGAGGCGTTGGAGAGCCTGCCCGCCTCGCCAGAGAATGACGCGCTGCGCCAGGAGCTGACTTGCCTGCTGACTATCATCGGCCTGGTCGCGCAGGGGTTTATGTGCAGTGTCAACAACCAACTCGAAGAGGCCGTCCAAATCTGTAAAAAAGCCAGGGCGATGGCGCTCGAAGCCGGTTACGTTTTTTTGGCAGCGCAGGCAACTGAGGGCCTGGCCCTAGCCCAGTATCACCAGGGGCAACTGCGCGCCTCGGCCGAGTCCTGCCGGCAGGTGATCGCCCTATCTGGGCAGAGCTCCGGGTCGGCGTGGCCAGCAGCACAGGCTCCCCTGGCTGCTTCGGGATACGTCGAGCTGGCGGGTATCCACTTGGAGTGGAACGATCTGGACGCCGCGGCCGACTTTTTGGACAAAGCACTTGACCTATGCCACCAGGTTGGCGTCACGCAGACGCTGAGCGAGACCTACGTCGCCCAATCGCGCCTTTGGCAGGCGCGGGGCGACATGGAAGGCGCGGCGCAACTACTCCGGGAGGCGGATCGGGTTAGCCGGATCGAGGGCGCGTATTCACTGGCCAACTTTCGGCTGGCCACGCAGCAGGCGCGTTTGAACCTGATGGCCAAGAGGCCAGAAGGGGTGATCCATTGGGTGCGGCAACTCGAGACGACCTTTGCTCCAGGGGAAGCAGGGATGCCCCTGCCCATATCCCCGCAGGAGATCGTCCAGACGATGCTGGCCCGGGCCTATCTCGCCCAAGGGGAGGCAAAGAAAGCGTTAGCTGTGCTGGAGCCCCTGCTCCCACCAGCCGAAGCAGCAGGCGGCTTTCTGCGCGTTGCCGAGGTTTGCCTGCTGAAAGCGCTGACCTATCAGGCGTTGGGCGACGCGCCTACCGCGCTGACGTTCCTCGAGCGAACGCTGACACTGGCCGAGCCGGAAGGCTATGTGCGGTTGTTCCTGGACGAGGGCCCACCGGCTGCCCGCCTGCTCTATCGGGCCGCCGAGCGGGGCATCCGGCCGGTTTATGCCGGTAGACTGCTCGCGGCCTTTGCCAAGGCAAGTGCAGCATCGATCCCAAGAACCTCTACGGCCTCACCATCGCCCCTCATCGAGCCTCTCAGCGAACGGGAACGCCAGATCCTTCAACTAATCGCCGCGGGATTGACCAACAAGGAGATCGCCCAAAAGCTAGTCCTGTCCGTGGGCACCGTCAAGGTCCACGCTCACAATATCTATGGCAAGTTAGGCGTGACCGGCCGCACCCAGGCCATTGCCAAGGCCCGGGAGCTGGGCCTCTTGTCCTGACGCTCTTCTCCCCCCGATATATCCTTTCTATATCCTCCGCTAGATGCGGCTATGCCCTCTTGTCTGCTATACTGTCCTCGGTTGACAGAAGCACCGCCGGGGACGAGATTGCCGTCAATCGGCTGGATGAGAGAGGTTCATAGCTCACATGATGGGTGCAGTGCTAGGTGTTCCTCAGAACGAGCTGAGCCCGATAGGAGGTGATGTGGTGGATTGGTTGGCACTGTTTGAACAGGAGAAAGTCCAATTCGCTATTCTCGATCGGCGCACCGACAGCGATCTGGTCGAGATGCTGCGGCGTCAGCGTGGATGGATCGTTGACTTGGAGGACAAGGAGTCGGTGATATTCACACGGAGGTCAAGATGAAAAACAGGGTATCCAAGTTTGGCGAGTACAAAGGGTATTCGGAAGCGCGTTTTGACGGCTATGCGCGCCGCTCCAACTATCTGGCCCTCTCGGGTGGGGAAGAGCTGGCCTACGATCTTCTCCTTCCGACACGGAAGAGCGTTCCGGCGGGCAAGCCTCTGCCGGTGCTGCTGACGCACACCACCTATCTGCGGGCCATGAAGCTGGTCGAAAATGGGCAGATCGTCTTTGATGAGCTGTTTGACATCCCCTGGTTTGCCAAGGCGGTCCTCCGGCTCCGAGCCCGGTTCAAGAAGGACGGGCACATCGGCGACATGGTCTTCCGCAGCCCCTGGCTTGAGCGGCTGCTCCATCACGGCTATGCCATAGTGGTCGTAGAGCGTTCCGGGACGGGGGCCTCATCCGGAATCCTCAGTCCGGCCTTTGCCGACGTCGCCGTCGAGATCGACGAGGTCCTGAACTGGATCGCGGCCCAGCCCTGGTGCGACGGCAAGATCGGCATGTTCGGCGCGTCGATGGTGGCCATGGCCCAGT
>JAFGOG010000497.1 GCA_016926595.1 Anaerolineae bacterium
CAGAACGAATTCACATCTTGTTCGGTCAAAGTGACAAGGGCGGCGAACGGCCCAAGTCTGGCTTGCGCTGCTGTGTTTGTGATATGTCGGAGGCATTTTCACTAGTTCACGAGTTGACTGAAGCGCCGTGATCCCCTCGAATTGTTGCCGAGACAACAGACAGCCCCCACGGCTCATCCTATAATTGAAAACAATCCTTGGATACAAGTGCCGAGCGCCATCGGGTGTGAATGCAGCACTGCTCAAGCGTCACAATCAACCCGGTTACAAATCTTGGTTGCCTCGATCTACCCTGGCGACGGCGATAACTGCCGACTGGAACAATAAAGGAGTATGTATATGGTCAGCTTACCCGGGATCACTGTCTGTGGCTGTGGTAGTGGTGGCATGGCGATGGCGGCCGATCTGTCCATGTTTGGTTGCCGAGTAAATCTCTACGAAGTACCCTCCTTCAGTGCCAATCTTGTGCCCATTCGGGAAAACGGTGGCATCCAGCTGACCGGGCGGACCTTTTCCGGCAAACAGGGGCTTGCAGTTCTCAACGCAGTGACCGACGACCCGGCCGAGGCGCTTGAGGGCAGCGAGCTGATCTTTCTCAACGTGCCTGCCATGGCCGTCGAGCCCTTTCTGGATGAGCTGGCCCCCCACCTGACCGAGGGGCAGGTGATGGTTGTGACCACTGGCTATTGGGCCGCGCTCCGCAACCGCGAGCTCCTGAAAAAGCACGGCGCATTCGACAAGTTTGTCTTTGCCGAGATGAATATCATGCCGTATCTGAGCGGCAAAACAAGTCCTGTTGAGGTCGAGGTTGGCAACTATAAACGCGAACTACACCTTGCTACCTGGCCAGCGGCAGGCAACCAACAAGCTCTGGAAATGATCCGCCGAGTCTATCCTCAGACAGCACTCTGCAAGAACGTCCTGGAACTCAACTTCTGGCCAGGCAACCCCGGCGTACACCCGCAGGTCACCTTGCCGAATGCTGTCTTTTTTCTCGAGCGGGCTCGAGAGTTCCATTTCTATCGCGAAGTCTCGATGTGTGCATCCAAGCTCACCGATGCTCACGACCGTGAGCGGATGCAGGTCGCCGCGGCCTATGAATGTGAGTCGATCACTTGGCCGGAAGATTGCCGGCGGATCTACCTCTATGAAGGCGAAACGCTGTACGACATACATGGATCGGTCAGAGACCCGCACGCCGAAAAGTGGAATCGAATTGAAGAAATCGAACGATTACTGGTTGAGGACCTGTGCTACTCGTTCATTCCAATGGAAGGGTTGGCCTCGATTGTCGGGCTGTCGACGCCGGTGACGACGGCGACGGTGGATATCCTGGCGGTTCTGACCGGCTATGATTACCGGGCTAACGGATTGACGCTGCGGGACCTGGGGTTTGATGGCATGGATCGGGAAGAGATCATCGAATTCGCTACCCAGGGACGGTTTTAGTATAATGTGGTCGAGCCCATATGGGCCGGCCTCTGACCGGCTCCAAGAGTGGATGAGAGTCTTCAGGTGAATGTGCCCAATCAAGGAGGTGATCGAGAGCCCGAGGGTGAATGCCTTTCTGATCAGTCAGTCCATTTTCTGTAAATATAAAGAGTGTTGAGGAGGAAGTGATGACCCTTTTTAAGAAACTGAGCGTGCTTCTGACCATCTTGATGGTCATGAGCCTGGTGCTGGCGGCTTGCGGATCCGAGGAGCCGGAATCGGCTGAAGAGGCAGAAACGACGGCGGAAGAGGGTGCTGAGCCAGCTGCGACCGAAGAGCCCGAGGAAGCTGCAGAACCGGCCGTGAGTGACAAGTATGGCGGCGTGCTGCGCCATGCCTATTATGCCCCGGGCTTTCTGGACCCGGCCTTTCTTTCGTCGGTTGCTGACGATGAGCTCGGCAAGCAGTGGCATGATTTTCTCGTCTTTATCGGCGAGGACAACCAGCCCGATGTGACCCGCGGCGTTGCGGAGAGCTGGGAGGTCAGCGACGATGGCTTGGCCTGGACGTTCAAGCTGCGCCAGGGCGTTCTGTTCCACGACGGCAAGGAGATGACCTCCCGCGATGTCAAGTTCACGTTTGATCGCCTGCGCGACCCCGAGGTGGGGGCTGCCACCGTCGTCCTTTATGAGAACATCGCCGACATTGAGGCGTCGGATGACTATACCGTGGTCTTTCACCTCACAAATCCGAATCCCGACTTTTTGAAGGACCTGGGCGATTACCACGCGCTCATCATGGACGCCGACGCGACTGACTTTGCCACCGATTGGAATGGCACGGGTCCGTTCATGATCGAGAGCTACGTCCCCGAGGAGCGGGTCGTCTTCACGCGCAATCCCAACTACTGGCTCAAGGACGACGAGGGCAACCAGCTGCCGTATCTGGATGGAATGGAGTTTATCTTCCTATCCGATCCCGCGGCCCAGGTCGATGCCCTGCGCGGCGGCCAGGTCGATTATGTGCTCTACCTGCCGACCGAGTACGTGCAGGTGTTGCGGGACGACCCCAACACCGAGGTCCTGTCGGCCCGATCTAACACTACCTGGCTCATCCGCATGCGCAGCGACGAGCCACCCTTTGACGATAATCTTGTCCGGCGGGCTGTCAGGATGGCAACCGATCGCGCCGCCATCCTGGAAGGCACGATTTCGGGGCTGGGTGTGACCGGCCGCGATACGCCGTTTGGACCCGTGTTTGGCGATTTCTACCTCGACATTCCTGAGCTGGAGCGCGATGTGGAAGGCGCCAAAGCTCTGTTGGCCGAGGCTGGCTATCCGGACGGGTTCGAGATCGACATGAGCGTCCAGGAGACCTCGCCCGCCCCCGCCATTGCCACCATCTGGAAAGAGCAGTTGGCCGAGATCGGTGTTACGCTTAACCTCCAGATCATCCCCGCCAATGTCTACTATGGCGAGGAGCTCTGGAGCACGGTGCAGCTGGGGATCACCGACTGGGGTTCCCGGCCCTACCCGCAGCCGTACCTGGCGCTGGCCTACACCTGCAATGCGCCCTGGAACGAGAGCCATTGGTGCGATGCCGAGGTGGACGAGATAGCCGCTATGACGGCCAAAGAGATGGATCCCGCCAAGCGGGCCGAAGGCTATCGCCGCATCCAGGAGATTTTTGTGGAGCGCGGCCCCCTGGTCGTGCCCTTCTTTGTGGACAATCTCTGGGGTATCAATGCCAAGTTAAAGGGGCTTACCCCCACAAGCGCGTTGGGAACCGCGATGGACCTGCGCTACGCTTACTTTGAAGAATAGAATCTATCGCTGATCGTCGACATGGGCTGTCGGCTCTTGGCGAAAGCCAACGGCCGGCAGCCCATACGAGCTAGCGCACAATGACCGATAGCACGAGATCGGAGAATCCAGTGGGTGAGATGAGTGCTGTTCCGAAGGCGCGTCGCTTGCGCATCACCTCGGTGGCGACCAGGCTCGCGCGCTACCCCTCCACTTTTGTTGGGTTTGCTATCGTCTTTGGTTTTCTGCTCATGGCAGTCATCGGTCCGCTCGTTGCGCCCTATGGCTACGCTGAGCAGTCGATTGCTGAGAGACTGGAGCCACCGTCTGCGGAACACTGGTTCGGTACCGACCAGTATGGTCGGGATATTCTTAGCCGGATCTTGGTGGGCACTCGGGATGTCTTGTTAGTGGCGGGTTCTGGTACCATTCTCGCTGTTCTACTGGGCCTGACCCTGGGCTTGATCTCTGGCTATTTGGGGGGGCTGCCTGACGAAATAGCAATGCGGTTCTCCGATGTCCTGCTCTCCATTCCGCCTCTCTTGCTCGCGATGGTCATCCTCGGCGCAGTTGGTCCGTCGCGGCTGAATGTGATCGTCGTCGTGGGCGTGCTCTATATTCCCATGGTGGCTCGCGTTGTGCGGAGTGTCGTGCTCGATCTAAAGACCAGGGAATTCATCGAGGCCGCCAAGCTGCGCGGTGAGGCCAGTAGTTACATCTTGTTCCGGGAGATCCTGCCCAACGTTCTGCCACCGCTGGCGGTCGAAGCGTCCATGCGCTTTTCTTATGGTATCTTTTTGGTGGCGTCGCTAGGATTTCTGGGTTTGGGAGTGCAACCACCGGCGCCAGACTGGGGCCTGATGGTGGGTGAGGCCCGCACCTGGTTCGCGCAGGCGCGCTGGGTGCTGCTCTTCCCGGCTGGCGCGGTGGCGCTGCTGGTCGTCGGGGTCGGCTTTATGAGCGACGGGCTTCGCCGAATGTTGTTGCCCGGCGGCGTCAGTACCCGGTAGGCATGGCTGAAATGGAACAATCAAGCGCTTCAAATTCGGAGGCAGTCCTGGAGGTTGTTGATCTTGGGGTTGTGTACGACACGGACAAGGGGCCGCTGAAGACCGTGCGCCACGTTTCGCTGTCGATACGCAAGGGTGAGATCTATGGGCTAGTCGGCGAGTCTGGTTCGGGCAAGACCACCTTTGCCCGCGCAATCGTGGGCTACCTTCCGCGCAATGGCCGCGTCACCAGCGGTAACGTAGTGCTAAACGGAACCAACTTGCTTGATCTGTCGCCGGGCGAATTAAGGCGTATCTGGGGTGCCAAGATCGCGATGGTCCATCAGGACCCCGCGGCTGCTGTGAATCCAGCGATTCCTGTGGGTCAGCAGGTTGCCGAAGTGGCCCGTACCCACCTGGGCATGAACCGGGCCCAAGCGTACAAAAAGGCGCTTGAAATGCTGACGCAAGTTGGTATGCCCGATTCCGAGTCGGTAGCCAGGCGTTATGCTCACCAACTTAGCGGCGGGATGCTGCAGCGCATCCTCATCGCCTCCGCCCTGGCGACGAATCCCCAGCTCTTGATCATGGATGAGCCCACCACGGCGCTCGATGTGACGACCGAGGCCGTCATCCTCGACCTCGTCCAAGAGCTCTTGCAGCAGTACCAGACCGCGGTCCTCTACATCACGCACAATCTGGGCGTGGTGGCTCGTATCTGTGACCGCGTTGGCGTTCTGTATGCCGGCGAGATGATGGAGGAGGGCACGGTTCAGGAGCTCTTCAAGGACTACTTGCATCCCTATACTCTGGGGTTGATGGGTTGCGTACCGCGCATCGATGCGTCCAAGCGCGACATTGAGCTCAACACCGTTCCTGGCTATATTCCCCGGCCGGATGAGCTGCCTGGCGGGTGCATCTTTGCTCCCCGCTGCCCGATGGCGGAAGACGCGTGCGAATCTGCCCGCCCGCCTCTGAGGGAAGTGGGCCCGGGGCACTTGACGGCCTGTCGTCGTTGGCAAGAAGTGGGTGACCGGCCGAACCTCTTTGTCACCCAAGAGCCTGCTTCCAGCCGCTTGCAGACGGAGGAGGGCCGGCTGATACTCGAAGCGACTGAAATCAAGAAGCATTTTCGGGCTGACAGCCGGGGAGTCGCCTCCCTTTGGCAGCGCAGACCC
>JAFGOG010000498.1 GCA_016926595.1 Anaerolineae bacterium
AGGTCTGCAAGGCTGGATCGCGGCCCTTGACGGCCTGGAGCTTGATATGCCGCTGCGGCCTCAGCCTGCCTTGGAGCTGCCGCCCTTTTTCCCCCAACTCCTCAATGGCTTGCAGGTGCCGGCCATGATCGACCGTGAGGCCGTGGTGGGGGTGGGCATCGCCAAGGCACTGACGCCCAGGGGCAAGATCTCCCGCCGCGCCATCCCTCTGCGATACGGACCTCACGACCTCCGCGCCCAGTGGGGCGTCGGCGAGGGGACAACGCTTCTGTGCATCGGCAACACCCTGGACGGCACCCTGGAGGAGCTGTGGAGGGCGCACGGCAAAGAGAACGTGTGGGGCAGGCTCCAGGCGCTGGGCTTCGATGCCGCCACCAGCCTCAACTTCTCCATTTACCTCGACCGGCCCCGGATGGAGCACCTGGTCAACATCAAGCGCTCCTGGCTGACCGTGCAGAGGATGCAGGAGACGAGCCGTCTGATCCCCATCCCCCACCTGCAATGGGCCACGCCCCTGGACCTGGAACGACAGCTCGACTGCGCCCAGGCCCAGGGGTTTCATACCCTGACGCTGAACCTGCAGATGTGGAAGCGCCAGGGCTGGGAGGCGGTGGCTGCCGGGATCCCCCTCATCCGGGAGAGGGCGCCCGATCTCCGCCTGCTGATCACGGGTGTAGCCGGGCTTAAGCGTATGGCCGAGGTGGCGGAAGCCCTGCCCCACGCTTCCTTCACGAACACGACAGCCCACTACCTGGCCCAGCGCTACATGCGCCTGCGGCGCGACGGCACGAGGCTGATCAAAGAGCCGGTCGATGGCCACCCCGACCTCATCCTGGCCGAGAACGTGCAGCTCTACCGCGGGTTCCTGGCCGAGGTGAGAGGGGACACGCCTCAGGTCCCCCCATCCCGATCCTGGCCTCGCCCCTCCACGCCACCTATCGCGGCTACGCTGCACAGGGAGTTCGGGTTCGATCCGCGCGCCGCTCTCGATGCGGAGAGTCTGCTGGCCGCGGATGAGGCAATCCTGGCTGCATTTCTGGCCTGGGTGGACATGGGGCAGTTGGATCGGGACCTCCAGGGCTCGTTCCCGGCGTGGCCCTGTTCTGAATGCGTACCCCACCCAACCCTGGGCCAGCTACTGGACGCCGGTGCCGATCCTGTGGACGCCTTCCTATACCTGGCAGCTTTGGCCCGCGACGTGGATGAAGAGATCCAGGTCTCGGTCGGCCAGGCTGGATACTGAGGCAGGGCGATGGGTTGGGCTAAGAGCCCCTCGACGGGTAGAAGGAAGGCCGCCTACCAGGCGCCTACACCGGCTGCCACTGTCTTGCGCGAACCTCTAGCGCGGTTGGCTGCAGGCGCCGGCGCCGGTGGGTACCCCACACCGGAACCGATCAGGCCTTTAGCGGAGGCAAAGGCAGAGAGAACCGTCCCCAAACGGCAGCGGCAAGCCCTCCCGGTCTATGACGTCAGCACCGGTCAGGACCTTGAGACACCAGTCAACCTGGATAACACCCTGCTCCAGGCCATGTTCCTCGACCTCCGGATCGCCCTGGGTCAGGTTCCACCCCCGCCACCTCGTGCCAGCCCGGAGGAGCTCGAAGCTCACTGGCAATCGGTCCTGGAGGATCTGAGCCGCGACCTGGCGGAGCAGGGCGGACTGTCCCTCGACGTCGCCACCGGCGCCCGCAAGGACGGGCGTTTCATGTATACCGACGGCCGGGTGGGCCGCCAGGTGGCCGATACCTTCGAGAAGATCATGGCCTACGGCGGCCTGCTGGCTTCCCCTTGCCTGCAGCCGCCCAAATTCGTCGCTGGCGTGCGTGTCCTGGTCGTGCCCGAGGGGGAAATGGGCACCGGCGACTGCGCCGGCAAGATGAGCGAGCGCTTGGCCCAACTCTTTGACAAGGACGGCAGTCAGGCCGGCCAGTTCCGCCTGGGGGTGCGCTTGGATGAGGACGCCGTGCTCGTGGGAAAAGGCACCCTCAAGCGCATGCACTGGACCGACGTAGACGCCGAAGGTCGGGGCTACGACCTGATCCTGCCCGACTCCTCATTCAAGGGCAATGCGCCCGCGTTCGGCGAGCACACTTTGGACGTGCACCTGGGTTTCGTCGCCTGGTCGGGCGAGCGCCGCACCAAGCTCAGCTACCAGGTGCTCCAGTGGTTCGACCCGAAACTGGTAGAGCAGTGCATCATCCCCCGCGCCGAGACCAAGATCCCGCTGCTGCTGGAGGCGATGGCCAGCAGCGAGGGCGCCCGGCAGTTCCTCCAGATCGAGCGCGAGGAACGGATGGCCGAGGTGGTCGAAACCGAGCGCGGCGAGCTGGAGGTTGAAGACACCCGCGAGCCCTCCACCCTAGAGCAGGTGCTGGCCGCCGACGTCACCGGGCAGATGATCGACCATCCCTACGTGCAAAAGGGGCTACGCCGGCGCCTGCGCCAGGCGTGGCACGATCTAGCGGTGGGTGGCGGGGTCAAGGTGCCGTCCTTCATGGGCCTGCCCGACTCCTTTGGCGGGCAGGTGGACTGGCTGCCAGAGGGGACCATCGTTTGTCCCGACCTACCACCCGGCGAGGTGTTGGCCACCCGCTACCCCATCCGCACCAAACACGACGTCCAGATCTGGCACAACCTGGACTGGCATGCTTTCCAGAAGCTGGGCCTGGAGACTGGCCTGGACGAGCGGGAGGTCTCGCGTTTCTTTCGCTACGCGCGCGAGCACCAGGGCGTAGCCTTTATGAGCCACGCCACGGCCAAGCGCGTGGGCGGTGATTTCGACGGCGACGTCTTCCAGCTTATGCCGGTCACCCCCTGCAAGCCCCTGGAGGAGATATCCAGGCCCAACCGCGATTGGTCCGACCTGGCGCCCCTCGTCGACCAGGTGCGCCGCGAGGGCTGGGGCCAGGGCGAGATCACGCCCAAGGTCAAGCGC
>JAFGOG010000499.1 GCA_016926595.1 Anaerolineae bacterium
GGCATCGGCATGGTCCACCAGCACTTTCAGCTCGTCCCCGTGTTCACCGTCGCCGAAAACATTGTAATGGGCACAGAACCGACCCGGTTCCCCTTTTCGTGGAAGACGATGGGCCTGGTCGGCGGCGTTGCGGCGGCGGTCTTTATGATTGGCGGCCTCATCACCAGCATCGGGCTGCAGGCGGTGTGGGCGGGGCTGATCGGCGGCGTGGTTGTCGCCGGGCTTTATGGCCTGGTTAACCTGCTGGGTTTCTTGACACGGTGCAAGTTCCTCGTCTACTTTCCGATCGTCGCGGTCGCCGGTGCGGTTGCGCTGGTCGCATTGGCCCTCTATTTCAAAGCGCAGGATCGCATCCCGCTGCTCATTGCCATGGCCATCCTCTTTGCTGCCGCTTCCTATCCGGCCCTGAAGGTAATCAGCACCGCCCTAGACCGGCGCACCGCGTCACGGCGCATCCGAGCCCTGTCGGACCAATATGGCCTGGCGGTCGAGCCCGACGCGCTGGTCGGCACCCTGCCGGTGGGCATCCAGCAGCGGGTGGAGATCCTCAAGACCTTGTATCGCCAGGCCGAGATCCTGATCCTCGACGAGCCGACGGCGGTCCTCACCCCCCAGGAGACGGACGAGCTTTTCGAGATCATGAGCTCGCTGAAAGCCCAGGGCAAGTCGATCATCTTTATCAGCCACAAGCTGAAGGAGGTGATGGCCATTGCCGACCGGATAATCGTCCTGCGCAACGCGCGGGTGGCGGGCGAGACGAGGCCGGCCGAGACCTCGGAAGAGCAGTTGGCCGAGATGATGGTCGGGCGCGAAGTGGCGCTGGTGGTGGACAAGGGACCGGCTTCACCCGGCGAGATAGTGCTGGAGGTGGGCGGGCTGACGGCCATAGACCGGCGGGAACAGCCGGCGCTGCGCGGGGTGGACCTGTTCGTACGCGCCGGCGAGGTGTTGGGGGTGGCCGGGGTGCAGGGCAACGGCCAGACGGAGCTGGTGGAGGTGCTCACCGGGCTCCACACTGCCACCGGCGGCTCGATCCGGATCATGGGCCGCGACCTGACCAATGCGACGCCCCGGCAGGTCACCGAGCTGGGGGTGGCTCACATCCCCGAAGACCGCCAGCGCGATGGGCTGATCATGCCATTCCCGATCTATGACAACCTGCGGCTGGTCACTTATTACCAGGAGCCGTTTGCCGACGGGCCGACCGTGCGCTTTGACGACCTGTACGACTATGCCGACCGGGTGGTCAAAGAGTTTGACGTGCGCACCCCCAGCATCGCCCTGCCGGCCCAGAATCTGTCGGGCGGCAACCAGCAGAAGGTGATCGTCGGGCGAGAGCTGTCGCGTCCGATCAAGCTGCTGATCGCCTCACAGCCGACCCGCGGCCTTGACGTGGGCTCGATCGAGTACATCCATCGCCGGTTGATCCAGAAGCGCGACGAGGGCTGCGCTGTGCTGTTGGTGTCGGCCGAGCTGGACGAGATCATGGCTCTGTCGGACCGGATTTCGGTGATGTATGGCGGACGGATCGTGGGCACGATGGACGCCGACAAGGTGACGCGCGAGGAGCTGGGGCTGTTGATGGCCGGAGCCCAGCCTCAAGAGGAGGAGGTGACCGTTGGCTGAGCTGAAACTGAGGCAGCGGTTAGGCGCCTTGCCGGTCTGGTTCAAGCTGGCTCTGCTGGCGGCGCTGATCGTTGTCGTGTGGGCCATCAGCAAGTGGCTGGTGCTGATCCTGCTGGTGGTGCTGGGCCTGTGGCCGATCGTATTACTGGCCATCCTGGCTGTGCTGGTGCCGTTCTGGATCCCCAGGCTGACTTTCGGATCCCGGTGGGCTTTGGCGGTCGTGGGCCTGGCTCTGCTTGCCGGCCTGGTGTACGCGGTGTGGAAGACGAGCGTTGGGCTGTGGCCCATTTTCCTGCTGGCCGTTGGGGGCGTATTGTTCCTGCTCTTTACCAAGCTGCGGGGGATGATGGTGCCGTTCCTGGCGGTGCTGACGGCGCTGATCATCGGGGCGCTGGTCCTTCTCTTCACCGACCAGGCTTTGTACCAGGCGCTGGGGGCGGGCAAGATCGGCGAGGCGCTCGAGGCGGGCTTGGGCAACGTGGGGCAGGCGTACAGCGCGCTGTATGTCGGGGCGCTGGGTGACCCCTTGAAAATCCTGAATGGGATCGGCGAGTGGCTGGGCGGCGCAGAGATGAAGGCGCTGGTGACCGCCGTCCGCGGTCCCAGTGACAGCCTGGTCCAGTCGGTGCCCTACATCTTTGCCGGCCTGGCAGTGGCGCTTGGCTTTCGAGCCGGCCTGTTCAACATCGGCGCCGAGGGCCAGGTGGGCGTCGGCTGGTTGGCGTCGGTCGTCGTCGGGTTTGCGTTTCCCAACCTGCCGACGATCATCCTCCTGCCGCTGGCGATCGTGGCTGGGGCGGCCGTGGCCGGGTTGTGGGCGGGTATCGCCGGCGTGCTCAAGGCGCGGACCGGCGCCCACGAGGTGATCACCACGATCATGCTCAACTATGTTTCCTACCGCTTGATGGCCTGGCTGTTGTGCGGGCCGTTGGAGCACACGCAGGGCACCTGCCGCACCAAGGACATAGCCGAAGGCGCCTTTCTGCCTCGCTTTTTGCCCCACCCGGTGACGCTCCACTGGGGGTTTTTCCTGGCGCTGGTGGCGGCGCTGGTAGTGGGCTGGTACCTGTTCCGCACGACGTGGGGCTTTGAGCTGCGGTCGGTGGGCGCCAATCCCAGTGCGGCGCGCTACGGCGGCATGAAGGTCGGCCGCACCTTTGTGGTGACCATGTTCCTGAGCGGCTGTCTGGCCGGCCTGGCTGGCGTGAGCCAGGGTTTGGGCATCACCCGCAACATCGCCCTCGGCTTCCAGTCCGGCTATGGCTTTGACTCGATCGCCCTGGCCCTTCTGGGCAAGAGCCATCCCGCTGGCGTGGTGGCGGCCAGCATCCTGTTCGGCGTGCTGCGGGCCGGCGCCAGCCGGATGCAGTCGATCGCCGGCGTGCCTACCGAGATCGTGCAGATCGTCCAGGCCATGGTGATCATCTTTATCGCCGCGCCGGCGATTATCCAGACCCTTTACCGCTTGCGCCAAGTCAAGCGCGAGGAGGCCGAAATCGTACTCTCGCGGGGATGGGGGGCGTAATCAATGACAGCACAAGCACAAGCGATACCTGTTTCCAGGAAAGCTGGCCTGAGCCGGCGCGACCTGATGGTTGCGGCGTTCATGTTGCTGGTGGGGGTCATTGTCGTGCTGTTGGGGCGCTTTGGCGACCAGCCAGCCGATAGGGCGGTCTTTACCGACGAGATCGTGGGGACGCTCTTTTCGCTGCCTTCGCAGGCCACATTGTACGCCATCGGCGCCTTATGCCTGTTCCTGGCCGGGCTGCGTTTGTACCGCGGCCTTGGTTCTGTGCACATGATGCTGGTCTGGGGCGTCATCCTTTTGGCAGCCGTCGCCTTTTTGGTGTGGATGACCAGCGGCACCAAGCTGAACCTGACCGGCATGGTTCGGGATACCCTGACCTATGCCACGCCGCTGACGCTGGGGGCCATAGCCGGCGTCTTTTGCGAGCGGTCAGGTGTGTTCAACATCGCCATCGAGGGCATGATGTTGGCCGGCGCCTTTACCGCCGTAGGTTTTGCCAGCTACTTTCACAGCCTGTGGGTGGGCGTGCTGGCTGCCAGCCTGACCGGCGGGCTGATGGCCGCTCTCCACGCCGTCCTGTCGATCAAGTACAAGGTAGACCAGATCATCTCCGGCACGGTGATCAACATCCTGGCCTCCGGCGCCACCCGCTTTCTGAATATCCGCCTGTTAGAGCCCGCCGGCCTCAGCACTCCTGGCCATTTTGAGCCGTTCGCCATCCCCATCCTCAGCAAGATCCCGGTCCTCGGGCCGATGCTGTTCATTAACCAACCGACCGTGTTCATCATGCTCGGACTGCTGGTAGTAGTCAACTATGTCATCTTTGCCACTCCGTGGGGGCTGCGGATGCGGGCTTGCGGGGAGCATCCCCGCGCCGCCGACACGGTGGGCGTGCATGTCAACCAGACGCGCTACATCAGCATCATCATCGGCGGGCTGGTCGCCGGCATCGGCGGGGCCTACTTTTCACTGGGCCAGGTGGGGACGTTCGAGGATAACATGACCGGCGGGCAGGGCTTTGTGGCGCTGGCGGCCATGATCTTTGGCCGCTGGAATCCGACGGGTGCCTTTATGGCGGCGTTGTTGTTTGGCTTTGCCGACGCCCTCCAGGTGAAAATGCAGATCCTGGAACCGGTTCTGCCTTTTATCAACGCGCCGATCCCACCTGAATTCCTGCAAACGGTA
>JAFGOG010000500.1 GCA_016926595.1 Anaerolineae bacterium
CCCCTGCCCGTGTGGCTACTATGGCGACCCGGTGCAGGAATGCACCTGCAGCAACGCCATGGTCACCCGCTACCAGAAGCGGATCTCGGGCCCCCTGCTGGACCGCATCGACATCCACATCGAGGTGCCGCGCGTGGACTATGAGAAGCTGTCGAGCGACAGGCTGGGGAGCCGTCGGCGGCGATCCGCAAGCGGGTAGAGGCGGCGCGGGCGCGGCAGCGCGCCCGGTTTCGAGGCACGCGGCTGCTGGCGAACGCGGACATGGGGCCGGCCGAGGTGCGGGATTTCTGCCGGCTGGATGACGCGGGGAAGAGCTTGCTGAAGGCGGCGATGCACCAGTTGAATATGAGCGCGCGGGCGTATCACAGGATTTTGAAGCTGGCGCGGACGATTGCGGATCTGGCGGGGAGTGAGGAGATCCAGACGGCGCATTTGGCGGAGGCGATTCAGTATCAGCCGAGGAGGCAAAGCTAGGCTATGTTGGGTGAAAGCCCAAGATCACGGTGAAATGATGTGCCAGCTATGCTGACCATCCCAATCGGAGGTGATCTCAGACCCGAGCAGAGGCGTTGTCTTGTTACTATCCCTGCCCTTGTGGTTGGTTTGGGGACCCG
Source organism: Anaerolineae bacterium (assembly GCA_016926595.1). Next base: position 615 of record JAFGOG010000500.1, read on the forward strand.
GTTCGCGAGCGCACCTGCTCCATGAACATGGCCAACCGCTACCAGAAGCGCATCTCCGGCCCCCTGTTGGACCGCATCGACACGCAGAGCGCATGGAGGTGCCCCGCGTCGAGTACGAAAAGTTGTCCGACGATCGGATGGGCGAGCCATCGATACCACAACCTAACCCGCCAACCCCTCCCGCGTTGAAACGCCAAAGCGCGCCAATATTTCTTGCACCTCGGCCAGCTTGTCACCGGGCACCACCACCAGGGCGCGGTCGCCGGCGGCAAAGGGCACCAGGTAGGGCTGCAATTCGGGCTGCTGGCGCAGATCGTCCAGGGTATCCTGATCGCGGAACTGGAGCAGCGTCAGCGTCTCGGCGGCGGCTGCGCCGTAGTAGCCGCCCCAGGCCTTGAGCTGGGCTTCCAGGTTGGCGGGCAGCGTGCCCCGGTGCAGTTTGCTCAGCTCTTCCAGCAGGCGCAGGACCTTGCCCTTGCTGCCCCCGGCTCGCCGCACCGATTTTTCGGTCAACTGCCAGCGCCCCTCGCCCATTTTCTCGGCCAGCCGGTCCAGGCGGCCGCGCAAATGCAGGCTGGGCACGGCGTGGATGGCCTGGATGCTGCCATCCTCCCGGACGAGCACCCCCTTGTCGGCGGCCTCCGGCTCGGCGCCCGAGACGGCCGGGAACAAGCCCTGGCCGACCAGGGCGGCGACCAGCGGTTTTTCGGCGCCCTTGCACACCAGTGCCACCTCGGGCGACAGGGCGCGGGCCAGGTGGACTCCGGCCCCAGGATCGGCCATCAACTGCGCCAGCAAGCCGGCATCGGCGGTCTGGAGCAGGCTCACACCGCTGCGAAAGACGATCCGCTCGTGGTGGGCGCCCCACTCCTCTAGTGAGCGGCGCACATTTTGCGGCAGTTCGACGCCGCTGGTTTCCTCCAAAAAGCGAATGACCTCGGGCACGTCCAGGCCCACCTGCTGCGCCTGGTAGATCGAATCCCGCGACAGGTGATAGGCAAAGGCGCCCCGGTCGGCCTGCTGCCGCTCGGCAAACAGGTCCAGGCGGGCCAGCCAGGCCAGGCTCACCGGGCCGAGGGCCAACACCTGGAAGCTGGGCTGGACGACCAGCTTGCCCGCCTCCGGGGCCGGGAGCTGAGCATCCACGCCGGCCAACAGCGCCTTGCCCGACGGCGTCAGGCGAAAAGCATTCCACTGCCCGCCGGCGTAGCCCCGGTCGACCAGTCCGAGCCGGGGCAAAAAGCCGGTCACAACCTCGCTAACAAAGCGGCGCTCGGCCACCTCGAATTTCCGCAGCAGGTCCTTGGTCGAGCCGGAGTAATAGGCGGCGCCGACGCGGCTGTAGTAGTAGCTGCCGCGATAATTCTCCACGTAGGTGTGGTTGGGCAGCAAAAAGTCGGGGTCCTGGTCCGAGACTTCCTGAAAAAACTCGTCCAACTCGAACCAGGCACCAGCCGGCAGGCCACGCAAAACTTCCAGCAGGATCTTGCGAGCGTGGGCCAGGTGGGGACCATACTGGTTCAGTTCAGTTTCCCAGCCGGCGGTCGCACCCAGGCTGGACCAGGCTTCCAGGCAGGTCCGGCGTTGCTTGGGTTGTGGCCAGGTCCAAAGGGGCGGGATGGCCAGGGGATCGGACTCTTTCGGGCGCAACTGCCCGGCCTGGCGTTCGACCAGGTCCAGTTTTTCCAGGAGCAGGCGCAGCAGGTAGAGCCGCCCGGTTTCGTCCTCGCTGCGCGCCTCCTCCAGGGCGCGGTCGGGATCCAACAGCAGGCCGTTGAGCGCCCGCAGCGTGCGCTTGCCGACCATGCCGTTTTGCAGCAGGGGCACCTCGTTGTGCCGCACAAAATCCCAGTAGAGGTACAGTTCACGCAGCAGCAGATCCGGGTCGCCGGGCTGGACCTGCTCCGGCTGCCAGGCGGCGGTGGCGAGGGGGATCGGCTCCGGTTCCGGCAGGTATTGGCGGACCGTTTGCGGCACAAAGAGCAGAGTGCCGGGATGAAAGCGCAGTTTGTGGACCGTGTTGGCGCCGGTCAGGCTCGTGGTCCGGCTAAAGACCAGGCCGTGAAAGGTCAGGCGGGCCAGCACGTCCGCAAACTCGGTGGAGCGCGGCCGCTTGGGATCGCCGGCGTACTCGCCCCGGTCGTAGGGCACGCCGCCACGGTAGTGATAGCGCGATTGGGATTTGTCCATCTCAGTGACCGTGACCAGGCCGGCGCGCACCACCTCGCGGCGCAACGTCTGGGTGGGGGCCGCGCCGCCGCGCAGCAGCAGCCGGTTGAGCACGGCCCGTTCGCGCTCGTTCAGCTTGGCCAGCGAGGCCAACACCCGCTCCCGGCCAAAAAAGTGGGCTTTCATCCGGGCGATTAGCGGGTCTTTGGCCAGTTTTTTGCCCCGGGCGTCCACCACGTCCAGCCCGGCCTCCTGGGCCATGTCCCACAGGGTGGCGGCGTGGTACAAGTCTAGGATTTCGCTGATCTCATCGGGCATTTTACACTCTTTTGCAAGGCGAATTGCCAATTCGCCCTACACCTCGTCGGTCTGTTTAGGTGTGTAGCCGGCCTTTTCCAGCTCGGCCACTAGTCGCCCGGCGTCTTCGGGGCGGACGATGACCAGCCGGGGCGAGACTTCGGCCACCAGGAGCTGCTCCAGCGAGGTGGCAGCCTTCATCTCGGCCAGGGCATAGTCGTCGCCAAACTCGACGACGGTCAGGTTTTCGTAGAGGCGCAACCGGCCATAGGCTGCCCACCAGGCGGCCAGTTGCTCGCTGATGGCCTGCGGCACAGGGATAACCAGCAGCCGCTCCCATTCAGCCAGGAGGTCGCCCAACACGGCGCCGTCCTCGAATGCCTGGTAGGCGGCCTGGGCATCCAGCCGGTAGACAAAGCGGTCCAGCCCGGTTGCTTCCAGGCGGGCGATGCGGTCCAGCAGGCTGTGGGCTTGGGCGCTGACCAACGAGGGGGTGACGGCGATGGTTTGTTCGCCGGCCACCACCGCGTCGGCTACGGCGCCAGCCTGCACCGGGCCGGCAGCGTGGCGCGGCGCGCCGGGCACATCGACCCGGTCCCAATAGAAGTCGGCCAGGCCGTGCAGCCGGAAGGCGACGAGCTGCGGGCCATCGAAATGCAGGTCGGCCAGGCCCAGCCAGTGCAGGGGCCCGGCGATGGCCTGCTGGAGAAAAGCGCCCTGCCCGGCGCGCCAGTCGTCGGGATCGGCGGGACTCAGGGGCAAGCCGTTGCGGGCCAGGAACCAGTTCCCGGTCGCGTCGGGATGGCGGTAGGTCTCCCAGACCTGGGCGTCAAAGCGGGGCCAGGCAACGCGTAGCATCGACTCCAGGTCGGCGATCTGGACCCAGCGGTCGTCGGGCAGGCAGGCCAGCGCCCGCAGCAGGCGATGGCGAAAACGAACCAGATCGACGCGCAGGCGCTCCGGCTTGAGATAGGAATAGCGCCAGGCGTGTTTGAGGCGCAGGCTGCCGTCGGCGCGCAGCAGCGGCCACAGTTCGCTCCAGGCAGCGGTGCCAAAGTAGTGACGAGCCAGCAGGGCGCGCTGGGCCAGCTCGTCGCGGCGCAGAAATTCAGCCTTGACCTCCGGCCAGACGGTGATCGGGCTACCGGGCTGGACGAGGCCGGCGGTGAGCAGCAAGGCGTACAGGAATTCGAGCTGGGCTTCGCCGCCGACGATGGGCGCCAGACGGGCCAGGTCCGGGTCGGTCAGGGGCAGGGGCGGCGGCGGTATGGTCAGCGCCAGGTCCGCGCCGCGCCGCGCGGTCAGCAGGCCCTCGCGCTCGGCCTCGACCAGCTCCAGGGGGTCATAGTCCCACCCCTGTAGCTCCCGGTGAAAGCGTTCGAGGCGCGGACGCGGCATCGGCGAGCGGAGCGGCACGGGTGCCTGCTCCAGCAGCAGCAGAAGCTGGCCGGCGGACCGGACCAGGGTTGAGGAGTCGGCCAGTTGCAGGCCGCTGGCCGCGCTGTCGTCAGGCAGGTCGTAGGAGGCGGGGACGACGCCCTCTAGAAGCGGCGGGAAACGGCGGGCCAGGGTGGGGGGCACAAAGTCGATCTGGGTATCGGGATAGTCGTTCTTGACCGACCAGGGCAGGGCTAGGCCCTGCTCCACCAGGTGGCGGCTGTAGGTCTCGATCTGCTTGTGGCGATTGAGATCACCCCAGGTCAGGGCCAGGCGAGCCAAGTCGTCGGGATGGACCTGGTCATCGCCCAGCACGAGCATGGCGCGGAGGACCTGGCTGTGCTCATGATCCAGCCCGGCGATAGTCCGGCGCAAGTCGCCAGCGTCTTCAATCTGGGCCAACACCTGGCCGACCACTTCGGCCTTGCGCGAGCCGCGCACCTTCCAGCCGCGCCGTTTGGCCAGGTCGCGCAAATCCTGGATGGTGATGTTGTCCAGCCATTGGGCCAATTGTTGGCGGTCCCGTTGCTGGCGCTCCTCGAAACCGTCGGCCAGCCAGGCCGGCGGCTTGCCTGGGCGCTGGGTAGGCGGCGGCTCGACGGGAGTGACGGGCAGGGGAAAACCGGGCAAGGTCGTGGCCGGCGCCTCGACGGCAAAGGCGCCGGGCGCTTCCATCCACTTGATCAGGAGGGCGCCGATGTGTTTGCAGTAGCCGCCCCAGGAATAGGGGCACGTGCACTGGGCGTGGATGCCGCCCGGCAGCACCTCGACTTCGACCTGATATAGGTAGGTGCCGCGCACCTGGGCGCTGAGGAGCTCGCCGGCGCGCACCGGGTTGTAGATCGAGTTCTGGTATCCGCGCGCTTTGCGTAGGCTCTGGTCGTTCAGCACGCCGTGCAGGTCGTTTTCGGTCAGGGCTTCCAGGCTGGGCATGGGCTATTCTCCAGAGACCAGGTGACGGGGCCGGACCTCGACGAACTCGCCGACCAGGGTCGCCGGCGCATAGTCGGCTACCTCATCCTCGTAGAGGATCGTGTAGCGGTAGCCCTGCTCGGTGAGGAAAAGCTGGCGGTTGGCGCTGTACTCCTGGTCGTTGGTATCTTTGCTGACCAGGGTGTAAAAGTGGGCCAGCAGGCCGTTCTTTTTGGGGCGCAGGATGCGGCCCAGGCGTTGGGCCTCCTCCTGGCGGCTGCCAAAGGTGCCGCTGATCTGGATCATGACGTTGGCGTCGGGTAGGTCGATGGCAAAGTTGCCCACCTTGGAGACGATCAGGCAGTGAAATTCGGCCTCGCGGAACTGGCCGTAGAGTTTGCGCCGCTCGCGCACCGCTGTCTGGCCGGTGATGAGCGGAAAGTCATAGTGGTCAGCCACCTGCTGGAGCTGCTCCAGGTACATGCCGATGATGAGCACCTGGTCGTCGGCGTGTTTGGCCAGCAGTTGGTCCAACACGTCGAACTTGACCGGGTTCTCGGCGGCGACGCGGTATTTCTGGCGCGGGTCAGCCAAGGCATACTCCATGCGTTGTTGGGGCGGCAGGTTGATGCGGATCTCGGTCACGTCGGCGGTGGCGATCCAGCCCTGCTTTTCCAGGTCTTTCCAGGGCACGTCGTACTTTTTGGGGCCGATGAGTGAAAATACGTCGGTTTCGCGGCCATCCTCGCGAACCAGGGTGGCGGTCAGTCCCAGGCGGCGGCGGGCTTGCAGCTCGGCGGTGATACGAAAGACCGGCGCGGGCAGCAGGTGGACTTCGTCGTAGATGATCAGACCCCAGTCGCGCAGGTTGAATAGCTCAAAGTGGGGAAACTCATCGGCCAAGGCAAAACCCCGTCCTTTGCTGCCGCGTTTGCGGTAGGTCATGGTCTGGTAGGTAGAGATGGTGACGGGGCGAATCTCTTTGCGTAGCCCGGTGTATTCGCCCACCTGATCTTCGGCCAGCGTTGTTTTGTCCAACAGCTCGTCGATCCACTGCCGGACGGCGACGGTGTTGGGCGTGAGGATCAGGGTGTTGCACTGCATCTCGGCCATGACGGCCATGCCGACCATCGTCTTGCCCGCGCCGCAGGGCAGGACAACGACGCCCGAGCCGCCGTGGGCCGCGCCCCCGGCGTAAAAGATGTCAGCGGCTTCGTGCTGGTAGCGGCGCAGGGCAAAGGGCTTGGCACCCTGGGTCATCAGCCGCAGGTGCAGCTCCAGGGCTTCGCCGTCCACATAGCCGACCAGGTCCTCGGCTGGGTAGCCGATCTCGACCAGGGCGTGTTTGATGTGCCCCCGGCGGGCAGGGTCCATTTTGAGGGCCAGGGCGTCCAGCGGAGCGACGATGAACGGCGCGAGCTGTTTGTGGCGGGCCAGTTCGGTGATGAGCGGCCGGTCGTCGGAGTAGAGGACCAGGCTTTGCCCTGAAGAACTCGAAGGGTCGGTGCGCCAGGCGAGCTTGACCCGCCCGTAGCGCGAGATATAGTCCTGGATGTCCACCCGGACGTTGCCGGGTAGGGGATATTTGCTATAGCGCTCCAGGCCATCGAGGATGGCCTCGGCGCTCAGGCCAGCCGAGGCGGCGTTCCATAATGACAGGGGCGTGATGCGATAGGTATGGACGTATTCCGGGCTCTTTTCCAACTCGGCGAAACGGGCCAACACGTCGCGGGCCTGCTGGTAAAGATCGTTGTCTACCTCCAGCAGGACGCTCTTGTCGCCCTGGACGATGACGGGATTCAGTGAATTGTAGGTCATAGATCCGGCTTGTCCCTTCAAGACTGACTCGCTATCTTAGCGCAAGATTCGGGAAGGGGCAAATTGGAGAGTGGAAAAGAAGGGCAAGAAATTGACGGGCCGGGCAGAGAAAGATATACTGAGGCAGATCTGAGATGGGGGGCGGAACATGCCAAGAGGAAAAAGCCAATCGGAGCCAGATCTGCTGCGTGACGTCCTGGAGAGTTACACCGTGCCTGTGCTGCGCGGGCTGGCCGGACTGCTGGACAGGGGGTTGCCGACACGCAAGGCCGAGCTGGTGAGCCTGATCCTGAAGCGCCTGGAAGATCCCCAGCGACTGCGGCAATTGTGGACGGATTTCGACGAACGGCAACAGGCAGCGGTGGCCGAGACAGTCCATTCGACCTCGGGCCAGTTCGACGGGGCTGCCTTTCGGGCCAAGTATGGCACAGATCCCAACTGGGGCCGGATCAGCCGCTGGGGGTCGATAGAAGACCCTTCGCCGTTATGCCTGTTCATCTACAGTGGCCGGATGCCCCGCGATCTGCGAGGACGGCTCAAGGCGTTCGTGCCGGCTCCACGCGCTGCCCGGATCACGACGGTGGATGGGCCGCCAGATACCCTCTCCCAGAGTTGGTACAACTACCAGACGAACAAGGAAGAGATCGTCGAGGTTCCGGTGATCCGCGCCGAGATGGAGCGGGCCGCCCAACACGATCTGCTGGCCGTGTTGCGCCTGGTGGACGCCGGCAAGGTCCGGGTCAGCGACAAGACCAAGCGGGCAACGGCCGCCGGAGCGCGGGCGATCACCGAGGTGTTGCAGGGCGGCGATTTTTACCCACCGGTCGAAAGCTCCGACCCTTGGACGACCGAGCCGGGCGCCATCAAGGCATTCGCCTGGTCGTTGATCCTCCAGGCAGCCGGGCTGGCCGAACTGTCGGGGACCAAGCTCCAGCTCACGGCGGCCGGCCGCAAGGCACTGACCTCGCCACCGCACGAGACGATCCGCCGCGCCTGGAACCGCTGGCTCAAGACGACGATCCTGGACGAATTCAACCGGGTGCATACCATCAAAGGGCAGACGGGCAAGGGCAAGCGGCAGATGACGGCCGCTTCGAGCCGGCGCCAGGTGATCGCCGAGGCGCTAGCCGCTTGCCCGCCGCAGGAGTGGATAGCGTTCGATGAGTTTTCCCGTTTCATGCGCGCTTCTGGCTACAAGTTTGAAGTCGCCCGCGACCTGTGGCACCTCTATATCGGCGACTCGAACTATGGCAGCCTGGGCTATTCGGGCTTTGGTGATTGGCCCATCGTCCAGGGCCGCTATCTGCTGGCCTTCCTTTTCGAGTACGCGGCGACGATGGGCCTGGTGGACGTGGCCTACATCCACCCCGCCGGTGCCCGCGACGACTATGGCAAGTTGTGGGGGGTGGACGATCTGGATTGCCTGAGCAGCTACGATGGGCTGTTGTACCTGCGCCTCAACGGGTTGGGAGCCTGGTGCTTGGGGCTGACCGACGAGTACGCGCCCTCGCCGCTGGAGGTGCGCCAGGTGCTCCGGGTGCTACCCAACCGGGATGTGGTGGCGGTGGGGCCTCTCGATCCGGCCGACGCGCTGTTCGTGGAACAGTTTGCGGCGCAGACTTCCGACGTGGTGTGGCGGATCGAGCCGGTCAAGCTGCTGGAAATGCTGGAGCAGGGCCATTCCGTGGCCGAGGTGGAGAATTTCTTGACAGCCCGCAGCGGCGACCGTCTGCCGGACAACGTGGCTATCCTGCTGAAAGAGACGGGCGAACGGGCGTCGTTACTCGTGGACCTTGGCCCGGCGCGGTTGATCGAGGCCCGGGATCCGGCGCTGATGCAACTCATCGCCAACGACAGTCGCCTCAAGGGCCTGTGTCTTCCGGCTGGAGAGCGATGCCTGGCGATCCCTGGTGGCTCGGAAGCTACCTTCCGCCGCGCCTTGCGCGAACTGGGGTATGGCTTGCCTCTGTCTCAAGGGGGGAGACGGTAGGAGTCAACATCCATGCTTTACATCAACTATCGCTGAAAACAGTATGGACGCGGGTCTTTTGTGGACCTTTTGTGCTTATCGGAAGTATGAACCCCTGCCCATGTGGCTACTATGGCGATCCGGTGCAGGAATGCACGTGCAGCAACGCCATGGTCACCCGCTATCAGAAGCGGATCTCCGGCCCGCTGCTGGACCGGATTGACATCCACATCGAGGTGCCGCGGGTGGACTATGAGAAACTGTCGAGCGACCGGCTGGGCGAGCCGTCGGCCGCCATACACGCGCAGGTGGAGGCAGCGCGAGACCGCCAGCGGGCGCGGTTTCGCGGCACGAGGCTGCTGGCGAACGCCGACATGGGGCCGGGGGAGGTGCGGGACTTTTGCCGGCTGGATGACGCGGGGAAGAGGTTGCTGAAGGCGGCGATGCACCAGTTGAATATGAGCGCGCGGGCGTATCACAGGATTTTGAAGCTGGCGCGGACGATTGCGGACCTGGCGGGGAGTGCGGAGATCCAGACGGCGCATTTGGCGGAGGCGATTCAGTACCGGCCGAGAAGGCAGACCTGAGCTGCAGGCCCACCAGATGGTCCCACCCATTGCCCACGACGCGATCTTCGTTCTGCTAATTTCCCATAAACGGACTATCAGGCAGTCTCGGTGGCGGCATTCTTCCGGGCGCTGTCCGATCCACTTGACATGAACAGGTTCTGAGGGCATAATATGGGCGTCGTCAGGACTGTGCCGCAAACCAGATTGCTCGA
>JAFGOG010000501.1 GCA_016926595.1 Anaerolineae bacterium
AGTTGCACTGGGGCCAGGTCGGGCGTCTGCGCCTTGGCCTTGGTCAGGCTCTCCTGGCCGACCTTGAGCAGGATTTCCCGGCACAGCCGGTGGGCGATCAACTCCGCCTCGGGGAAGAGATAGCTGCCGTAGATGTGATCGGCGTGATGGTGGCTGTTGACCACGTACTTGATCCCGCGCGGGCAGCGCCGCGCGGCAAACTCGCGGATCTGCTTGGTCTCTTGCGGAAAAGGCAGGGTGTCGATCAGGACACAGCCTTCCGGCGTGATGACAATTGTTGCGGACACCTCGACGTACAGATCGCTGATGAATACGTAGACGTCTTCGGTGACACGTTCCCTTTGCATGATGCCTCCCGGGGCTCCTGGCTTGGGTCTAGGATATCACAAACGGGGCCGATTGTCAAGGGCTGAAAAAGTAAACCACTAAAACACTGATAGCGCCGAAAGCACTGAGGGGAGCGTTCAGTGGCTTCATCCGGCCAAGTGGTTCAGTAGTTCCAGCGATCCATGTAGACACCTGTGGGGAACTGTGCTATACTGGCTGGCGATGGCCCCGGCGTAGGGAAAGCGCTGGCCGGGCGTGGGCTGGGAACGCGCCAGGCATCACGCACCGAGCGCGCAGCGGGGCTATAATGGGACAAGTATTCTGACAGGAGAAGTCGATGCTCGCCCGTGTGCGCCGGCGCCGCCTGTGGGTGACGCTGAGTATTGTTCTAGTCGCAATCGCCGTAACCGGCCTGGGGCTGTATCTCTGGCTGGTATCCGGGCTGCCTGCAGTGGACGACCTCAGCAAGTACACAGTCATGCCCAGTAGTTATGTCTATGACCGGTATGGCCGGCTGCTGTTCGAGATGCCGCCGCCCCACACCGGCAGCCACTCGCCCGTCCCCCTGGCCGAGATGCCCGAGGCGTTGCGCCAAGCGACGATCGCCACCGAGGATGCCAACTTTTACACCAACCCCGGCGTAGATGCCGTGGCCATCATCCGCGCGCTGTGGATCGACCTGCGCGGCGGCGAGATCCTGTCGGGCGGCAGCACCATCACCCAGCAGTTGGCCCGCAACTTGCTGTTGAGCCCCGAGGAACGGTACGAGCAGACGCTGAAGCGCAAGCTGCGCGAGGCGATACTCGCCTGGCGGCTGACACAGCGCTATTCCAAGGACGAGATCCTGGCGCTGTATCTGAACGAGATATACTACGGCAACCTAGCCTATGGCGTGCAGGCCGCAGCCCAGGCCTATTTCGACAAGGACGTGCGCGACCTGGACCTGGCCGAGTGCGCCCTATTGGCCGGACTGCCGCAGGCCCCAGCCTACTACAACCCCCTCGAAAACCTGAAAGCGACCAAGGCTCGCCAGGCCGTCGTCCTAGACCTGATGGTCAAGCAGGGCTATATCACTGCCGATCAGGCTCGGATGGCCAAGGAGGAAAAGCTATACCTGGCCTCGGCGCCGTTCGACATCCGGGCGCCCCATTTCGTGATGTATGTCCGCGGCCTGCTGGAGCAGGAGCTGGGCCTGGCCCGCCTGGAGCAGGGCGGATTAAAGATCTATACCACGCTCGACCTGGACCTGAACGAGACGGCCCGCGACCTGGCCCGCTACCGGCTGGCGCGGCTGGCCAAGTGCGACGGCCAGGTACAAGACTGCCCGCCCGGCGGCCGCAATGTGCGAAACGCCGCGCTGATTGCCATCGACCCGCAGACCGGTGAGATCCTGGCCATGCTGGGCAGCCCCGACTATTTCTCGACCCGGATCGACGGGGCGGTCAACAGCACCACCGCCCTGCGCCAGCCCGGCTCTTCGATCAAGCCGATCACCTATGCCGCCGCCTTTGCCAGCCGTAAGCTGACCCCGGCGACGATGATGCTCGACGTGCGCACCTCGTTTGTGACACGTGAGGGCGCCTCGTACGTGCCGCTGAACTATGACCTGCAATTCCGCGGCCCGGTCCGCCTGCGCGAGGCGCTGGCCTCTTCCTATAACCTGCTGGCGGTCAAGGTCCTCGACGCGATTGGCGTCGACACGATGACCGGCCTGGCTCGCCGGATGGGGATCACCACCTTTGACGATCCCGACCGGCTGGGCCTGGCCGTGACGCTCGGCGGCGGCGAGGTGCGGCTGCTGGAACTGACGGCGGCGTATGGCGCTTTTGCCAACGGCGGCTACCGGGTCCAGCCGAGGGCCATCCTGCGCGTGGAAGACGCCCAAGGCCAAATCCTGTGGTCACAGAGCCTGGTCCCCCCTTCCCCTCCGGGGACGGCAGAAAGGGGGCGGGTGCTCGACGGACGGGTTGCCTACCTGATCAGCGACATCCTGAGCGATGACCTGGCCCGCATCCCCAGTTTTGGCGACGGCAGCGTGCTGGAGCTGAGCCGGCCGGCGGCGGTCAAGACCGGCACGACCACCGACTATCGCGACAACTGGACGGTGGGCTATACGCCCGACCTGGTGGTCGGAGTATGGGTCGGCAACGCCGACAATGAGACGATGCATGACATTTCGGGGATCAGCGGCGCGGCGCCAATCTGGCACGATTTCATGGAGGCGGCGCTCAAGGGCCGGCCTGTCCGCGAGTTTGAGCGGCCGGATGGGCTGGTGGAGGTGGAGGTTTGCGCCCTGTCTGGCCTGCTGCCCGCACCGGACTGCCCGCACCGGGTCACCGAGCTATTTCTGGCCGGCGCCGAGCCGACCGAGTCGTGTACGATGCACCAGCGCATCGCCGTCGACCACGCCACCGGCCTGCGCGCCACCGCCGCCACCCCGCCCGACCAAATCGTCGAGCGGGTGTATACGATCCTGCCGCCCGAGGCTCAGGAATGGGGGCGGGAACAGGGGATCCAGGAGCTGCCGGCTGTCAGCTCTCAGCTCTCAGCTTTCAGCTTTCAGCTTTCAGCCAATCCAGAATCCAAAATCGAAAACCCAAAATTGACGATGGTTGGCCCCGACGCCGGCTCGGTCTACCGATTGGATCCGGCGCTGCCGCGCGAGTCGCAGCGGATTTTGGTGTCGGCTGTGGCTGGCGGCGGCGTAGCGTTGGTAGAGGTCGTCCTGTATGTGGACGGCCTTCCCCTGGCCCGCTTTGGCGCGCCGCCCTATAAGGTGATGTGGCAGTTGGAGGCCGGGCAGCACCGCTTCTGGGCCGAGGGAGTGGATGCTGGCGGCGAGCG
>JAFGOG010000502.1 GCA_016926595.1 Anaerolineae bacterium
AGGGCGGCCATCTGATCGGGGGTGCGGCGGCGAAAGTCGTGCCAGCGGCGGATGCCGAGGGCGTTGGCGTGGCCATGGTAGGTGGTGAGCTCCATGGCCGGGATGACCAGGGGAGAGGGAGGCTCCGGCCAGCCGGCCATCTCGACCAGGTGGCTGACGGTGTTGTGCTCGGTGATGGCCAAAAAGTCGAGGCCCTGTGCCCGGGCCGCCGCCAGGAGGTCGTGGAGGGAGCCCTGAGCCTCACTGTGGTGGGAGTGGCTGTGCAGGTCACCCCGGTACCAGCCTGCCCCCCGCCTAGCCACGCGGTCGAACAGGTTATTCCAAGACAAAGGGGCTGCGACAGGCGTGACTCCCGCTTCTGCCAGCACCCAACGGACCTCGGCACGCACGTCGCATCCGGTTGGGGCCAGCTTGTACAGCCCGAGCAGGAGGTGCCAGCGGCCGGCCGACAGCGGACCGGGCAGGTAGCCGGGCGTGGCCCACCCCGGCGTCAGGGTGAAGGAAGACCGGGCGCTGCCGCTCCAACCGCGAAAGCCGTCAGGAGCCAGGACGCCCAGGTCGACGACGTTGCCGGGCTGCGTCTCAAGGAGGTCGGGCGAGATGGGGTCGCTGTAGGTGTAGCGGACCTCCAGGCGGTCAACGCCGGGCAGTAGATCGAAGGGGAGCAGAGGATAGGAATCGGCGGCCTGGTCTTCAGGGTCAAAGTGGCGCTCAATGACTAAAGGTGTGGGTTCGTGGCTCATATCCATCCTGGACATACCGTGTTGAGCCGGATCCCTTGGCATACTGCTTTAATGAGCTGTGTCGCCCAGGAATCGCAGTACCGCTTGGCACATACCTTCTGGATCCAGCAGCCAGCCATAAGGATGTAGCCAGCCGCTGACCGTTACGATCTGCGCCTGCTGTGCCAGTTCTCCTAACCCTTCCATCGCGGCCTTTTCCCGCTCATTTTCCAATACATCTTCCCCTGCCACCATCAACAAGGGGCATCTCACCCTTCTGTAATAGTCCTCGAAGCGGCAGTGGAAGTAGTGCTGCATATAGTCTGCCATGGCGCGTCTTGTCAAGCTCTTCCTGTATTTGCCTTCGTCTACCTTGTAGGCGCCATATCTTTCCATCGCTTCCACATAGTCATTCCACCAGTCACCCAAGGCTTGACGGGTAGCATCAACCAGCGCATCGACGGAAGGGAAGATGGTGTCCGGCCTGGCTCGCATCTTTTTCAATTGACTCGCTACATGCTCTTCAAACTCGGCCTCCGAACCTTCCCAGGTGCCATAGGGGCCAGATTCGCTGGACAGCGCGCCGTCACAGACCAACGAGATCACCCTATCGGGATAGTTGGCTGCCAGGCTAAGCCCTGCCTCTGCGCCCAGGGAGCTGCCGATGATGTGGGCCCGGTCAAGCTTGAGATGGTGCATGATGCCAATGACATCGCGGGCCATTTCATCGATATGGTAGCCGGTTTCTGGCTTGTCTGATTTTCCGTGTCCCCTCAGGTCAACCAGTATGAGGCGATAATGATCTTCAAAGTAGGGAACGACCCGCTGCCACATCATCAGGTTTGCGCCGCTGAAATGCATAAAGATGATGGCAGCCCCTTGGTGTTCGTAGTCTCGGATCTGCAATTCAATCTGGTTCGCTTTCACTCGTATATCCTGCATGGGTCGCCTCCAAGAGAGATTTCATCTGGGAGTTGCATATGCGGAAATATCCCGTATAATGACCTCATCCCGGCTCGCTTGCCGAGCGGGTAGAGCGGCCGAGCAGACGAACTATACACCGCAAGCCAGGAAAAGTCAAGCATACCGGAGGTAGACAGGGTGGAGCAAACGGACAAGAGCCTGCACGGTTTCATCCGCGATATGCCCAAGGTGGAGCTGCACGTCCACCTGGAGGGCAGCATCCGGCCGGCGACGCTGCTGGCGCTGGCCGAGCGCAACGGAGTGAGCCTGCCAGCCCGCGACCTGGAGGGCGTGCGTGAGCTGTATTGTTTCACCGATTTTGACCACTTTATCCGAACCTACTTTCTGATCTCCGGCTGCCTGAAAACAGCCGCCGATTATGATCTGATCGCTTACGAGTTTGGCGTGGAGATGGCCCGGCAGCGGATCCGCTACGCCGAGGTGACCTTTACGCCCTATACCAACGTGGCCTATACCGGCCTGCCGTTCGACGAGATTATGGCCGGGCTGAACGAGGGGCGGGCTCGGGCCCAGGCTGAGCTAGGCGTCGAGTTTCGCTGGGTGCTGGACATCGTCCGCAACGATCCCCACACGCGGCACGAGGTGGCCCACTGGGCGGCCAGCGCGATGGACCGGGGTGTGGTCGGCTTTGGGTTGGGCGGCACGGAGCGGGGGTATCCACCGGAGCTGTTTGCCGACGCTTACGCCGTGGCGCTGGAGGCAGGGCTGCACAGCGTGCCCCACGCCGGCGAGGTGGTCGGGCCAGAGAGTGTGTGGGGCGCGATCCGCGTGCTCAAGGCGGAGCGGATCGGGCACGGTGTGCGCAGTGTGGAAGATCCGGCGCTGATCGACTATTTGCGGGAGCGCCAGATCCCGCTGGAGGTGTGCCCCACCAGCAACCTGTGTCTGGGGGGGTACCGGTCGTACGAAGAGCACCCGGTGCGCTGGCTGTGGGACCAGGGGCTGTATGTCACAGTCAATTCGGACGATCCGCCGATGTTCAACACCGACCTGGTGAGCGAATACCAGGCGCTGGCCGAGCACCTGGGCTTTACGGTGGGTGAGCTGGAGCGGCTGAGCCTGAATGCACTGCGGGTCAGTTTCCTGCCGGCCGGGCGCAAAGCGGCCATCGAGCGGGAATTTGTGGCCGAGTTTGCCCGGCTGCGGGAAAGAGATCACCTAGAGCAGCGCGCTGTTTGACAAGGATGGCAAGTTGGGCTAGAATAGGGTCTGTTCGTGCCGCGGTAGCTCAGTTGGTAGAGCAATTGACTGAAAATCAATGGGTCCCCAGTTCAAGTCTGGGCTGCGGCATTCGGACTAGTGCGGGCGTGGCTCAGTGGTAGAGCATCTCCTTGCCAAGGAGAGGGTCGTGGGTTCGAATCCCATCGCCCGCTCTCTTTATTAGAGGGCGACGTAGCCAAGTGGCAAGGCAGCGGTCTGCAAAACCGCGATTCACGGGTTCAAATCCCGTCGTCGCCTCTGGTGCAAATGGGCTGATAGCGGGGGTGCTATCAGCCGTTTGTTACCATGAGGGGCGGTGGCGGAACGGCAGACGCTGCGGACTTAAAATCCGCTGGGGCAATACCCCGTGTGGGTTCGAATCCCACCCGCCCTACTGATCGAGCCCTCCCGGCAACGGGAGGGCTCGGTTATTCTGGTTTGTTATAGTCCGGAATTGACCCAAGGCTCAGGATCGGTTATGATGGTCATAACCATTTGGATTTCTGAGGTGAGATGGTGACGATCGTCGTGGATGCGCGGGGGTTGGCCTGTCCCCAGCCGGTGATCAGGACCCGGCAGGCGATGCAAGGCGCCGAACGGGTGGTCATACTGGTCGACAACGATGCCACGGTGGCCAACGTGTCGCGCATGGCAGAAAAGGCGGGCTGGAGGCGGGTGCCCAATATGTACGATATTGCCGAGGCGCTCCTGGGCGCCGGTAAGGTAGTGAGCTTGTGATGACGATTGATTGGAATAACGTGCGGCTGACGGCACTGACTACAGCGGCCGGCTGAGCGGCCAAGAGGTCGCCCGGCGACCTGGCGCAGGTGCTGCGCCCCTTACAAGCGATATTTCAACCAGGGGATTCTCCCAACTTGATGGTCGGGTTGAGCTCGCCCGACGACGCGGCGGTGTACCGGCTCAACGACGAGACGGCGCTCATCTTTACCACCGACTTTTTCACGCCGGTCGTGGACGATCCCTGCACCTACGGCGCCATCGCCGCGGCCAACGCCATGAGCGATGTGTATGCCATGGGCGGCCAGGTGCTGATGGCGCTGAGCATCGCCGCCTTTCCGCCCAGGCTGCCGGGGCGGGTGATCGGCGAGATCCTGCGCGGCGCGGGGGAGAAGGTGGCCGAAGCAGGAGGGGTGATCGCCGGCGGGCACACGATCGACGACGACGAGCCCAAGTTCGGCCTGGCGGTAGTCGGGCTGGCACACCCCACGCGGGTGGCGACCAAGGGCGGCGCCCAGGCCGGCGACCGGCTGCTGTTGACCAAGCCCTTGGGTGTAGGCATTATCACCACCGCGGCCAAAGGCGACGTAGCTGACCAAGCCCACCTGGAGGCGGCGATCCAGAGCATGATGCAGCTCAACCGCCGGGCGGCGCAACTGGCCGCGCAGGTGACGGTCCACGCCATGACCGACGTCACCGGCTATGCGCTGTTGGGTCACGGCTACGAGATGGCCAGCTTGAGCGGCGCCCGGCTGCGCTTTGACTTTGACCGGCTGCCGTTCCTGCCGGGGGCGAAGGAGTATGCCGACATGTCGCTCTTTCCCGGCGGGTCATGCCGGAATCAGGAGAACTATGCCCACCACGTGTCGTTCGGCAGGGTGGAGGAGGAGATGCAACTGCTTCTCTTCACGCCGGAAACGAGCGGCGGCCTGCTGATCGCCCTGCCGCCCGGCGAGGCCGACCGGCTGGAGGTCCTATGCCGCGAGGCGGGGCAGGCGGTATGGCGGGTGGGCGATGTAGTCGAGGGCGAAGGGATCGAGGTCCTAACGGGGCTCGATGGCCGATAGCAGCTTGTCGACCGTCGCCCGGTCGGGACCGAGGATGATCAGCGCTTTGACGCCGCTCCAGCCCAGATAGGCGGTTTGGTCGGGCGTCTCCCAGAATACAGCGTCGCCGCTGCGCTTGCCCGGCTGTCCATATTTCGTTTCAGCATATGCAGTGTAGCACGCCGTAAACTCGTTCTGATCGGCCAGGCTGTCCCAGGCAGTGGATAGGATCAGCACCTCGTCATCCCCGTTGACGTACACCGCATACCGGTCGCCGTCCCAGCCGGCGCTGGCGTTATCGGCGATCTCGCGGTCTAGCTGTTGAGCCAGGTAAACCTGCATTTGGAACTCGCCCAGGGCGCCGTCGTCAACGATGCGCCAACCGCCGCCCAGGGTGTCGGTCAGAGGTGGCAGGGTCACTACCAGGGGCTCGTCGCGGGTAAAGTACTTGTCCGGGTGGAGGATCTGCTCGGTCGTCAGGGGTGGATCGGCGTAGGCGACATCAACCGCGTCCCAACCTTCCTCGCGGAGCGCCGAGACAAAGGCCTCGCCGTAGGTGTATGGGAACTCGAAGGTCTCGCGGATGATCGCCGGCATCTCTGCCAACTGGCGCTCGCTCTCCTGCATCTCTTCCGACTGTAAAGCGCGGATATCCTCTGCCGTAACGTCGGACAGGTGGTTCATCAAGTACTCGGTCATGGCCAGTGTAGCGTCGCCCTCGACCAGCGCCTGGCGCGCCAGGATCTCGTCGTCGCTCATCCGCTCCTCATCCAAGAAGGCGTCCAGGCCCAAGTGCTCGTCTTGCAGCGCATGTGTCAGCTCGTGGGCGAAGGTAACGCGGGCCAACAGATCCAGTCCGGCGTCGCTGACCACGTACAGTGTGTTTTTTTCGTCGTCGTACAAGCCCGCGACCTGCGCCGAGTAGAGCTTCAATATCTCGCCCCGCAGGTCATAGTCCTCGGGGATAAAGTCAAAGGCGGCCATGGCCCGGGTGTCGTTCTCCGCCTCTTCAGGCGTATACTCCCGGTCGAGCTCCTCTTGCATATAGCCGGCCAGCTCGGAACGGGAGATCAGGTTGTTGGTGATCGGCTGCGTGGCATCCAGGCCTCGTATCGTTTCCATCTCGGCGCCGATGGCGTCTGCGGCTGCCAGCAGCTCGTCCCGCTCCGATTCAGGCGTGGCAGCCGGCCCGGTGGTTGGCGACTGCGCCAAGGAGGTGGAAGTTGGAGCAACGGTTGCCGCCATTATGGACGAGGGGGAGGCCGCGGTGGTGGCCTGGATGCGTGAGACGAGCAGGGCCACCAGCACGACGGCAATCCCGCAGGCGGCAAGCAGAGCTGCCAGCACGGCGACAAGCAACGCACTGTGTATTCGCTTCATATATTGGGCTCCTCGGCAGTCAAAGAGGCGCGACGCACAGCGCGCCAGGCAGCATTGCGCGCCCGCGCATCGCCAGGTTATGAACTGGGCGTATCAGGCCAGTCGAGGGGCATGATCTCCTCTTCGACATCGGCCTCGGCTGGTAACTCTTTTTCGAGGGGCAGGCCAGAAGGCTCAACCGTCGTCTCCAGTTCAAGCGGCGAAGCGGCAGACTCGGCTGCCGGCTCTGTATCTGGCCTGGGATAGAGGAAGGGGGCCTCAGCAGGCGTCTCAGTCCTGGGGGACGGAGTGGAGCCCTTGGCCGCGGTCTGCACCGCACCGCAGTAGGGGCAGATGTTCCAGCGCAGGTGAAGCAGCCGTCCACACGACGGGCAGGCCTTTTTCAGGCGGGTGTGGCAGGTGGGGCAGATCATAAAGGCGTCTTCGATCCGCCGGTTACAGCCAGGGCAGGCCAACCGCTCTTCAATACCTTGCAGCAGCACCTCTTCCTCCAGCGAACGCTCGTAAACTTCCGAGAGCGTCTCACGAGGCCGGAGGATGAGATAGAGCAACAGGCCCGGCACCGGGAAAAGCGGGAAAAAGACCAACACCATCAGCGTGGCCAGCACCTGGGCAAAGATATCGCGCGAGCGGGAACGGATGTCGCGAAAAGTCCAGATCACGGCGCCGATCCAGGTCGCCGTCAGAAAGGCGGCCAAAAGAGCCACGAACATTACGATGAACGGCTGGATCGTGTTTAGAATGCCCTCAAAGTCCATCCTGACAACAAGCTCCTTATGTCGAATTCTTAGCCAATAGAAAACCGATCCATATACCTTGAGAACATTGTACCACCTTCTGCCGTTTTTGTCACTTTATGCGTGCTGGCGCGCTTGGCTGCTCCGCATGTCCTCCAGGTTGGCATAGGGGTGGATGGCACCGCCGTCTACGGCCCACAGGCCGGTGGCAAAGCGGTCGATAAAGTAACGGTCGTGCACGATGGCCAGCACCGTCCCTTGGAAAGCGGTCATGGCCTGCTCAAAACGGGTGCGCGACGGGATGTCCAGGTGGTTGATCGGTTCGTCGAGCAGCAAAAAGTTGCAGCCCTGGGCCACCAGCCGCGCCAGCGCCAGGCGCGCCCGCTCGCCAAAGCTGAGGCTGCCGACCGGGATGAACACGTCGTCGCCAGCAAACAGGAAATAGTGGAGGAAACTGCGGGTTTCGGTCTGATCCAGCGGGGCGACGGCCCGGATCAGGTCGTAGGGTGTGCTATCGGGGTCAAGGTCTTCCTGCTCCTGGGCGTAGTAGCCCACCCGGACGCCGGCGCCCAGCCGCACCTGGCCAGCCAGCGGGGCCAGCTCGCCGACGGCAAGTCGGGCCAGCGTCGTCTTGCCCGAGCCGTTGGGGCCGACCAGGGCGATCCGCTCGCCAGCGCGCAGGGTCAGGTTCACGTCGCGGAACAGCTCGCGCTCGCCAAAGCCCATGGCCACATCTTTGAGCACGAGCACGTCGCGGCCAGACGGCGGGGTGTCGACGAACTGGAGCTTCATCTCCCAGGTCCGCTCCGGCTTGTCGAGCCGCTCCTCCGAGTCGAGCATGCGCTGCAGGCGTCGCTGCTGGATCACGGCCCGGTGGGCGATGCGCATGGCGATCTTGCGCGTGGCAAAATCGACCGTCCCGGCTTCAATAGAACGGGCATAGTCTTTCTTGGCGGTGATGGTGCTTTCCAGCCGGGCAAAGAAGGCCTGCTGATCCTTGTAGGCGACCCACTGCTTGTCCCGCTCCCGCTGCTTGGCCTGGGCATAGTCGGTGTAGGTGCCCGGGTAGCAGGCGATCGTGTGGGTTAGCTGGTCTAGCTCAAGGATGGCGCTCACCGTCCGGTCCAGAAAGGTCCGGTCGTGGGAGACGATCATGACGGCGCCATGGAAGCCCTGAAGAAAGCGCTCCAGCCATTCCAGCGCGTCAATGTCGAGGTGGTTGGTCGGCTCGTCGAGGAGAAGCAGGTCAGGATTGGACAGCAGCAGCCGGGCCAGCCCGAGGCGCGTCTTTTGCCCTCCGCTCAGGATCTCCACCGGCGTGTCCTGGGACAGGTCGCGTAGATCGAGGCCGTCGAGCACGGCGTCCACGCGAGCCTGAAAGCCATAGCCGCCCAGGCGCTCAAAGGTGGCCAGTGCGCGGTCATATTCGCCCAGGAGCCGCCGTAGATCCTGGCCCTGGGCGGCGGCCATGGCCGTTGACAGGGCCTCCAGGCTGCGCTCGGCCTCGGCCAGGCCGGCGAGGGCTGTGGCCATGACCTGGCCGACCGTCTGGCCTGGCTCTGCCTCAAGAGCCTGGGCCAGGTAGCCGACCCGCACGTCGGCCGGCGACAGCCAGGCGCTGCCGCTGTCGGGCTGGAGCTCTCCCAGGATGATCTTGAGCAGGGTCGTCTTGCCGCAGCCGTTGGCGCCGATGAGCCCTACCCGCTCACCGGGATTGACGGTAAAGGACACACGGTCGAGTATAGGGTTGTCACCGAACGATTTGGATAGGTTGCTGACCTGTAACATTTCGATGCTGTCCTGTCATGGCGCCGGGATGCAGCCCGCCCACGAGCAGAAAAAAAGCCGTGGGCGTCGAGCGCACCCACGGCGTAGAATCTGGCCTGAAAAAGACTACCAATGATCCGATGCGCTACAAACGCCAGACGTCGAAAATCGATTGCAGGGCACCGGTATCACCTCCTGTCGGAATTACGAGCTCATTATAGCCAGAAAGGCTGGGCCTGTCAAAGCAGGCGAGCGGGTTAGCCAATCCACATGGCTTGCTACTAGACATGCGCCAGATTGGGATCATCCCGGACATAAGCCAGTTCTTGCCCCAAGTATGGCAATGGAGCCAATACGGAAGGCTGCAACTGCGCGGAGCGCTGCGCAATCTGAAAGCTAAAGGTTGTCATCCATCCAGCTTTTCCCATCCACCAGCCAGCGCAGGGCAAACTGGCAACTTGTTCTGCGCTGTGGTACAATGCACGATGATTATACCATTACATGGCAAGGAGAGCAACAGCAGGCTTGTGGGTTTCGTCTTTCGCTTGGAGGATTACGCCGGCTACCTGGAACGGGTAGGCGGGGCAACGTACCTGGACGTGACGCGGCGCACCGACCCGGCGCGCATCGAGCGGGTGTGGGACAACCTACGGGCCGTGGTCGAGGCGTATGGCCCGCCGTGGGTCGTTCAACTGTGGACCAAGGACGCGGCTGGGGCGCTGGTGCGCGGCGGCGGGTTATTAAGGGGCCTGCGACAGAAAGGCACGACGCTGGCTGCCCAGGTGACGGTGACGGGCCTGAGCGGCACGCAGTGGGAGCCGTGGACGCCGGCGGAGCCTTTCGCCGGTGTGGCGAGGTTGGTCGCCCTGGCCGGCGGACCGGAGCATGTCACGTGGCGCTACGACCCGGTCATCCCGACGGTGCACGACCTGGACCGCTTTCGCCGGCTGGCGGAGCAGGGAGCGGCGCTGGGGCTGGCCCGCTGCGTGGTCAACTTTATCGCACCACCGGGCCGGTACAAGCGGGTCGACGCCCGCCTGGCTACGGCGCTGCCCGGCTGGGCGGAGGGGATGCCAGGCTATGACGAGGCGTGGCGGGCCGAGACCGTCGCCGAGATCGTGCGGGTCGCCGGGGAGCTCGGGCTGACCGTCGCCGCCTGCGCCGAGTCGGCGGGGCTGGTGGGAAAGGTGCCGGGCTTGCGGGCGGCGGCCTGCGGCGATTACGACTGGTTCGTGGGGCTGTCGGGGCGGGATCCGGGGCGGGTGCGGGGGAGTGGCAGCCGGCTGGGCTGCGGCTGCGCGACCTACTTTGACGTCGGGCTGTATGGGCAGTGGGCGCGGTGCCACCGGTGTTTGTATTGTTATGCGGGGTGACAAGTAATGTCTGCAGCTATGGATGATCTACTGGACCGCATCTTGCCGACTGTGACCAAGCCGGGGCGTTATACAGGCGGCGAGTGGAACAGTGTGGTAAAGGATTGGGATGCCTGTGACGTGCGGTGGGCTCTGGCCTTTCCCGAGACCTACGAGATTGGCATGTCGAACCTGGGGATGGCGATCCTGTACGACATCCTCAACACCCAGGCGGGCGTGCTGGCCGAGCGGGTGTATGCGCCGTGGGTGGATATGGAGGGGGCGATGCGCGCGGCCAGGCTGCCGCTGTTTAGCCTGGAGAGCCGCCGGCCGGTGGCCCAGTTCGACGCCATCGGCTTTAGCCTGCCATACCAGCAGTTGTACACCAACATGCTGACCATGCTCGACCTGGCCGGGCTGCCACTCTTGGCCGCCGAGCGCGCCGAGCGCCATCCACTGATCATTGCCGGTGGGAGCGCGGCCTATAACCCCGAACCGCTGGCCGATTTCGTCGACGCCTGGGCCGTGGGTGAGGGCGAGGAGCTGATCGTGGAGGTAACCTGCGCGCTCCGCGAGGGCAAGCGCCGCGGCTGGCCCCGCGAAGCGCAACTGCGGCGCCTGGCCGAGATCCCGGGCATCTATGTGCCCCGCTTTTACGAGACGGCCTACCACCCCGACGGCACTGTGGCCGAGGTGAGGCCCACCGTGCCTGAAGCGCGACTGCCGGTACGCAAGCGGATCGTGGCCACGTTGCCACCGCCGGTGACCAGGCCACTGGTGCCTTATATCGACACCGTTCACAACCGGGCGGCGATCGAGATCCAGCGCGGCTGCGGGCGGGGGTGCCGCTTCTGCCAGGCGGGGATGGTGTACCGGCCCGTGCGCGAGCGTACGGCCGACGAGGTCTTGGCGGCTATAGAGGCGATGGTGATCAGCTCCGGTTTTGAGGAGGTAGCGCTTCTGTCGCTCAGCTCCAGCGACTATACCGAGATCGAGTCCCTGGTCGGCAAACTGGCTGCCCGGTACGGTAAGCAGCGCCTGTCGATCTCGCTGCCTAGCCTGCGCATCGAATCGGTGTCGGTAGGGCTGATGGAGCAGTTGCAGGCCACGGGGCGGCGCTCTAGCTTTACCTTCGCCCCGGAGGCAGCCAGCGAGCAGCTAAGGAGTGTGATCAACAAGCCGATCTCTGACGCCGATCTCCTGGCTGTGGCCGAGGAAGTCTATAGCCGGGGGTGGAAGACGATCAAGTTGTACTTTATGATCGGCCATCCGACCCAAACAGTGGAGGATGTGATGGCCATCGCTGACCTGGCGCGGCGGGTGCGGGCAGCCGGCGTGCGGGCCATTGGCCGCAAGGCCCAGGTTAACGTGGGAGTGTCGACACTGGTGCCGCAGCCGCACACCTCTTTCCAGTGGCTGCCGTTGGCCGCCGAGGCCGACATCCGAGCCCAACAGGCGGTATTGCAGGAGAACCTGCGCGGGCCGGGGCTGAAGCTGAACTGGAACGACCCGCGTGAGACGCTGCTGGAGGCGGCGCTGTGCCGGGGCGACCGGCGGCTGGGAGCGGCGATCCACCGCGCCTGGCAATTGGGCGCTCATTTTGACGGCTGGAGCGAGCATTTCAAGGCCGAGTTGTGGCGCCAGGCGTTCATCGAGACCGGACTGGACCCTGATTTCTACGCCCGGCGGCCCCGGCCGGTGGAAGAGGTTCTGCCCTGGGACGTCGTGGACACCGGCGTGACCAAAAGCTACCTGGTCGACGATTACCAGGCGGCGCTGCGGAGGGAGACCCACCCTGACTGCCGCGAGCGGTGCGACGGGTGTGGCGTCTTGAGCGCCTTTCGCCAGGAGCGGGCCGGGGTGGCAAGCGGGGCGTGGGCCTGCCCATAAGGCGATGACCAATGACAGATAATATCATCCCAGTGACCGACGACCAGGCGCTCAGGCAGCGGTTGAGGCTCAAGTTTGCCAAGGGCGCGGCGATCAAGTATATCTCGCACCTGGACCTGGCGCGGGCCTGGGAGCGGGCCTTTCGCCGCGCCGGGCTGCCGCTCCTATATTCGCAGGGGTTCAACCCCCGGCCGCGCTTTCAGATTGCGGCCGGGCTGCCGGTGGGGGTCACCGGCCGGGCAGAGCTGTTGGATGTGTGGCTGGCGCAGCCGTTAGGGCTCGGAGAGGCGCTGGCCCGGCTAAAGGCCGTTTCTCCGCCCGGCCTGGAGGTCCTGGAAGCGGTCGAGGTGGATCTGAAGGCGCCATCGCTCCAGTCGCAGATCTGCGCCGCCGACTATCAGGCCGTGGTGCGCACGACGGAGACGATCGCGGCGATCCAGGCCCGGGTGGAGGCGTTGTTGAGGGCGCCTACTCAACCCCGCCGCCGGCCCCGGGGCAAAGGGGAGTGGCAAACCTACGATCTCCGACCCCTCATCCATGACATTACGGTCACGCCGGGCAGCGAGGGAAGTGAGGGGCGGATCCTGGTCATGCGCTTGCTGGCCAGCCAGCAGGGCGCCGGTCGCCCCGACGAGGTGCTGGACGCGTTGGGCCTGTCGCTGCTGCCCCACACCGTCGAACGGATCATGCTCCACTTTCAGTTTGACAACCAGGCGAATCGTGGTATAATCTTACGTCGCTGAAGGGGCGGCGGGATCCGGCTGACCTGGGTTCCACCGCCTGTTGATGTCAAACGTTGGAGGCAAGTTCTCATGTATGCCATTGTCCAGACAGGTGGTAAGCAATACCGGGTCAGTCCGGGCGATTCCATCGAAGTCGAAAAGCTGCCCCAGGAGGTTGGCGAGCAGGTCGAGCTGAACCAGGTGCTGATGGTGGCCGACGGCGCCAAGGTTCGCGTTGGGCAACCCGTGGTCGAGGGCGCCAAGGTCCGGGCGACGGTGACCCGCCAGGCTGAGGGCCGCAAAGTCATCGTCTTCAAGTACCACAACAAGAATCGCTACCGGCGCCGGATAGGGCACCGCCAGCATCACACACGGCTCAAGATCGACGAGATCATTGCGTAGGATACAGGTTAGGAAGGATAGCGAGAGATGGCACACAAAAAAGGTGGAGGCAGCTCGCACAACGGCCGCGACAGCCAGTCCAAGCGGTTGGGTGTGAAGCGGTTCGACGGCGAGAAGGTGACGGCCGGCAGCATCCTGGTCCGCCAGCGAGGGACCCGGTTGAAACCGGGGGTGAATGTGGGCTTGGGTCGCGACTATACCCTCTTTGCCACCATAGATGGTTACGTCAAGTTTGAGATCATCCGCGATCGGCGCCGGCAGGTGAGTGTCTATTCCGAGCCGGTTGTGGCAGCGATAAGTGAGGGTTAAGCGATGAAGGAAAAGATCCATCCTGAGTATTTCCCGGATGCCACGGTCATCTGTGCCTGCGGCAATACCTGGACGACTGGAGCGACGAAGAAGGTGATCCGCACCGACGTCTGCTCGGCCTGCCATCCTTTCTTTACCGGCGAGCAGCGGATCGTGGACACCGCCGGCCAGGTGGACCGCTTTATGCGCCGGTTGGAAAAACGGGCCGAGATTCAAGAGCAGGGTTAGAGAGCCAACGGGCCAATCAGGGGGCAGAGTAACCACTTTGCCCTCTTTTGTTATGAAGGGGGTTTCATGCCCGGCTGGGCACCACCAGGCAGAAAAGCCGGCAGGCAGGAATGCCTGCCCCACGGTACTTTCGAGGGAGTAGAGCGATGCGCCATAGCTACAACGGGGGGTGGATTGAGGTGGTGTGCGGCAGTATGTTCAGCGGTAAGACAGAGGAGCTGATCCGCCGCGTTCGCCGGGCCCGGATCGCCAAACAAAAGGTCCAGGTTTTCAAGCCGCAGATAGACGTCCGCTACCAGGTCGAGAAGGTCTCGTCTCACGACGGCCTGGCCTGGGAGGCGATCCCGGTAGCACATGCCCGCGAGATCTTGGAGCACCTGGAGCCGGATACGAACGTTGTCGCCGTGGACGAAGCTCAGTTCTTTGACTGGGAGCTGTCGGACGTGTGCCAGGAGCTGGCACAGCGCGGCTTGCGGGTCATCGCCGCCGGCCTCGACATGGATTTCCGGGGCGAGCCGTTTGGCCCGATGCCGCTGCTGATGGCCGAAGCGGAAGAGGTGACCAAGCTGCAGGCGATCTGCGTGGTGTGTGGGGCGCCGGCCAGCCGCACTCAGCGCCTGATCAATAACCTGCCGGCCGGCTATGATGAGCCGGTCATCCTGGTCGGCGGGAGCGAGTCGTACGAAGCCCGCTGCCGGACGTGCCACGAAGTACCGGGGAAACCAAAATAGATCCTTTGCTTCGCTCCTTGGTCTGCCTGCGCCCGCGGTGCGGCACAGGCATCCGGCCAGGACAGGCGGGATGGACTGGGCTCAGGGCGCTCTTTTGACTGTGAGGCGGAGCCCTTCCATGGCCACGATCTCGACCTTTTCCCCCTGGGCGATGGGGCCATCGACCGCCGTAGCGCGCCATAGCTCGCCCTGGATAAAGACGATGCCTTCGGGGTCGAGCGGCGTGCGGGCCTCGGCCAGGCTGCCGACCAACCCCTCCCGACCGGTGACAATCGGCCACTGTTGGGCGCGGATCAGCTTGGCGATGGCAAAGGCAAAAAAGAGACCGGTGACGGTGGCCACGGCTACGACGACGATCACCGACACGCGGTAGAGGGGCGAGTTGAATAGGATCAGCGCCCCGGCGATGAGGGAAGCGATCCCGCCTGCGGTCAGTACGCCGTGGGTGGGCGCCTTGACGTCCACGACAAAGAGCACAAAAGCCAAAGCGATAAAGATCAATCCTGTATAGTTTACCGGCAGCACCCCCAGGGAGTAGAAGGCCAGCAGCAGACAGATCACGCCGACGATGCCGGCGGCATAGCCGCCTGGGCTGGACAGCTCGAACAGGATGGCGTTGAGGCCGAGGGTCAGCAGGATAAAAGCGATCGTCGGGTTGGTGACGATGTGCAGGAACTGCTCGACGGCTGTCATCGGCAGCTCGTTGATCTGGGCGCCAGCGGTATGCAGCACCACTTCCCGGCCGTCGACGGTCGCCTTGAAACCGTCCAGTTGGCCGAGCAGGTCGTCCAGGTCGGCGGCGACGAAATCGATCACACCCAAATCCAGGGCTTCCTGGGCTGTGGCGGCCTTGGCTTCCTGGATCGCCGATTCGGCCCAGGCGACGGCCTGCTCACCGCGCCGGCTGGTCAGGGCCCGCACCTGGGCCTTCAGGTCCTCTTTTACCTTGGTTTCCATCGTCTCGCCCAGGTCTTCGCCCTCGCTGCCGACCGGGCTGGCGGCGCCGATGGTCGTGCCGGGGGCCATGGCGGCGACGTGGCCGGCGAGGGTGATCAGCGTCCCGGCCGAGGCGGCATAGGCGCCCTTGGGATAGACATAGACGACGACCGGCACGTCGGCGTCGAGCAGCGATTGGACGATCTTGCTCATCAGGTCGATCTGGCCGCCGGGCGTGTTCAGCTCGACGATCAGCGCCTCGGCCCCGTCGGCCTCGGCGGTGCGGATTCCGCGCTGGATGTAGCTGATCATGATCGGGGTGACGGCGCCCTCGATCTGGAGCAGGTCGACGTGGCGCGCCTCTTGGGCCATGGCGCCGAGTGCCGGGCCGAGTAAGATCACCAGCCATAACAGATTTTTAACCGATCGTTTCCAGTTGCGAGCCATATCCACAGCCTTTCTAGGGTCTACTTTCTGTCTACATTATACTACAATCCGAAACAGAAAGCAACACCGGCTTGAGGAAGTTGACTTGATGAGGGTATCATGCTACGATGGTTGGGAGATTTGGAATTTCAACGCGGCGCACAAGGAGGACCTATGCAAAAGTTCGAGTTTTGCGAGATCTACTATTCCGATTATATCTGGCTTGTCTCCACCTACACGCCAAGCGGTCGTGTCGACAAGCGCTTGGACCGAGATCCGAGAGAGCGGGCGATTGCGGAGCTTGGCCTGGCAGGCTGGCAGTTGGTCAGCGTGCTTCCGGCGTCGTCAGGCCATATCAGCCGCTACTACTTCCAACGGCCCGTGCCGTGACCCCTCGTACTGCCTGTGTGGGATTGCCCGGTGAGCCTTGTCGCGCCTGGAAACCCAGTTCATGGCGCTGATCCTATGGGCGCAAACTAGACCTTGCAGCAAGCCCACCCGACTTGCCCCGACTTGAGCCTCCTTGACAGCAGAGAAGACTGTGCTATAATAGTGGGAGCCAAACACCAGGCCCTCAGGGCCTGATCGCAAACCGCATATTCACGGGTTCTGATTCCCCAGGGCGAGGTCGTGCATTTCGTCGCTTCTTTGTGGACCCATCGTAGACGATGCCCGCCCGCGCCAGCGCGTGGGCGGGTGTTCTCTTTTGCCGGAGCGAGACAAGTCTGCAGAAACCTGAAAGAGAAAGAGAGGAAATGAAATGGCAGCCAAGCATTCCATCCGGTACGCGACGGCAGCCCTAGGCTTGCTGCTCGTCGCCGCACTGCTGGCCCTGCCCAGCCAGGCGGCGCCCGCCCCGCAAGGAACTGCCCTTAGCTCGCCGTGGTTCCCAGAGACCCTCAGCTCGGGCGCATATCACGCCTGTGCGCTGCGGACCGATGGTACGGCGGACTGCTGGGGGAAGAACGACTGGGGCGAGGCGACGCCGCCGGCCGGCACCTTCACCCAGGTCAGCGGAGGCGGCTATCACACCTGCGGGCTGCGGACCGACAGCACGCTGGCCTGCTGGGGGCAGGATGGCTCTGGCCAGGCCACGCCGCCGGCCGGGACCTTTACCCAGGTAAGCGCGGGCTGGAATCACACCTGCGGGCTGCGGACCGACGGCACGCTGGCGTGCTGGGGGGATAACACCTATGGCCAGTCCACGCCGCCAGCCGGCACATTCACTCAGGTAAGCGCCGGCGGCGATCACACCTGTGGGCTGCAGACCGACGGGACGCTGGTCTGCTGGGGGGATAACACCTATGGCCAGGCGACGCCGCCGGCTGGGACCTTTAGCCAGATCAGCGGAGGCGTCTGGCACACCTGCGGACTGCAAACCGGCGGGACGGTGGCCTGCTGGGGGCGAAATGACTACGGACAGGCGACGCCGCCGGCCGGCACCTTCAGCCAGGTCAGCGCTGGCGGCCATCACACCTGCGGGCTGCAGACCGACGGGACGCCGGCCTGCTGGGGGGCCGACTATTTGGGCCAGGCGACGCCGCCAGCCGGCACTTTCAGCCAGGTCAGCGCAGGCTTTCGTCACACCTCCGGGCTGCAGACGGGCGGCGCGCTGGCCTGCTGGGGGGACAACGATAATGGCGTGTCTACCCCGCCGGCCGGCGCCTTTAGCCAGCGGCGGGTCAGCGCCGGCGGATACCACAGTTGTGGGCTGCGGACCGACGGCAAACTGGCCTGCTGGGGAAACGATGGCTCCGGCCAGGCCACACCGCCAGCCGGCAACTTTACCCAGGCCAGCGCGGGCGAATATCATGTGTGTGGCCTCCAGACGGACGGCACGCTGGCCTGCTGGGGGGGCAACAGTAACGGGCAGGCCACGCCGCCGGCGGGCACCTTCAGCCAGGTCAGCGCCGGCGGGTCCCACACCTGTGGGCTGCAGACTGACGGCACGCTGGCCTGCTGGGGGAGCAACAACCATGGCCAGAGCACGCCCCCAGCCGGCACCTTCAGCCAACTCAGCGCCGGTTATGGCCACACCTGCGGGCTGCAGACTGACAGCGCATTGGCCTGTTGGGGGTGGGATTCTGACGGGCAGGCTACGCCGCCGGCCGGGACTTTCAGCCAGGTCAGCGCTGGCCTCAAGCACACCTGCGGGCTGCAGACCGACGGCACGCTGGCCTGCTGGGGGAACAACGACTACGGCCAGGCCACGCCGCCAGCCGGGACCTTCAGCCAGGTCAGCGCGGGCGGCGATCACACCTGCGGCATCCAGACCAACGGCACACTGGCCTGCTGGGGGCGGAACGACGACGGCGAGGCCACACCTCCAGCCGGGACCTTCACCCAGGTCAGCGCTGGGCGGTTTCACACCTGCGGGCTGCGGACCAACGGTTACTGGACCTGCTGGGGGGCCAACAGCTACGGCCAGTTGAACGGTTACCGGGTCACCCTGCCGCTGGCCGCGCGCAACAACTGATTCCGACCCGGCCAAACCACCAGGCGCCTG
>JAFGOG010000503.1 GCA_016926595.1 Anaerolineae bacterium
AGCCAGGTCGAGGACCAGCGACCCGGTGGGGATGACGTCGATCTGCAGGTGGCTGGCCTGGCCCAGCCGCATGATCGCCCCCTCGCCGAATCGCTTCTGAATCGTCGCTAACGTTGTCTCGAGTGCCTTGTCCTTACCTGTTGAAGCCATCGTTTTGCATTCCCCTTTATCTGAGTCAAACTACATTATACCCTAAAGGCACCTAGACTGCAAACAGGCGAGGCGCTGTTTTAGGGCAAGTTGAAACCAGGCCGAAACCGCAAAGGCTACGAAAGATGGACCGGCGATCACAGGAATAGCTGCTCCTTCGGGATCTGATGCAGGCTGCCCACTACTCTGGCAACGCCCCGGAGTTGGAAGAGTTGGTGGTGCATGTGCGCCGGCCCCAGGGCGATGATGTGGCCTATCCCGGCGGCATGGGCAGCCTGGATGCCTGCCCACGAGTCCTCGACGACGATGCACTGGGCCGGCGCCAGTCCAAGGTTGCGGGCAGCCTGGAGGTAGATATCAGGCGCCGGCTTGCCCGGCCGCCTCCCGTCGTCGTAGACGATCCGCTCGACATCGAACCATCTGTCCAAGTTCAAGTGCTCGACAAAGAAATCGACGTTGACCTTCCCGGAGGCCGTGGCTATCGTCCGCGCCACGCGATGGGCAGCCAGGAAACCCAGGAGCTCGATTGCGCCTGGTGACAGCCGGAAATCTGACCCCTGTTCAAGACAGAGCTGGCGGTAGATCGTCTCTTTCTGGCGGGTAAGACGCGCAAGCTCCTCTCCCTCAACCGGATGGCCGGTCAGGATCTCGAAGGTATGCTGATTGGTGCGGCCGTGGACGTGGACCGCTATTTGTTCGTCTGATAGAGAGAAGACATCCAAAACCTGCGCGGCAAACTGCTTCCACGATCGCTCCTGGAGATGGCCGTCCCACCACAACACCCCATTCAAGTCAAAGATGATGCCCTTGAATGTCATCTTTCGTCCCCAGCCCAGCCGCCAGTCAATCCGTCTATCTTGCGTGCCAGCCGGGCTAGCCTGTGCTGCAGCTCGGCCAGATTTTCTCGTCGGCCCAGATCGGATGCCGAGCCTTCGACCAGGGCGATGGCCCGCCTGGTCCAGGCGGCGGCATGCGCCAGGTCCTGGTCGTGCCATTCATAGTGTTTGGCAAGCTCTTCGCAGGCATAAACCGCCTCTGCCGTTTCGGCCAACTGCTGCCACCAAGGCAGGGCCTCGGCCCGCCGCTCCTGGCGCTTGAGCAGATAGGCCAGGTCGCGCATGGCCAGCTCGCGGACAGAAGGCAGGCTACAAGCGCGGGCTGCCTGGGAGTAAACCTGCTCGGCCCTGGCCGATTGCCCCAGATCGAGCAGCAGGCCGCCCAGGCCGTAGAGGTCCTCGCCGGGAAGCATGCCGCCGGCCAACTGCTCGTCGCTGGTCAGGAGGGTACATAACCGGGCGGCAAGGGTCACCAGGGAAAGGATATCTTGGGCGTTGTGGTAAAAGACGCCGGGCAGGTTGCACGCATCGCCGGTGCGCGTATACTCCACATAGAGCTCAGGGATGAGCCAGCCGGGGACATCGGCCTGGGTGCGCCGCACGCCCAGCACATTGCCTTCCAGGGAGGACAAGGCGCAGGAATTGAGGCGATGCTTCCAGATGCGGCGGGCCGGAACCAGAAGGTCGAGGTGTGGCGCGCCAGTCAGGCGTGGTGGCTGGCGGTTCATGATGAAGCGGGTCTCGAGCAAGGGCAAGTCAAAGCTCTTGCCGTTAAAGCTGACGACTGCCTCCATCCGGTCGAGCAGGTCGCCGAGCGCCTCGATCTGGGCCGGCTCCTCGCCATAGTCGCGCATGAAGAACTGGTGAACGACGAAAGCATCGCCCTCGAAGACACCTACGCCGACCAGGAAGGTACAAGTGCCACTGCCGCCGGCCAGGCCGGTGGTCTCGGTGTCGACGAAGGCGATGCGGTCAGGGTCGACGCGGGCCAGCCGCTCATCGCGGGCCAGCCAAGCAGAGGCCTGCCGTGACTGGCCAAGCAGGTCGGCTAGGGCATGGTTGCCATGGCAGTAGTCTAGGCCGTGGGTCTCCCGGTACAGAAAGAAAGCACCGTGGGAGTTATACACAACCTCGCCTGGCAGCAGCTCTTCGATGCCCTTTCCCCGCCGGTGAGGCGTGGGCTTCAAGTGTCCGGCTCCCCGGTTGACGCCCAGGTGCCGCAGCCGTTCGACAAGCCGGTTGTCCATGTGGGATGTGGTCTCTCCGCCGCCGATTATACCAGTGCCAGGGGAAAAAAGCAAAGATGATTGGCCCAGGTTTTGCGGTGGGCCTGATCATACAAGATCACATCAATGGCGAAACTGACTCTGAATCTGCGCCACGGTTAGCCCGGTCGGCTCTATGTAGTGGTTGGCTGGCCTATCGCTCAGCCACCCTGCCATGAAACATCGAATAGGTGAAAAAGGCATAGTAATCTGGATGATCCAAGATAAAGTCCGGTGATCCTGGTAGGCAAAGGCGCTGGTACGCTACCCGGTCCTCCTGCAGCAATTCTGACTCGACTCCGGGCCAACGCATCTGAAAGAGCGCTGCCAAGGCGCTGCGAAGATCATCGGCCAGCGGGGCATAGGCATCGCCTACAAAGGTTCGGGCTGTGGGTTTCCCCAAACCTGCTTCACGGAACCAGCCAAGCGCGCGCAAAAAGTGCGACTCTGGCCTTTTTCCCCTGACGAAAGGGGCGATCCCCAAAGATGTCGCATTGAGGCGGGCTTCCAGCGCAGGATGTCCCGGAAGGAGCTTTTCCGATGACCAGGCCAGGATCGCCACGCTGCCGCCAGGCTTTACCACCCGGGCAAGCTCTTTCACCAACGGCAAGGGCTCAATAGGGGCGTATCCTACGCAATCCACACTCCATGCCCAATCGAAGGTATCATCGTCGAAGGGGAGCTTGTTCACGTCTCCTTCTCGGAAGGAAACC
>JAFGOG010000504.1 GCA_016926595.1 Anaerolineae bacterium
GCCATTCACCTGCACGTACGGGCCGCCGGCGGCGGTGCTGCGGTAGAGGTTGAAGCCGACCAGGTCGATCTCGCTGGCGGTCTCCCAGCCCACCTGCACATCGCGGCCGTGGGCGGCGGCGGAAAAGGCAGCCAGCTCGACCGGCGTCGGCCCGGCCCCGTGCCAGTAGCCCTGCGCCAGCTGGTAGCTGGCGCCCGTGGAGAGGTCGACCGTCGACGGCTGGCCGAAGGAGTAGTTGATCTGGTAGGTGGCGCCGCTGGCCAGGGCGCCGCCGCCGCTGAGCACGTTCCAGTGCAGGTCGTAGACGGTGCCCGACTGGGCCAGGGCGACGCCGCCGAGCGCCAGCGCGCCGGCAACCCCCAGCAGCAGCGCCCAGCGCAGGCGGGCGCCGCCGACGTGAGACCTATCTCGGCGTGTGGACATCTCGCTCCCCCTCTCCCCAGCCCGACTCGACGTCGCTGCCAACGGGCAGCACCTGCTGCGGTTGCGCCGTCGCGCTCTGGGCGGAAGCCTGCTTGACGCCAATCGCATCCACCTCGCCATCCCCATCCTCGTCAACCCGCTCGGGGGAGAGGCCAGCCTTGGCCATCGGATCAACCGGCAGCAGCTCCAACCGCATATCCTCGTAGCCCAACCGCCTGACCACGACACGGTAGTCGAACGCGCACTGGGAAGGCGTGCCGTCGAGAGTCACGCCCTGCACGGCAAAGCTGTCGGCGTCCTTGGCAGTGACAAAAAGCAGCACCGCTTCGTCACACAGCGGGGTGAGGTAAACGTGATAGTCCTCTTCCAGGTTGACCGTCTGGGCAAAGACCGGCTCGATGGCCACGGTAGCCGCGCCATCAACCAGCGCCGCCGTGCCAAAGTCCTCGATCCAGGCCTCGGGGCTCTGAACAGAGTTTAGCGTGCGATATTCTTCGCCTACCCCATCAGGGCTGGGTATTTGCACAAAGGTATAGTAGGTTCCATCAGCATACAAGTTACCAGACTGATCAACGTAAAAGCGGAGAAGGCCGCCAGGATAGTCCCCATCGTAGGCCTCGATGAGGTTACCACCATAGCTCCAAGCCCCAACGCCGACACCAGACCAGTAGTTATGACCCGCCAGGCCAAAGCCGCTGTCAGCGTCGTTTCGTCCGTAGGCCCCGGCACTCACCTGTAAATCTGATGGGTCACCGGGGGCATAGAAGTAGCCGCCGCGCCCGCTGATGAGGTCACTGCGCCCATATACACCGTATGCATTTGCGCTGTAGCCATAGACCCCATAGTAGCCGCTGCCATAGACCCCGTAACCGCCGGAGGTGCTGTTGTTGGCGCCATAGACGCCATAGTCCCCACTGCGGGTCACGCTGCCCAGCACGCCGACGCTGCCGGAAGCCGGATGGACAACCATGGTAGTAGAAGCCATCCCAATCACTCCATAGGCCTGGCCCGTGGTAGCGGCGTTGCTGCCAAAGACACCCACGTCATCCGCCGTACCGACGCTGCCGACCACACCGGCGCTCCAGCCGTCCGGTGGCAACGAGAAAGAGGTGCCGCCGCCGACCCCCACCACACCGTAAGCCTCTTCGCCAGCCAACGGCGAATAAGAGTTGATGCCAAAAACCCCGTGGTCGCCCTCAGTGGCCACGCTGCCGACGACGCCAGCGCTATCCCCCGCTGGCGGGCGATAGTAGCTCGCGGTCGCGGCGACGCCAGTCACCCCGTCGACGTCGTTGGTCGTGGACGCGGCGTATCCCTGAATGCCCCCCGCATTTTCGCTGGAGCTGTACAAACCGACGCTGTTCACGCTGTGAGCGGTCACACCAACGCTGCCCGAGCTGTAACCCCGTACCCCGTAACTGTTCGGGCTGGTGCCATAGACGCCATAGCCGTCCGTGCTCATGCCGTACACCCCGTGCCATGTCGAGCTCCAGCCGACCACGCCGGCATCGCTGGTGCTGTTACCGCGCACGCCGATGGCATCCGTGGCAATGCCAAACAGCGCCGCCCCCCCACTGCCGGTGTTTTGAACCGTCAGCATCCAGGCCGCGGGCACCGACGCGGTGCTCGTATCCTGCATGTTCTTGCGGATGTTGCCGATGGCAATGGCGACGCTGGTCATCTGCTGGTAGGGCGTCATGTCGTCCCAGCTGCCGCCACCGGCAAGACAAGGATTGGCATTGGCCACAGTGCAGACCCGAACCCGCAGCCAGCGGTCGGCAGTAAAGTGGTCCGCGCCAAAGCCGGTCAGCAGCACGTTGAACAGCCCCTCGGCATCCACCACGGCGGTGAACTCGTTAGGGCCCCACACAGTGCTGGCACAGCCCGAATCACTGCAGACATAGAACTCCATGTTATAGTTCCCCGCCGTCACCGGGTTCCCGCCGCTGTCGTAGAGGCGGCCCTGGAAGTTGACCGTGTCGCTGGAGGCGTCGATGCTGGCCTGCAAGGGCGCCGATTCCAACGGCTGCTGCCCGGCGGTCGCACTGCCGGCAGGGGGGCGCGGGCCCTGGGCCGCAGCGCCGGCCAAGGTCAGGGTGGCGAGCAACAGGCCCGCCACAATCGCAAACTGTATCTTGGTTTTCATCGCCTTTCTCCTTTCACATAGCCTGGATTCCATTTACAGAGATGGTCCAATCGGTCAACTTGTCGCCCATCACCTCCTCCTTGGCCGCCGCGCAAAAGGCTCCCCAGCATCAAAACCAGCTCGACAATGGCACATTTCAACATTGGATGCTCTACCGCAGTGGGAGAAGGGGGAAAAGGGGGGGGCCCCTTTTCCCCCTTCTCCGTGCCTGGCAGAGCAATCTACTGAAATGTGCCATTGTCAAACCAGTACCATAGTACTATAGCATTATTATACAAAAAGAACAAGCAAGTGGGCAATAGTACGGTGGTACCATAACCGCTCCCCTTGGGGCGAAAGGATGGGGCAGCCGCCGATGGAGGTCAAGGCGCGGCTGGCCAAGACAAAAAGCAGGCCACGCCCGTCGCGCGACCTGCTGCACCGCGGTTGCGCCATTACGCGCAGCAAAGGATGCTCGCCTGCTCCCGCCGGATTCCCGCCTTTGCGGAACAAGTTGCCAAATCGGGCGGCTTTAAGGGCAAAAACCCGGGATTGTACCTCGACAATGGCTCATTTCAATATTGGATGCTCTACCGCAGTGGGAGAAGGGGAAAAGGGGGGCCCCTTTTCCCCCTTCCCCGTGCCTGGCAGAGCAATCTACTGAAATGCGCCATTGTCGAACTATAGTCAGCAGAAATTGCGCCAGATTTTAGCCAGACTCAGTAGATCCAAATCTGTCGCCCTGAGCGACGCCCAGAGGGCGGAGCGAAGGGTCTCGTTCCTTGCAGAACGAGATTCCGCTTCTCCGGAACGGGATTCTTCGCTCGCTACGCTCCC
>JAFGOG010000505.1 GCA_016926595.1 Anaerolineae bacterium
GAGCGCATCAAGACCCGCCGCGCAAACCACAGGTTCGCCCCGGCCAGCAGGCGGTCGATCGGCCCGCCGCCAAACCGTCCCTGGCCCAACTGGTAACCGGCGCGCATGGCTTCCGCAGACGTGATGCGCAGGTTGGCCAGAAAAGGATAGAGCGAGGCCAGTACCGGCACCAGAAGGCCAACGGCCACCTGGATAACGATCGCGTGCCGAGGCACCTCCAGGCTGGTGAGGTCAAAGTTAAACATCCCGGCCATAAAGCGGCTCAACACACGCGATCCGAGCACGCTCAAGGGGATGGCGATCGACAATGCCAGCAGCCCGTACAGGGTTACCATCACCAGGTACATCCCTGCGATCTGGAGGCTGCGCGCGCCAATAGCCTTCATGACGCCGATCTGCCGCTTTTGCTGGGCGAGTAGCGCGGAAACGGTGTTGACAACCAGGAACACGCTCAAGACCAGCGAGAGCAGCCCCAGCGTGCCCATCAGCAACAGGACGGCCTGCAGGATGTCGTCCAGGGGCAGCATTCCCGGCTCTACGGTCAGGCTCAAGGGAATGGTCAGGCCATTCTTTTCTGCCTTGGCCTTGACCTCGTTGACGACCTGTTGTACGTGTGCCTTCACGTCTGCACCTTCCGTTGCTGGCGGCACGGCGGACTGTGGCCTCACGGCGGACCGTGGCCTCACGGCGGACCGTGGCCTCACGGCGATGTGCAGTTCGTTAAATCCGTGCGGCTCGCCAAACCACTCGAGCGTCTCCATCGTAATGTACCCATAGGGCAGGCCGTCAAAGGGCGCGGGAACCTGGACCATGTCATGTACCAGCCCGGCGATGCGCAGCTCTCGCACCTGGCCGCCTGGCAGCTCGATGGTCAATGGTTCGCCCACCTGCGCGTTGAGCAGTCCAATGGCCGTTCGCTCGATCAGGATCTGGCGCTCTGGCGGCGGCCAGTCGCCGCCTGCAGGCCAGATCTTGTCCACCCGCATGTGGTCATAGTCGTCGATGGCAAACAGGCGAAGCGAGATCCACTCCCCAGGAGCAATTTGGGCGCGCACGTTGAGCACTCGCCGCGCATCCACATCTGCGACCGCGCTCATAGCGCGCACAGACCGGACGAACCCCTGGTCAAAGGGTTCGAGCGTGCGCACAATGCCGCTAGAGGGCACGATGGCCTGGTAGCTGCTCGCCATCTCGGTCGACAGGATGCTGCGTGCGCTGAGAATCGTGCCCACGGCAAACAAACCGACCGCGATAGACAGCACGATCAGCAGCGTGCGCGTCTTGTTGCCCCAGAAGTCGTTCAGAACTTTTGTCCAGCGGGAACTGAGCATGGGTATCCTCGTTTCATGCCGGTGCGAAATCGGGCCGTATGGGCACCGTTTGACGCACGATCTCCCCATCGGCCAGTGTGACTGTCCTTGTCGCTCGCCGGGCAATGTCCTCATCGTGAGTGACCAGCACGACCGTCTTGCCCTGGTCGGCCAAGCTCTCAAACACCTGCAAGACAGCGCTGGCGGTAGCCGTGTCGAGGCTGCCCGTCGGCTCGTCGGCCAGGAGGATGGGCGGGTC
Source organism: Anaerolineae bacterium (assembly GCA_016926595.1). The sequence goes on from JAFGOG010000505.1 coordinate 1,570, forward strand.
GTTGGCCAGTGCGCGGGCAATGGCCACACGCTGCTGCTGCCCGCCCGAGACGCCGGAGGGCGGCTTGTGCGCGTGATCGGCGATTTCGAGCTGTTCCAGCAGGGCCATGGCCCGTGCCCGGCGTTGGCGGATGCTGTATCGCCGCCCACCGTCCGAGTAGGCCCTACCGCCTGGGTAGGCAGCGAAATCCATGGGCAAGGTCACGTTCTGCAGCACACTTAGGGTAGGCAGCAGTTCAAAGGTCTGAAAGACGACGCCTACCGTCCGGCCGCGCCAACGAGCTGCACACTCTATGCCCAACCGGTGCACCGGCGTGCCATCCACCCAGATCTCGCCCGATGTGCAGCGATCCAGGCCGGCGATCATGTTGACCAGGGTGGTCTTGCCGGCGCCCGACTTGCCGGTAACGACCAGGAACTCGCCTTGCCCGACCTGCAGATCGAGTTCTCTGAGGGCGACGACCGCGCCGGCCAGCCCTTCATATCTCTTGACGACCCGTTTCAATTGGATCAACGGTTCCTGTTTCATCGATTGACTCGCTCGTCCACGATCTCGCCATCGGCGAGCACGAGCGTGCGTGGCGCCCGTGCGGCCAGCTCCTGGTCATGTGTGACCATCAGGATCGTCTTGCCATTCTCTACCAGGCGTTCAAAGAGCTGTAGGACCGACTGTGCGGACCGGGAATCCAGGTTGCCCGTGGGCTCATCGGCCGTGATCAGCGGTGGGTCGTTGGCCAGCGCCCGGGCGATGGCGATGCTCTGCTGCTGACCTCCCGACAACTCGGCCGGCAGCTTGTGTGCATGGTCGGCCATATCCACCAATTCGAGTAGGTACATTGCCCTCTCTGGACGCTCAAGTGCGTACACGCCCCCGTAATCCATGGGCAGCATTACATTCTCGACGGCGGTCAGCGTGGGCAGCAACTGGAAAAACTGAAAGATGACGCCGATCGTGTGCCCTCGCCACACGGCGAGTTTTTCCTCGCTCAGCGTGTGGACCGCCGTATGGTCCACCAGCACCTGGCCGGCCGTGGGGCGGTCGATGCCCGTGATCAC
>JAFGOG010000506.1 GCA_016926595.1 Anaerolineae bacterium
GCCGTAGAGATTGTTCTGGCACACAAAAATGACCGGTATCTGCCACAGCGAGGCCAGGTTCAGCGCCTCGTGAAAGCCGCCCTCGGCCGTGGCTCCATCGCCGAAAAAGCAGACGGCGACCTGATCGCTGCCACGCAGCTTGATCGACAGGCCCACGCCGGTGATGATCGGCAGGCCGCCGCTGACGATGCCGTTGGCGCCGATGATGCCCTGGCGAAAGTCGGCGATGTGCATCGAGCCGCCCTTGCCCCGGCAGTAGCCGGTGGTCCGGCCGTACAGCTCGGCGAACATGTACTTGGGCTCGCACCCTTTGGCCAGGACGTCACCGTGGCCTCGATGAGTGCTGGTGATATAGTCGTTGTGGCGCAGGGCGGTGCAGGTGCCCACCGGCACCGCCTCTTGCCCTTGTGACAGGTGCAAAAAGCCGGCGATTTCGCCCGCCTCAAAGTGCTTCTGGGCTGTGTTCTCAAAGCCGCGGATGAGCCGCATCCGACGGTACATACCCAGCAGTTGTTCTTGGGTTAAATCCTCGGGTAGTTTTTCAACGGTCTCTTCAGTCATCGTTCCTCTCTCCGGTCAGGGTATCGGATATCGGGCATCGGGAAACTCGGCGCACCCGATACCCGATACCCTGATTTTCCAATTCCCTACTCCCTCGCCAACAGCAACATCGGATCCTCAACCAGTTGCGCGATGCGGTCCAGGAAGCGGGCCGCGGGGGCGCCGTCGATGACACGGTGGTCAAAAACCAGGCTGAGCGTCATCACCGGGCACACGACGACCGTGTCCGACTCGCCGGCGACGACCGGCTTGCGCACGATCTTGCCCACGCCCAGGATGCAGCACTCGGGCAGGTTGATGACAGGCGTAAAGCCCTCGACGCCGAACATGCCCAAGTTGGTGACTGTGAACGTGCCGCCGGTCAGATCGTCGGGTGCAATACGGCCGCTGCGGGCGGCAGCCACCAGCCGCGCCGTCTCGGCGGCAATGGCCGGGATGGCCAGCCGGTCGGCATCGCGCACCACGGGCACGAGCAGGCCGCGCTCGGTATCCACGGCCAGGCCGACGTTGACGCGGTCCAGGTGCTCGATCTGCCCCTCGCCTAGGCGAGCGTTGGCGGCGGGATGCTCGCGTAGGGCCACAGCACAAATGTGGATGATCAAGTCGTTATAGGCGATGTGCGCACCGCGGGCGACAAATCGATCGCGTAACTGAATAAATGCTCTCGCGCTCACATCACGGAACAGGGTTACCCTGGCCGTGGTATGGACACTAGTCGCCATCCCCTCGGAGACGATTTTGCGCACGCTCTTGAGTGGGGTCACGCTGGCCACTCCCGGCGGTTCTGGCTGACGCGCAAGAGGCGCTTTCGCCTTTTCCCGAATGATGGCGGCGGCAGCAGCCAGCACGTCCGCCTGGCAGATGCGCCCACCCGGCCAGCTACCGCGTACCTGGACCAGATCCAGGCCAAGTGTCTCAGCCAGGCGTTCGGCCACCGGTGTGGCCTTGACGGTCGACTCGGCCACTTCCTGCCCCGGCGTGGCCAGAGTTTCCGGAGTCATGGCCTGGACCGGCGTCCCCTGAACTCGCCGAGCCATGGCCGCTTCCACGTCGGCCGCGCCGACTATGTCGGCGGCGACGATGCGGCCCCCGGGCCCGCTGCCGGGGACCGTTTTCCAGTCCAGGCCGGCCTGGCGCGCCATGGCTCGGGCCTTCCACGAGGCTTGCTTGGCGCTGTGCCCCACCGGTAAAGACGGGGTGGACACAGAGCGGCTCGGTGGCGCGGGCCGCGCCGCATTGGCCAGTGGCACGTCCGGCTGCCAACCATCTGGCAGCACCTCGCCTGGCCCCACGATGATAGCCAGCACCGCCCCCACGGCCACCTCCTGGCCGGCTGGCACCAGGATGCGGGCCAAGGTACCGGCCTCGCGCGACTCGACGGCCACCACCGACTTGTCGGTTTCGACCTGCAGGATCTCGTCGCCGATGGCGATCGCGTCTCCTTCATCGACCAGCCAGTCGACGACCGTCCCTTTTTCCATGGTCAGACCCAGTTGGGGCATGATGATTTCAAAGGGCATAGCTGTGCTCACCCTCCACGTTTTCGGAGCGAACCCGAGTCTTCCACCGGCGGCCTGCCCAGGTCTTCGATGTGACTGCGCATGGCCGCTTCCGCCTTCTTGGGGTTGCGCGACGCGAGAGCATCGATCAGAATCTCGTGGCGACATGCCAGTTCCTCCAGGTTGGAGATTGAGGTGCGGGTGGTGACGATGGTCCAGAAGCCAAACTGAAGTGACTGCCACAGGTGGTAGAGTAACTCGTTGCCAGACATCTGGAGGATGGTCTCGTGGAAGCGGTTGTCCAGGTACACCATGCGCTTTTCGTCACCCTCCTGGGCGGCCTGGATCATCTCCTCCAGCACTCGCTGCAGAGTCTGTGTGTCCTCGTCCGTCAGGCGCTCGGCCGCCAGGCGAGCGGCCAACGATTCCAGGGCGGCACGCACGGTGTACACCTCGTACAACTCTTTCGCTTTGAAAGAGCGCACCGACGTGCCCTTGAAGGGCTCGGTTTCCAGAAAACCGAGCAGTACCAGGTCACGGAGAGCCTCGCGCACGGGGGCCTGGCTGACCCCCAGCTTGCGTGCTAGCGTGCTGGCCACCAGGCGCTCGCCTGGCTTGAACTCACCTTTCAGGATGGCCTCGATGATGTGCCCTTTGACCTGGTCACCCAGTACGACGCGCTCGAGCAAGTTATTCTCTTGACTCATCGCTGTTTCTCCATTTCGTTGGTAAATAGATCTCGCAAATCGTCCCTTGCCCCACCTGGCTGGAGACCTGGATATGCCCACCGTTCTGTTTGACGATCCCAAACACGATGGCTAACCCCAGGCCGGTGCCTCGCCCCGGCTCCTTGGTGGTGAAAAAAGGCTCAAAGATGCGAGCTTTGACCTCGGCACTCATGCCTACCCCTGTGTCGCCGATGGTCAGGCACACGTGTTCTCCCAACTGCGCCTCTACGTGCAGAGCTGTATCGACCTCGTCGAGAACCACGTTGTTCGTCTGCACGGTCAGGATGCCTCCCTGAGGCATGGCATCGCGAGCGTTTACGACCAGGTTTACAATCACCTGCTCCATCTGCGATGGATCGACCTTCACGGACCATAGGTCCTCGGTGAGATCCACCTTCAGCTCGATGCCTGAGCCCAGGATGCGCCGCAGCATCGGTACCAGGCCACGGATGACGTCGTTGAGGCTCAACCACCGGGCCTCAATGACCACCCGCCGGCCAAAGCTCAGCAGTTGCTGGGTCAACTTGACAGCCCGCTCGCCGGTCTCGGCAATTTCACGCACGTGTTGTGCCAATGGGTCTTGATCGAGCAACTGGCGCTTCATGAGCGTGGTGTTGAGCTGGATGATGGTTAACAGGTTGCCGAAATCATGGGCGATGCCGCCCGCCAGTTGGCCCAGGGCCTCCATCTTTTGCGCCTGGATCATCTGGGCCTGGAGCTTTTCTCTCTCCTCTACCAGCCGCTTGTGCTCGGTGATGTCCTCGCACACGATAAAGACGGCGATTTGCCCATCGTGCCCTTGCATCGCGCGCGCCGCTTCCTTCACCCATATCACGCGGCCGGTCTTGTGCACCTTGCGCAGTTCCCAGTGAAATACTCGGCCGGGATTCTCCACACAGAGCGCCATGCTGCCGACTGCCGTCTCCTTGTCATCGTCGTGAAACACATTCAGCACGGACTGGCCGACCAGCTCTGAGGCAGAATAGCCAAGCTGTTCGCATCCGAACTGGTTCACGGACAGGACGGTGCCGGCCGGGTCAACCGTAAAGTACATCGAGGGGTTGTCTTCGTACAAGGCCCGGTAGCGCTCTTCGCTCTCGCGCAGCGCCTCTTCAGCCTGTTTGCGCTCGGTGATGTCCTGGAAGGCACCTACAATCCCTGCTACCTGGCCATTCTCATCTCGAAATACATACTTGCACCAGATCGCCGGATGGACCACTCCGTTCTTATCCAGCACCTTGAATTCATAGATCTGTCTTTCCGGGTTGTCCATCAACTCCAGATCCTTCTGGTGGTACATTTCTGCGAACTCGTCAGGCCAAAGCTCCATCACCGTTTTGCCCGCATAATACTCGGGTGTAAAACCTAATAATTCAGCAAATGCATCGTTCACCCCGATGTAGCGACCTTCCCTGTCTTTATAGAAAATAGGGATAGGAATGGCCGACATGACCGTGGTGATAAACTGCAGCGTGCTACCAAGACGGCGATGAGCGTTTTTTATCTCTTCCTCTGCTCGTGTACGTTCTTGGACTTCTTGCGCCAGTTGCTCGTTGGCTTGTCTCAGCTCGGTGGTGCGTTCCTCCACCCGCTGTTCCAGGTCGGCATGTGCTTCACGCAGCGCCTCCTCTGCGTGTTTCCGCTCGGTCACGTCACGCCCCACCACCACCAAACCTTTCCGGGACCCATCTCCGTAAAACGTAGGCAACTTGATGACATCGAAAATTCGACTCGATCCATCCGGCCGAGGAATAACCTCATCCTGCCGGCTCATCGCCCGCACCTGCCATGTGACCTCATCGGTCTTTTCGCAGGTCGCCAGTGCATCGTGGTAGAAAGGGGTGAATTCAGCCAATTCTCTGTCCGTCTTGCCCCGGTAGTCGACCCCCTCCAGCCCAAAAAGGCGCAGCTCAAAATCATTGGCCTCCAGGTAGCGACCCTGACCATCCTTGAAAATGACAATGTCAGGCATAGCGTTGATCAGAGTGCGCAGTTGCTCTTCTTTTTCCTGCAGCACCTCCTCCGCCAGCTTGCGCTCGGCGATTTCTCTTTCGAGTTTTTCATTTTGCCGTTCCATGGCCTCTTTGGCTTCCTGAAGCTCACGGGTGAGAGAACGCAGGCGGAGATGTGTATCAAGCCGGGCGAGTACTTCCTCATGTTGGAACGGTTTGGTGATATAGTCCACGGCCCCCACTTCGAAACCTCTCACCTTGTCCCCTGTTTCGACCAGAGACGACATAAAGACGACAGGGATGTCCCGCAGTGATTCATCCGCCTTGAGCTGGCGGCAGGTTTCAAAGCCATCGATGCCGGGCATGAGCACGTCGAGCAGAATCAGGTCAGGCCGCCCGTACTCCGCTTTGGACAGCGCGCTCTTGCCATCACGGGCCACCAGTATCCGGCAGCCGAGCTGCTCCAGGCACTGGGACAAAAGCTGCAGATTAGTGATTTCGTCATCAACCACCAGGATCGTATGACTGCTTCTTGCCAAAGCCCTCAACCTTTCTCTACCAACCATGTGACAATCTCGGGCAGGGTCAGGACGTGGTCTACCTGTATGGCCGCGATCGCTGCCTGGGGCATCAGGGGTACCTGGGCTGTCTTGGGATCCTGCACGATCGCCACCCCACCCCTTGCCTTAATCATGCGCAGTCCCTGGGCCCCATCTTCGTTCGCCCCGGTCAGAATCACTCCGATCACCCCATCCCCATAGACGTCGGCCGCGCTTTCAAACAGGACATCGATCGCCGGGCGGGCATAGTTTACCTTCTCGTCCACGGATAGCGCAAAGGTCCGATCATCCTCGATCATCAAGTGATAGTTGGGCGGCGCAAAATAGGCGTGGCCCGCTTCAAGTGGCTCCTTTTCGTCGGCCTCCTTGACGGTCAGAGCGCTTTTCTCGTTCAGGCGTTGAATGAAAGAGGTATCCTGCACAGGATGCAGGTGCTGAACGACGACGATGGGCCAGGGATAGGTCGCCGGAAAGGCGGGCAGTAGTTCCTCCAGGGCCGCCATGCCCCCGGCCGAGACTCCGATGACGACGACCTGGTGCCCTGCGGGTCGGTCCACCATCACAGCGCTCGCTTTCGGTAGATCTTTTCCCGATCGTCCACCTCCTGAAACAGATCCTGTACTTCGGAGAATTGCACGGTCTCTTTGCTCCCCAGGCAAAGAAAGCCTCCATAGTGCAGGCTGTCGGCAAAAAGCTTGAGCACTCGATTCTGGAGTGTTTTATCAAAGTAGATCAGCACGTTCCGGCACACGATCAGTTGCATTTCACTGAACACGCCGTCGGTCACCAGATTGTGATCGGCAAAGGTGATGTTCCTCTTCAGAGACTGGCTCATGATCGCCGATTCGTACTGGGCATGATAGTAGTCGGCAAAAGAGGCGGTGCCACCCGCCTCTTGATAGTTCCTGGCATACTGGCGCATGTCCTTCGGACTGTAGATCCCTTCTCGGGCATGGCTCAGGGCCGTGTCGTTGAAATCGGTGGCATAGATCGTGGCTCGCTCGTACAACCCTTCCTCTTGCAGCACGATAGCCAGAGAATAAACTTCTTCCCCTGTGGCACACCCGGCATGCCAGATTTTGATATAGGGATAGGTCTGTAGATACGGCACGACATTGACCCGGACCGAGCGGTAGAAGCTGGGATCGCGAAACATCTCGGTCACCGTGATCGAGAACTCGTAGATCAGAGACGCGGCAAAGACTTGATCGTACAGCAGCCGTGGAATCAGTTCACTGGCCCTGAAATACCCCACCTTGGCCAGATACTGGCGTATTCGCCGGCGCACAGAGGCCCGGGTATAGTGCCTGAAATCGTAGCCATAGCGCCGGTAGATGGTTTCGAGAAAGAGCTCAATCTCGATCTTTTCGATCTCTTGCTCGTTCATTGCGACTCCACACGCGGCTCGAACAGCGCCAGGAGCTTTCCTTCTTCAAAGTCTCGGGCCAACTGGCGTACCCTATCGGCCAGGGGAGCATACTGCTCACTCTGCGTTTCCATGTGCGCCGCCCACTCCTCAATGGCTCGCAGGTCGCCTTGCCTCGCCAGGTCATACACCATCGCCCTCTCCGACGCCGGCAGGCGCGCCAATATCTCCCTCTCGGGCTCCACCTCCGCAGCCCGGGTCACGACATCTTGGGTCTTGACCTCCCAGCCTCCTGCCGGAGCCTCGAGCAGCGGCACTGTGAACTTGACTCTCGTGCCCCGTCCTGGCACGCCGTCGCTCTCGATCCAGATCTGGCCTCCGTTCTTTTTCACCATCTCCTGGCAGATGATCAACCCCAGGCCGGTCCCCTTTTCTTCGGCCGTTCCCTTGGTGCTATGGCTCACGTCCAGCCTGAACAGCTTGGCCTGGTCCGCAGGCCGGATCCCCACCCCTGTATCGGATACGTTCACCGCCACCAGTCCCGGGTCTGCGGTATCAGGCAGTGCCGTCACCACCACTCGCCCACCTTGCGGCGTGAATTTCAGGGCGTTGGAGATCAGGTTGCGCAGGACCGCGTTCAGTATGTTCGGGTCGGCATGGACGCAGGTACCGGCACCCACCGTGCTTTCCAGCCTGATGCCTTTGCTGGTGGAAACCTCGGTGAACAGCATGATGTTCCTCTCTGCGATCTTGGCCAGATCCAGTCGCTCCGGCTCGTATTCCATTCGCCCGCGCTGGAGGCGCGACCAGGCCAGCAGGTTGTCTAGCAGCTCGTACACAGTGCGCGCCGACGCGTACACCGATTTGGCCATGCTCTTGAACTCTGTCGGGGGCGTCTCGTCCGGCAGCCGGGTCATCAACTTTGCCATCCCGAGCAGTGGATTGAACGGGCCGCGCAGGTCGTGGGCAACGATAGAAAAGAATCGGTCCTTGCTGGCGTTCAGCTCCGCCAGTTCTTGCACCCGCCGCGCTTCCAGCTCGCGCAAGCCTTTTTCCTGGTCGTACTGCCGGGCATTGTGAATGGCAATGGCGATCTGGTTGGCTACCATTTGCAGTGCCATCCACGAATCACGATCGAAGGCGTCGGCGTGCTCGCATTGAAGATCGAGGACCCCAAGCACCCGGGTGCCGATCTGCAGCGGTAGGGCCAGCTCCGACTGCGTTTTCGGTAGCTCCTTTAGCGCCAGGTAGCGAGGATCTGTGGACGCATTACTGACCAGGCAGTGGTCTTTGGTTCGATATGCCGACACGACGATGCTCGCCGGCGCATCCAATGGCAGCTTCATGCCCGGCTTCAGGGGCGTTTCGCCATCAAAACTGTGACCGGCACGCAACACCAGGGCGTTCTTTTCCTCCTCCGCCAGCCAGATGCCCACAAAGTAGTAGTTGAACATGGTCTGCATCAACAATACCACCTCGGGCAGCAATACCTCCAGGTCGAGAATCGAGTTGGCGTGACGGCCCACCCGGCTGCCGGTTTCCAGCTCAACCGTTCGTTTGGAGAGAGCTCTATTGGCTTGTTCGAGCTTGGCCCGCTGCTGTTCTAGCTCGGCCCGTTGATGGTAGATCTGGAGAAAGATCTTGACTTTGCTGAGCAAGATATCGGGACTAAAGGGCTTGCTCATAAAGTCGACGGCCCCTGCCTCGTATCCACGACGGTGATGGTACTCGTCGGAAAAGATGGCGCTGACGAAAATGACGGGCAGGTTGGCCGTGACTGTGTTGCTGCGCAGCAACGAAACCAGCTCGTAGCCATCCATCTCGGGCATCTGCACGTCGACGATGGCCAGGCAGAAATCGTGTTGCAAAGCCAGATCCAACGCCGCGGCACCGGAAGCGGCTTCCATGACGTGTGCCTCCAGTTTTCCCAGCAATTGGGTCAGCGTGTAGAGATTCTGAGGTTTGTCGTCGACGATCAGGATCTTGGGTGTGTTTTGTGTCATCGCCTTCTCCTCATCGGTAGAGCCACACCCGCAGCACTGAGAACAGACGTGCGGGATCGATCGGCTTGGTCAGATAGTCGTTGGCTCCGGCGGCCAGGCACTTGTCCCGGTCGTCCACCATCGCCTTGGCCGTCAGGGCCAGTATGGGCAGGGTCTCGAATTGCCGCTGCGCCCGGATGCGCCGCATGGTTTCGTAGCCATCCATGACCGGCATCATCACGTCCATCAAAACCAGATCCATGCCCGGAGTCTTGGCCAACAAGTCGAGGGCCTGCTGGCCATCCCGGGCGATGGACACGGCCAGGCCCTTGTCGGCCAACAGCTTGGACAGGGCAAAAGCGCTCCGGGCGTCGTCGTCCACGATCAGGATCCGCTTGCCCACCAGCTGTGCCTCTTTGTCGTGCAGGCGCCGGATGGTCTGCTGCTTCTCTTCCGGCAGGTCGGCCACCACCCGGTGCAAAAACAGCGCCGTCTCGTCCAGCAGCCGCTCCGGCGATTTGACGCCCTTGACGATGACGCTGTCAGCATAGCGCATCAGATCCTGGTTCTCCTCGGGGGTCAGGTCGCGGCCGGTGTAGACGATCACCGGGCACTTGGTGGTCGTCTCTTCCTCGTTCATCCGATTCAGCACCTCAAAGCCGCTGAGGTCGGGCAGGCTCAGGTCCAGGATCATGCAGTCGAATTGCTGGGCCCGCAGCAGGTCGAGGGCGGCTTGCCCGCTGTCCGCCTCGCTGATCCTGACGTCGCCACCACCCAGCAGCTTGGTGATGCTGAGCCTGAGGCTGGCGTCGTCTTCGACCAGAAGCAGGGTCTTGACCGAGCGCTCGATAAAGGACTCGATCTGCTGGAAAGCCGACTCCAGCTCTTGGGCGCTGAGCGGCTTGGTCAGAAAGCCCATCGCCCCGTGTTTGTAGGCGTCCAGCGTTTCGCTGTCCACCGACATGATGTGCACCGGGATATGGCGCGTGTCGGAGCCATCCTTCAGCCTGGCGAGCACCTCCCAGCCGTTCAGGCGGGGCAAATGGAGATCGAGCATGATCGCGTCGGGCCGATACCGTCCCGCCAGGGCCAGTCCTGTTTCACCATCCCCGGCGACCAGGCACTTGAAACCCTTCTTGCGGGCAAAATCGCGCACAATCCGCGCAAACTCGACATCGTCTTCGATGACCAGCAAGGTCTTGGCGCCACTCTCCAGGTCGTCTCGATCGTCAGGAATCAAGGTCAGCGCTTGAGCTGTACTTGAGCGTGCCAGCGATTCCATGCGATCTGGAGGACTGGACGGTCGCGGCGGCTCAGCCGCGGTCGGGGAAGAGGCCATCCTCTCCGGCCCGGCGATCCGTCCAGTCTCCGCTGACCTCCGTTCTTGGGGCACATACAGGATAAAGGTGCTGCCTTTCTCTGGCTCGCTCTGCAGAGCCAGGTACCCACCCAACTGGAGACTCAGCTCGCGGGAAATAGACAAGCCCAGCCCGGTGCCGCCATACTTGCGGCTTGTGCCGCCCTCCACCTGCCGGAAGGCTTCAAAGACGATCTTCTGCTCTTCTGGGGCGATGCCGATGCCGGTGTCCGTCACGCTGAAGGCTACCACCCGGTCTGGCTCCAGGCCCGATTCTGCAGCAAACCGCTCGGGAAGGGCACTCGCACGGCGGACATCCAGGCCGACACGGCCCCTCTCGGTGAACTTGCAGGCATTCGACAACAGGTTCTTGAGGATCTGCTGGATCCGCTGCCGGTCGGTTTCGATGGTCGCCGGCAGATCCTCGGCCAGGATCGTCTCAAAGATCAACCCCTTGTCTTCAGCCACGTGGGCGAATTGGGCTACCATAGCCTCAACAATGTCACCCAGGACTGTTGGCTCAAAGCGAAACGTCATCCGCCCGGCTTCTATCTTGGACAGGTCGAGGATATCGTTAATCAGCTCCAGTAGATCCCGTCCACTGGTGTGGATCACTTGCAGCGACTCTACCTGGTCGGCCGTGAGATTTCCGGCCTCGTTCTGCTGCAACATGCCGGCCAGGATGAGCAAGCTGTTGAGCGGAGTGCGCAGTTCGTGCGACATGTTGGCCAAGAACTCGGACTTGTACTTGCTCGCCAGGGCCAGCTCCTCGGCTTTTCGTCCTAGCTCAGCTTGGGCCACAGAGAGGTCGTGATTCTGTCGATCCAGGACGGCCTGTTTCTCTTGTAGGGCGGTAGTATGTTCTTCAAGCTCGGCATTGGCACTCTCGAGCTCGAACTGTTTCTCTCGCAGGGCTGCTTCTGAGCGCCGCAGGCTGTCGGTTTGGCTCTGCAGCTCCTCGTTGGCGACCCGCAGCTCCTCGCTCTGAGTCTGCAGTTCCTCACTCTGAGCTTGCAGCTCTTCAGCTTGCTGCTGGGTTTTGGACAGCAGCTCGTCGATCTGGGCCCGTGCCCGGGCAGTGGTGAAGGCGATGCCGATGTTGGTCAGGGCTGTTTGCAGGAACTCTATTTGGGCCGGACTGAACTCAGCCAACGTGCCCAATTCGACCACCCCAGCCACCTGGTCGTCATACAAGAAGGGCGAGATAAAGATGTGGCGCGGAGTTGCCTGGCCCAGACCGGAAGTGATGGGCAGATAGCCCTCGGGAACATCGCTCAGCGTGATCGACTGCCTCTCCAGAGCCGCTTGTCCCACCAACCCTTCCCCCAAGTTGAAGCGGACCGACCGGCCGCCACGCGAGGGGTATGCATAGCCGCCCATTAAGGTCAAGACACCGCCCGAGGGATACTCGGGTCCGAGCTGGGCAGTATAAAGCATGCCCACCTGAGCTGGCAGATAACGGCACAACTGCTGCATGACGTTGTCGGCCAACGTAGACATGTTCTGCTCGCCGCGCATCCTGTCACTCAGTTGGGCCTGGCCGGCGGTTTGCCACATTCGGGCGGTTAGGGCCTGGCTGGCCGCTTCGGCCTTCTCTTTGGCTTTCTCGGCTTCCTCTCTGGCGACTCGCGATACCTCGGCGGCGGCCTGAAGCTGGGTGGCGCGATGCTCCAGCTCGGCCATCAACTCCTCACGCTCGCTCACGTCACGGGCAAACGCCAGAACCCCCCACACATCGCCCTGCGCGTTGCGCAGCGGCACCTTGATGGTGTGAAACACGTGTACCTGGCCATCGATCGTCGCCGGATCGCGCGGATAGATCTGTCTCTCTCCACTGTCCATGACCAACCGGTCGTCGGCCCAGAAACCCCGGATACCCTTCTCCGGATTGCCTTTGACCAATTCCTCGGGAAAGCCCAGCTCCAGATCGTTTTTGCCGATAAAGTCCTCTGGACTGAGGTGCAGCGCGTTGGCGTAACCCTGGTTGACCAGGCGGTAGCGATGTTCCTGGTCCTTGATAAAGATCCAGTCGGGCGTGGCATCGATAAGGGTGCGCAGCAGCTCCTCGGACTGCTGGACCTCGGCCAACAGTTGTTCACGCTCGGTGATGTCGCGGCTGAACCCAAGCACGCCCCAGATCCGGCCTTCCGTGTCGCGCATGGGCGCTTTGATTGAATGGAAATAGTGGGCCTCGCCGTCGACCATGACGGGATCGCCACGATAGGTACGAGTCTCACCGCTTTCCATGACGCTCCGGTCGTGGGCCCAGAAGCCCTGGATCCCTTTCTCCGGGTCGCCCCTGACCTGCGCCTCCGAGAACCCAAGATCGAGGTCGTTCTTGCCGCCAAAGTCCTCGGGATCGAGGCCCAGCGACTTGGCATAGCCCCGGTTTACCAGCCGGTATCGGTGCTCCTGATCCTTGATAAAGATCCAATCGGGCGTCGCATCGATGACCGTGCGCAGCATTTGCTCCGATTCCCGCGCTTTGGCCAACATGGCCTGGCTCTGTTCGAGCAGGTTGGTGTTTTGAATGGCGACGGCGATCTGGCCGGCCAGTCCCAACAGCAGGACCTGGTCCTCTTCGGTCAGGGCGCCGGCCACGTCGCTCTGAACGTCCAGCACGCCCAGCACGCTGTCTCGCAATTTGATGGGCACGACCAATTCGCCCTTGGTGTTGGGCAAGTAGGAAGAGGTCACCCAGTGAGGGTCTTGGCTCACGTCAGAAGCCAGCACGGGTTGTCCCGTGGCTGCCACCGTGCCCACGATGCCCCGCCCGTATGGCAGGCTGTGTCCGGCGGCCTTCATCTTTTCTCCAACCTGGCCATACCCTTCGGCCACGACCATCGCCTTCAACTTCGGATCGAGACGAAAGACCTGGACATGATAATAGCCAAAGCGCTCTTTGACCAGCGTCACCACGCGCCGGTAAAGTTCATCCAGGGCAGGCGCGTCGGCAATCTCCTGGGCCACTTCGGTGCTAATCCGCACTTGTTGCGCATACCGTGCCAGCGAGAGCTGGAGCTGCTGCACCTGCGTGTTCTCTAAATCCACCTGTTCGTTCATCACGTCCCTCTCTCCTTTACTGGGAGACGCTCTGGTTCACAGCAACTCCTCCACCTTATCCATAAGCACTTGTGGGTTGGCAGCCCGAATCAAGTAGTAGGGGCGGACGGCAAAGCGTTGGCCAAAGTCGGCCCGCTTGAGCCGCAGCTCATCGGTGTCGATGATGGGCATCGGCAGGCCCGGAGCCAGCAACTGGTGCAGGCCGTGGTAGTTGACGAGTGAGTGGTAGGTCTGGTACTCTTTTTCGAATCGGCTCATCTCGACGACGTGGGGGTCAAAGTTGCCGTCGATGGCTGGCAGCACGACCAGGTCGACGTCGCACGGCTCATCGTAGGTTACAAATCTGGGGGTCTCGTCAAAAAACTTGGCCGCGCCTTGCTGGGCGTCGGGAATGTCTGAACGCTCGGTCCCTTTGGACCGCGTCTTTAGAAACGTGGTCTTGGAGCCGGTGACCACCCAGCCGCGCTCATCGGTGACAGTGGTCTCGGTGGACACCACCACCCCCCCGCGCCGGCTGCCTTCGATCTGGGCCATCGTCTTGCCGTGATTGGCCTCGCCGCTCATGAACAGAACCGTACAGTCGTGGTAGCGGATGGCCGAAGAATGGAAGGGGTGTAGACCCACCTGCTCCATCCGCAGAGCCAGCATCGAGACAAGCACTTTTTGCACCTCGCCCTGGAGCCATCCGCCGTCAAGAAAAAGGGTCCGCCCATCGTAGCGAATGCTCTTGGTCACGGCGTCCTCGTCCCAGATGACGTCGGGTGTCGGGCACGTGACCATCGGCTCGATCTCCACACTCGCCAGGCGATAGGCCAGAAAGGCCAATTCGTCCAACACTTGTGCCCGCAGCTTGGAGCCGTGTACGTCGACACGCAGGCGCGTCCCCCCCGATGAAAACTCTTGACTCAGTTGCAGCATCGTTCACTCCTTGGCGGGTTGCCCGTCACAGACACGTAATCGGCCTGCTCTGCAGCAGGTAAATAGCACCATTCTCGATGGCCCATTCGATGTCCTGGGGACAGCCGAAATGCTCCTCGACCCGGTTGCCCAGCTCCACCAGGTGGCGCAGCTCGTCGTCGGTCAGCACCCGGGCCGCGACCCGCTCGGCGGGCACCGGCAGTTTTACGATGCCATCTGCTCCATGCTGGACAAACATGATCCGCTTGTCGGGAATAAACTGGTACACCACTTCGCCCGTTTCACGGTCCAGCTTGTAGTGATCGGGCGTGATCTGGCCCGACACGATGCCCTCACCCAGACCCCAGACCCCCTCGACCACCATCTGGTAGTGGTTGCGCAGCACCGGGTCCACGGTAAAGCTGACGCCCGCTTTTTCCGAGTCGATCATCTTTTGCACGACAACGCCCATCGACACCTGGCGGTCCTCGAAGCCGTGTTGACAGCGGTAAAAGATAGCCTGCGAGGTAAACAGCGACGACCAACAGCGGCGCACGGCGCCAAGCAGCGCCTCCTCGCCAACCACGTTGAGAAATGTCTCCTGCTGGCCGGCGAAACTGGCCCCGGCCAGGTCTTCGGCCGTGGCGCTGGAGCGAACCGCCACAGCGGGATCCGTTCCCAGTGCCCGGTAGTACGCCACGATCGTCTCTTCCATCTCGTCGGGAATGGCCACGTCGGTAAAGAGCGCTCGGAGCCGGGGCTCGACCTCTTGGAGCTGGTCGCAAAGGCTACGATCGAGATCCAGCAGCGTGTCATCGATCTTGGCCGCCAGACCTGAAGTGTTGACCACGTGGCGATAGGCCGGCGCGGTGATGACAAAGCCGGGCGGGACCGGCAGACCAGCCTGGGCCATGTCGCCCAAGTTGGCACCCTTGCCGCCGGCAATAGGCACGTCGTCTCGCGTCAATTCGTCGAACCAAACACACCACTTGTCTGCCATGGCCCCTCCCCTCAAAAACTAGAGACCGTCAGGGTTTCGCCTATTGCGTGGCCGTCACACCACCATCGGCAAAAATGATCTGACCAGTGATAAAGTCCGAGGCAGGGACGGCCAGATAGATAGCGAGTGCCGCCAGATCCTGCGGCTCACAAATGCGTCCGAGAGGGATGCGAGCCACCAGCGGGTTGTAGAAATCGGGATCTTCGAGATAGTTCTTGACCAGCTCGGTGCGGGTAAAGGTCGGGGCGATGCCGTTGACGCTGATGTGGTACTTGGCCCACTCGGTAGCCAGTTGTTTGATCATCAGGTTCATGCCGCCCTTGCTGGCGCAGTAGGCGACGTAGCCGCGCTGAATGCCCAGCAGGCTGCGGACAGAGGTAATGTGGATCTGTTTACCCCCTCCCTGCGGGATCTGGACCGTGGCCGCAGCTTGAGAGAGGAAAAAAGCGGCTTTCAGGTTCAGATCCACAACCAGGTCCCAATCGGCTTCGGTGAAGGCTTCGGCGGGGGCCTCTCGGTGCGTGCCCACGGCGTTGACTAGCACATCAAGGCTCCCAGCTCGTGTGGCGATCTCGGACATGGCCTGGCGGGTACTCGAGACGTCCAGGGCGTTGATGACAGCCCCCCAGGCCTTGCCGCCGGCCGCCGTGATCTCGGCGGCGACACAATCGGCTGTGCTCTGATTGATATCGGCCACCACCACCGTGGCGCCGAATGCCGCCAGCCCTTCGCAGATGGCGCGACCAATTCCGCCGGCTCCGCCCGCAACCACGGCCACCTTATCGTGCAATGTATAGAGATTTCGGTAAACAGCCAGTGATGCCATCAGTTCTCCTCGTATTCTGTGATTTTGGCCGCCGGAGATATTGGAACCATCTCCTTCATCAAGCGGATCGCCATCTCGGCCACCGCGGGATCGTTAAGGTGCGTGTCCATCTCGACAACTTGTACCCCGGCCGGCGCGAGTGCCCGGAATGTTTCGACAAAAGCACGGTCGGACTCTGGGTCGTACAGAGGCTGCCCTGCCCGCGAGAACCAGCCAAAGCCGCACAGCGGTAGAATCATTGCCGCCGGCCCGGTCGACGCAGCCAGACGGCCGGCGATGAGGCGGGCGGCCTGTTCCATCTCATCGACCGAGGTGCGAACCAGGCTGATCGTCGGTGTGTGGCGCATGATCTTGCGCCCACGGTAGCGCGTTTCCTCCAGCGGCCCTTCGATGATAAAGTCGAGGCCACCAGGGGCCACGACCTGGGGAAGTCCCAGCCGTCCCGCGGCCTGCATCCGGCCCGGTCCGGCCGAAAACAGGCCATCCACGACCAGGGCCATCATCTCCCCCGGTGTCACATCAAACACCCCGTCGAACAGGCCACTGTCGATCAGCTCCTCCATGGCACGCCCTCCGGTCCCCACGGCGTGGAAGGCAATCACCTCCCCGGATATACCCGCCTCGTCTTCCAGCCGTGACCGGATCTCATCCACCAGCGCGGTCGACACGCCGAGCATCGAGGCCGCGAACATCGGTTTGTCACCGCACCGCACCGGCGCCCCCACCCGGCTCATGGCCACGATGGCCGCCGCGGCATTGGTAAAGATAGGCCGGGTCACGGCATTCACCCCTTGCACATCGGCCACCGAGTGCATCAACGTGATGTCCTTCGTGCCTACGTAGGGTCCGAAGGGATTGTGACCGCTGGCCATGGTCGAGACCATCAGCTTGGGCACGCCCACCGGTAGTGATTGCATGGCGCGCGTGCTGCATGCCGTGCCCCGCGAGCCGCCGATCGACAGCACGCCGCCCAGGCGTCCCTCCCGAAAGAGTGCACCCAGGATCACGATCGCTCCCTCGGCCATCGTGGTGAGGGCGCGCGCCTTGTCGCCTGCTTCAATCAGTGTCTGAATGCTGCTTCCCGCGGCATTCGCTACGTCGTGCCGCGAAATGTCGGGGGTAGTTGTGGCTTCGCCCAGCACTCCAGTATCGACCACCAACGGTTCACCGCCAAAGGCTCGCACCTTGTCTCGGAGCGAGTCCACCTCGCGGCCCTTTGTATCGAGCGAACCGAGAATTACCACGTAAGCAGCCATGCGTTTCCTTTCAGATGATCGACGACCTTCTCAGCAGGACGTGCCAAGATGCGCACACTCAGACCTCTACTCAAGAATTGCTACGGCGCGCACGGGAGCCGCCGTCGTCCCTTTCCATTTGATCGGGAACACGGCGACCTTGAAGCCAAAAGGCGCCGGGATGGCATCGAGGTTGGCCATGTTCTCCAGGTGATAGTATTCCCGCTCCAGCATGACCACGTGTCCAGGCCAGAATTCCTTGGTTTCGAACATCGACTTGACCGGGCGGTCCCAGGTGGGCGCGTCGATACCCACCATCTTGATGCCCTGGTCGAGGAGCCAAGTCGTGGACTCGCCGGTCATGCCGCAGTGCTCGGTCAGGTAGCGTGCCTCGGTATTGTAGCGCCCGGCACCGGTCATGATCAAGACAATGTCCAGCGGCTTGAGCGTGTAGCCGATGCGCGCCAGCTCTTGCTGGCAATCGGCGGCGGTGATGCCATAGCCCACCGGCTTGTGGCAGAAATCGAGGACGACGCCGTCGCCATAACAATACTCCAGCGGGATGCCCTCGGGACCCGGCGCGTCGCGGCGCATGTGCCGCAGCGAGTCCACGTGAGTGCCAACGTGGTCGCCCAGGACGACGACGTAGTGGGCGGTCAACCAGGTAGCGCCGTATTGGGCAGCGCCGATGTTGGTGGCAAACTCCTCCCAGCTTTCCAGCATGGCCATGATCGGCCGGGCCACGCGTGGAAAGACGACCATGTCGGCGCTCACCTGCATGCTCAGATCGATTAGTCTCGTCATTGTTGCTCCTCAATCGGTGTCCGATAGATTCTGATGGACCAGGGTCACCCGGGTATTCTGTTCCAGATCGTCGGCGATGTCGTCCAGCTCCAGCTTTTCCAGGATCGCGCGCGTGGGGATGCCGGTGGTCGGATCCCACCCCTGAACAGTATACCATGCTTCCTTCATCGGCTCAAGGATGTCGTACACTTTGCCCTTGGCCGGGCCGGCGGGCATGGGGTCCTGAGTAAAGCGCGGCGGCAGGGTGTCGTCGGCGCTGGTCATGCCCAGGCGGCAGTTGTGGGCACGCTCGACATTGATCACGCGTGCCGCGGTGTGCAACAGATCGTCGCGCGTCAGCGCGCGGCCCGTGGCGGCGGTGTAGAGGCTGGGGAGAATGTCCAGGGTACGGTGCAGGGCTACGTCGGGTGTTTCGGTGTAGTAGGTGTAGGCGAACTTGCACACGCCCATCAGGTCGGGCACGGCGACCACGCTCTCCCAGTAGCGCAGCCGGTCGGCGGCATCGTGGAGCGGCATGCTGTCCAGGGCATAGGCGCCCGGTGCCGAGATGCGCAGATGATCGGCCCCTCGCGGCGAAACGGCGTATCGAAAGTTGTAGACCTTGACGGCCCGCGCGTCCAGGGGCGCGGGGGTCATCCCCTTGACGTGCACGGCATAGCGTTCGGCACCCCGCCCGATCTCCTCAGCCGCGGCACGCACGCCATGAGCCAGCAGGTCGGCGAAAGGACCCTCGCGCAGGGCGATGCGCCGCGTCAGCTCCAGCATGGTGTGATAGTTGCCCCACTCCAGGTCCAGGCCGTCGGCCTCTTCTCGGCTGAGGATACCGCGCTGATACAGCTCCATGGCAAAGGCGATGACACCACCCAGGTCGATGGTGTCCAGTCCATAGCGATTGGCCAGGTCGTTGCCCTTGAGGATAGCGGCCATGTTGTCGATGCCCAGGCCAGAGCCCAGGGCCACGGCCGTGCTATACTCGGGTCCATCCACTTGCACGCCGGCAAACTCGCCCTCTTCCACTCGGCTGTGCCTATCGCACTTGAGCGAGCAGCGGTAGCAGCCCGTCGGCCGGACCAGGTATTCCGCCGCCAGTGCATCGTGATCGACCTTCTCCTTGCCCTCGAACTGGCCGAACTGAAAGTTGCGTGTGTTCATGCCGCCGATAGCCGAGTGATGGTCCATGAGCGTGCCCAGCGTGCCCCGGGCGGAAAAGTCCTGGGCGCGCCGGTCATTGTGCTCGATCTCGATCAGCTCAGCCACCAGCCCATTGAAGGCCGCTTGGTCATGGTAGGGAAAGTCCTGCCCGGAGCGCACGGCGATGGCCTTCAGGTTCTTGGAGCCCATCACCGCGCCCAGTCCGGTACGCGCCGCGGCGTGCTCCTTATCGGCCATTACCGCGGCCATGCGGACCAGGTTTTCACCCGCGGGACCAATGGTGGCTACGCAAAAGCCACGCCCGTGCTCCTGCTTGAGGGCGTCGGTGGTATCATGGACGTCGCGGCCCCACAGATGAGACGCGTCGTACAGCTTGACCGGTTCTGCGGCCGCGTCGTCGATGCACAGGTAGACCGGGTGGGGCGACCGGCCATGGATCAGCACCAGGTCGTAGCCTGCTCGCTTGAGCACGGCCCCCAAAAAGCCACCCGAGTTGGCATCGCCCAAGATGCCTGTCAACGGCGAGCGGGCCGCCACGACAAAGCGGGATGCCGAGGGCGCCGAGGTGCCGGTCAATGCTCCCGGGGCGATGATCAGGACATTGTAGGGGCCAAGAGGATTCACGTCGCGGGGAATGAGATCGTACTGCAAGCGCGAGGTAAAGCCTCGGCCGCCGATATAATCCCGGGTGAAAGCCTCGTCCAGCGGATCCTGGCCCAGCGAGCCTTCAGTGAGGTTCACTCGAAGCACGCGGCCGACGTACTCCCCTGTAGCTGCCATAGCGTCACGCTCTACCCTTTCACATTGGTTTCAGTGGGGGCGCGGACACCGCGCCCCCACTGGCACGCTTTGTCCCTAGCTCAGAATTTCCACTTCGCCGGTGTTGCCGTTGACCCGAACGCGGTCGCCGGTCTTGATGCGACTGGTGGCATCCACCGTGCCGACCACGGCCGGCAAGCCGAACTCGCGCGCCACCACCGCTGTGTGGCTTAACACGCCGCCGGCATCGGTCACGGCCGCCTTGATCTTGCTAAAGAGCACCACCCAGGCCGGGTTGGTCATGACACACACCAGGATTTCTCCGCGCTGCACCTGGCTGAACTCTTCGGGTCCGGTCACCACGCGGGCGAGCCCCTCCGCCACTCCGGCCGCCGCCGGGAGGCCCTTTACCAGGCCCGCCACAGCTTCCTGACCCGCTTGGGCGCGCTCCCAGCGCTCGGGCCAGCCCCACAGGGTGTGATAGATCTCTTCGTACATCGACCACTGCGTCACAGTGCCTACCCAGTCGCGCGGCCGCACGCGGTGCGCCGCTTCGTACGCACGCCGCGCCGCCTTGATGATGCCTTGACCATCATAACCGGTCGGGTTGGCCACGTAGGCACGGAGCTGATCGTATTCGAGGAACATGATGTCCTCGGGATCGCGCAGCAACCCCTTCTTCACCATGTGCCGGCCGATAGCCATCAGAACGAGACGCATCCGGGCAAAGGAGCCCTGGTCCATGTAAAAGTGATGGTCTGGCGTGAGCGGCATCATCCGGGTGGCAAGCTCGATGGCCGTGTTCAGCTTCTCCCGCTGCTCGGGCGTGGCCGTGTCGGGCACCAGCGCCTTCAGCTCCTCAATGGCGGCATAGTGATCGTTCACCATGCGCTGGTACTCTGCCGGAAAGTCATAGTCGGAAGCGAGGTAGCCCTGGATGGTCTCGATAGCCGGGGCTGGATCTTCGACCCACAGCTTGTTGGTGTACTCGTGGGTGTACATCGAGGGTTTGACGCCGAACTCCTTGCAGTAGGCTTCCACATCAGCCAGAAAGGCCTGGCCCTTTTCGCTCTTGCGCAACTCGGGGATGATGGCTGTGGCGGTCTCGCAGGTATGGAAAACCGACTTGAGCTGCGGGTCTGCCTTGACTTGCTCTTTGAGCTTCCACAAGGCCTCAAGGCTGTCCCAGTTGCGGTCCTTGATAGAGATCAGGATCCGGCCGATCAGGGCTGGGTCCACCTTGCCCACGACTTCCCCGACGGCTGCCTGCAAATCCAGCGAGGATTGGAACTGGGCCAGGTTGAGAATCCAATGCAGGCGAAAGTGCCGCTCCTGGATGTCGATGGCCTCCTCCAGCAGGAACATCAGCTCCTGCAGCGACGCCTCTTGTGTGGGATAGGTGTCGAGATAGGCAAAGTTGCGCTCGATTTCGGGCAGGTAACGATCTTGCCACCAGTCGAGAAAGCTCCGGGCATAGGTGGGCATGATCCAGCCATAGTAAGGGCCGAGCATGGCGGCCGACTCGGCCTCACGCGGCACAATGGCCGTGTACAGGTAGCCGTTCACCCGTTTGCCGATCCAGGCTTTGCCGATCGGGAAGCCAAAACGCCGGTACATGTAGTCGAGCGTTGGCCCCCACCAACCGTCCAGGCTCCAGTACATGGGAGAAATGGGACGAGGGCAATGGTTGTCATCGTAGAACCAGAACAGCTTCTTTTCTTCTTCGTTCTTCCACTCGATGGGGAAGGTCTCGTCACCGAGGAATGTCCCCAGGACCTGGCTTGAGTCTGTCACTTTCGCACCTCCTTGCGCGTACATATAGTCTCTTCGCGGACCTATCGTCTCTCCAGAACCGTTTAGCTTGGCAACTTGCCAATCCCGATTGCACTTGTCTGCCGAAAATCCCTCCTTTCTCGATACCTCCTTGCGTACAATTTCTGCGACTCGATACAACAATGCCCATCTATCTATTTGATATTCTCGATTTTCGAGAATCGAGAATATATAGATTATACTCGATCTTTGGCCGTTTGTCAATACCCGGAAAGGCTAGCCGGAAGGCTCATTTCCCTTTTTTTGACAGCTGCTTTGATGGCTCTCGCCGCCACAAGAGAGGGAGCCTGATCAACATCTGTTCTGGCTTGTGGCGAATGCCCTCAGGGCTCGATCCGTACTACTTACCAAAGCACTTGCTCTGTCCGCCATGAATTTTCTTCTCTTCAACTCGAGTCACGCCGTTTTGATCATCCCCTGCCTCATCATCCAATCCACCGATTCAAAGACAGCCTGAAGCGACGTGTAGCGCGGTTGGTAGTCGAGCAGGCGCCGCGCTTTGACTATACTACAATTTGGACTGTGGGAAATGTGGTCCCAGGTTCGCTCGGCATCTTCCTTGGAAACGGTGGCGCGCCATTGTTCGAAGGGCATGAAGCTCAACCGGGCCGGCTGCCCGAACCAACCGGCCACAGCCTCGGCATACCCGCGCAGTGTCACCGCAGCGGGCGAGACGACGTAAAAGCTCTCACCCACC
>JAFGOG010000507.1 GCA_016926595.1 Anaerolineae bacterium
AACCCCAGGAGCAAGTGGCGATTCTAGGTGGGTTCAGTGTTGCCCATACGGCCCAAGCCCTGGTTATTTAGCGAGAGAACCACTAAGGCCTTTCCTGTTGGATGCAGCTGATAGCCGAAAGATCTGCGTTTTTGTCTCGAAAGCAGATAGGCTTGACTGCATTCACGCTTCTCACATAAGAGATATCCCAGGTGTCAATGTTTATGAATTTGATAGTGGGGGGCATAGTGTTGTTAAGCTTCTTCGGGACGAAGGCAAATTGCCGGCAATAATGTCCGGGATTTACGCCTGAAAACTCGTTCAACCGGCGGCCTGCCCAGCTCATAATCTGGAGTAACCCTTTGAATAAGCCCAACATCGTACTGCTTACCATTGACGCCCTGCGCGCGGATATTCTAGGCTGCTACGGACGCGTCCCCTCTCTCACCCCTAACCTGGATCGCCTGGCAGAGACCGGTATCCGCTTCACGCAGGCCATCACCGGGGGAACCTGGACCCAGGCCGCCTTTCCCGTCCTGCTCACTTCGAGCCACGCGGCCGCCTACGGCGGCTGCCTCGGACGACTGCACCCCGGGCGCCCGTCACCCATCGCGGCCCTGGCCGAACACGGCTATACCACCGCCGGTTTCTCCACGAATCCGCACCTCAGCCGGGCGACCGGTTATGACCGGGGCTTTTGCCACTTTGCCGACCTGGTTCCCTCCGAGAGCGACCCGTGGCTGCGCAGTGTGAAGGGTGGACAGCGTCTTCTAAGAGCTTCGCTGACACATCACCTACTGCGGCTATTTGGCAGGCGGATGCGGCCGGCCCGCCTTTACGTGTCCGCTGCCGAGACAACCGCTGCCGTGTGCCGATGGCTGGAAGGCGCCGCGCCGCCCTTCTTTGCCTGGGCGCACTACATGGACGTTCACTGGCCCTATCACATCGAGCACGAGCTGGTGGAGCCGGACGAGATCGCGCAGGCCTGGCGGGACCTTGGAGTGATGCATGGCCTGGGCGCCAAGGGAGACCAGCCTCTGACTGTGGCCCAACAGGAGCGCTTTGTTCGTCTGTACGCGCGAGCACTGCAATACATCGACGCCGAGATCGGGCGGCTATTTGCCTGCCTGGATCACTTGCCGCACAGCTCCGAAACCATCGTTATGGTGACCTCGGACCACGGCGAAGAGTTCTTTGACCATCACCGCTGGGGCCACTGGGAAAGCAACCTGTATGACGAGAGCATCCGGGTGCCCCTCCTCGTCCGCACACCGGGCTGCACGGCCGGGCAGGTAATAAAGCACCAGGTACGCACGTTGGACCTTATGCCGACCATTCTCGACCTCTGCGGCTGTCCTCCGCCGAGCGGAGTGGAAGGAGTCAGCATGGCGCCTCTATGGAACGGCGATCCGACAGGCTATGTCGTTTCAGAGGCCGTCTGTGAAATGCTGCGTGACGAGTGGCACCGTATTGCGATACGCACCGAGTCGTTCAAGTATATCTGGGACAACCGTGGCCCTGACCGCTGCGCACTGTATGACCTCCAGGCCGACCCTGCTGAACTTGACGACGTGAGCAGGCAACACCCGGATGTAGTCGAGCACTCTCGAGCACGGGTGGACGCGCACCTACAGCACGTGGCGCAGACCGCGACAGTTGATGCCCTGCCGGACCTGGAACTCGATGCCGAGGTAATCCGCCGCCTACAGGATCTGGGTTACATTTCGTAAAGGGAACACATTGCGCATCCTGATTTTAACCAATTTCTATCCACCCCTTGCTCGTGGAGGGCAAGAGATGCGGTGCTGTGAGGTTGCCGACGCTCTATCACGGCGCGGGCACAGTGTGCAAGTGCTGACGAGTATAGAGGGCAGCTTAGCAGCAAGCGATTCGGACAGGGACGCGCATGTGCATCGCGCCCTGCACCTGCAAGTGGTTCCCGGAGTGGGGCGCACCGCACTCCAGTACTTCCTCGCCAGGAAAAAGCATCAGCAGCAAGACCTCGACTCACTGCGTTGCCTTGTGGCCGATTTTCGGCCGGATATCATCTTCGTATGGGGAATGTGGAACCTGCCACGATCTATTCCCTGGCTGGCAGAGCAGTTGTGTCCTGGCCGTGTAGTGTACAGCTTCAGCGATTACTGGCTTACACTGCCTGATGCCTATGTCCAGAATTGGCGTACTCCTTCACGCCGGCCTATTACCTCGGTACCCAAGAAGCTGTTGTCCAGATTGGCGCTGGCCCAGTTGGAGAAGGAAGTGCGCCTTCCTTTGCGTCTGGAGCACCCCATATGCGTGAGCCGGGCTGTGCGAGACCTCCTGGTAGCAGAGGGTGTCCCGGTGGCACATGCCTGTATCATTCACGGCGGGATCGAAGTCGATCGGTATGAGCGGGCAGCAGCAGCGCGAAAAGGCTGCTCGGCGCATGACCCGCTGCGCGTGCTATACGCGGGTCGGTTATCGCCGGACAAGGGCGTTCACACCGCCGTGCGCGCCCTGGGTCTGCTCGCGCACACGCACAGGGTGCCCGTGAAGCTGGTCCTAGCGGGCCGCGGGGATCCGGCGTACGAGTCCTCACTGCGCGACCTGGTGCGACGCGAGGGTCTGGAAAAGAGCGTCTCGTTCCTCGGGCGGATCCCCTATGAAGAAATGCCCGCACTCATGGGCTCTTACGACGTGCTCGTCTTCCCGTCGGAGTGGGCAGAGCCGTTTGCGCGCACAGTGCTGGAAGGCATGGCTGCTGGCCTGGCGGTAATCGGCACAACCACCGGCGGCACGGGCGAGATCCTGGTCGAGGGGGAAACGGGGTTGACATTCCCAGCGGGCAATGCCGAGGCCCTGGCCGCCCAGATTCACCGCCTGCAAGACGACCCTCTACTACGCCAACGTCTGTCAGCAGCAGGCCAGAAGTGTGTGAGAGAAGGTTTCACCTTTGAGCGTATGGTCGATCGAATAGCAGGCTACCTTCAGGAAATCGCGTACGGCAAGCAACTCTGACCTATGCGCATCCTCTTCCTCTCCCCCTGGTTCCCATACCCGCCGGAGAACGGCACCAAACTCCGTGTCTATCACCTGCTGAGAGCACTGGTAAAGGAACATGAAGTCTCGTTGCTTTCATTTATTCGTCCGGGTGAACACGTAGATCGATCCGGACTGGAACCGCTATGCTGCTCGATACAGACAGTGCCGTGGCGCGAGTTCTCCCCTTGGCGGGCGCGAGCACTGCTGGCATTTCTATCGCCTTTGCCCCGGTCTATGGTCGACACTTACAGTCGGGAGACAGACAGTCTAGTCAGGAGAACTATGCGACAGCAGGCACCTGATATCGTCGTAGCTTCACAACTAGGAACTGCACGATATGTATCTGAAGAACTCGATCTCCCCTCGATCTTTGAGGAATTGCAGTTTGGCGTAGCCCACGATGCCTGGGTCAATGCTACATCGCCGCTTCTGCGCTGGCGGCGCGCGCTCACCTGGAACAAGAGCCGACGCTATCACCGCAAACTGGTAAACCGGTTTGACGCCTGCACGGTAGTCTCGGAGCGCGAGCGGGCACTCTTTCATCAGGTCGCGCCCGACTATGGAGAAATCCACGTCATCCCCAACGGTGTAGACCTGGCGAGCTTGCAGGCAATCAGCGTTAAGCCGCAGCCTAACACATTGATCTACAATGGGGCATTGACCTACAGCGCCAATCTCGATGCCATGCACTGTTTCCTCGAGTCCATCTTTCCCCTGGTGCGAGCACAGGTACCCGAAGCGCAGCTGAAGATCACCGGCTCAACCCAAGGGGTCAACACGACAGGGCTTCCGCTGGGCGACCACGTCACACTGACGGGCTACCTCCCCGACATCCGCCCGGCCGTAGCCGGGGCCTGGGCCTGTGTGGTGCCGCTGCGCGTCGGCGGCGGGACACGGCTCAAGATACTGGAGGCTATGGCCCTGGGCACGCCGGTCGTCGCTACCTCCAAGGGAGCGGAAGGACTGGATGTGCAAAACGAGAAACACCTGCTCCTGGCCGACACCCCGGAGGAGTTTGCCGCAGCGGTAGTTCGGCTGCTTCGGGAGCCCGGCCTCCGCGACTCGCTGTCCGGCCAGGCCCGTCGATTGGTGGCTGAACGCTATAATTGGAGTGTGATCAGCCCCCGCTTCATGGATTTGGTGACACGGGTAGCACGGCAGAGCAACCTGGAGCCAAAAGTATGTCCCCTTCCCCTACGGAACGCACCGCCCAGCATTGGGATACCGAAGGGCCCTGGCAAATAGGCCGGGGCCGCTACTGGCTGGAGTTACCGGCCGTGCAGCGGCGGCTGAACGAAAAGGTCTCCGGCCACCCAGAGGTAAATTGGGTCCAATACACGTTAGAACATCTCTTGGCCGGCCGGCTGCCTTTGGCCCACTGCCTCAGCCTGGGATGTGGAACAGGGCAGATGGAACGGCGCCTAGCTGTAGCCGGCGCCTTTGTCACCTGCGACGCCCTGGACATCGCTCCCGGCTCGATCGCCCGCGCCGCACAGCAAGCGCAGGTCGCTGGGTACAACATCCGTTACACGGTGCAGGACATCAACCAGGTGCAACTGCCCGTGAGTCATTATGACGCCATCTGGAGCTCCGGGGCTACACACCACTTTGAATGCCTGGAGCACATCTTTGCCCAGGTAACCGCGGCCCTGAAACCTGGTGGGCTCTTTGTCCTCAACGAGTACGTCGGCCCCAGCCGCTTTCAGTTCGGCCCACGCCAACAAGCGGTCATCCAAGCCTGTTTCGATCTGCTCCCGGCGGCATACCGGAAACTGACGCCCGCAGCTGGAGGGCAATTTGCTCCGCTGGACCGCGGCGTGGGCTGGGTTACCCGGCGGGTCTGGGACAAACTGCTTGACGGCGACCTACTGGAGACAGTCTGGCGGCGAACCCAAAAAGCCTGGAGCAGGCGCGCTGGCGGCCAGGTGCTGAAGACAACCATCAACCTGCCCACTGCGCGTTCCGTGCAGGCAGTGGACCCTTCCGAAGCGGTTCGCTCGGCGGAGATCCTCCCCCTGCTACAGCACCACTTTTCCATCGTCGAGCTCAAGCCGCTCGGCGGGTCGATCTTGCAGTTTCTGCTGGCCGGCATTGCCGGCAACTTTATGGACGAAGCGGGACAGCGGCTGCTGGAGATGCTGTTCGCTATCGAGGATACCTTGATAACTAACGGAGATCTGGCCAGCGACTTTGTCTACATCGTGGCCACCCCGCGAACAAGGCCAAAGACAGAATGACGCAGCACACCTCCACCCTTCCACGGGCCAGAGCCAACCTGGAGATTCTCCTCGCCCGACACCTGGGGGCAGATAAACTCAAGCGCCTGGCAATGGCCGGCCTGATCCTCCTCACCCTGGCCGCGGCCTACTGGCTGGGCCCGCGCGCCTCGACCCGCTACCTTTTGCTCCTGGCCGCCGTGCCCGCCGGCCTGTTCCTCCTGAGCCGACCGCAGTGGGGGCTGGTGCTGCTCATCCCCGCCGGCCTGGTGGTGCCCTTTGCCGTGGGCACCGGCACCCAGACCGAAGTGCCCGTCACGCTGCTGCTACTGGGAGCGCTGCTGGCGGTGTGGGTGGTCCGTATGATCCTGGACCGCGACCTCCGCCTGGCTTCCACCCCGGCCAACCTGCCGCTGTTGGCGTTGATCGTCGTGGCCGGGTTCGCCTTGGTCGCCGGCCAGGCTTACTGGAACCCCCTAGTGGGTACCAAGTCCAGCTTTCTCTTTGTACAGCTGGCCCAGTGGTCCGTGTTCATCCTCTCCGGCGGCGCTTTTTGGCTGATGGCCAACCTGGTGCGCGACGTCCGCTGGCTGCGCTGGATGGTCTATCTCTTCCTGGCGCTGGGGGTGGTCTACATCGCCACGCGGCTACTGCCCGGCAGTTGGGGGCTAACCAGTCGGTTGTTCGCCTCAGGCAGCACCGGCAGCCTCTTCTGGGTCTGGCTGGTAGCCCTGAC
Organism: Anaerolineae bacterium; assembly: GCA_016926595.1. The sequence continues at coordinate 5,953 of JAFGOG010000507.1, forward strand.
CGGGGGGCAGGTGCTCGCCAACCGACGCCTGGATCGACTGCAGCGACTCGCGTTCGTAGGCCTACTGGCGGCCACCTTGGGCGTTGCCTGGTTCCAGGGACGCGACTGGGTCTCCGGCTGGGCTCCCCCGCTGGTCGCGCTGCTCGTCATCGTTTGGCTAAGCTCGCCGCGCGCTGGCGCGTTGGTCACGGCCGGCCTGGCCGCTGTCACTCCGTTAGCCTATCCCCATTTCTACGAAAATGTCGTCCTGCGGGCCATGCAGACCGGCAGCTTTCTGCGCCTGGACGCCTGGCGGGGCATTATGCAGCTCGTGGGCAACCGCTGGCCGCTGGGGCTGGGGCTCGCTGCCTACTGGCACTACTGGCGCGAGCTGATCGGCACCTGGGCCTATACGGCCACTAACGTAGTCCGTAACCCCCAGGTCAACTCCCATAGCAACTATGTCGATATCTATGCCCAGATGGGTATCCTCGGCCTGGCTGTTTTCCTGTGGGTGGCCATTTCCTTGTGGCGCCACGGATGGCAAGTGCGCAAAATCGTGCCTGATGGCTTTGAGCGCGGCTACGTCTACGGTTGCCTGGGCGGACTGGCCGGCAGTCTGGCCGCCGGATTCCTAGGCGACTGGTTCACACCCTTTGTCTACAACATCGGTCTGGCCGGGATGCGCGCCAGCGTGCTGGGGTGGCTGTTTCTGGGCGGATTGGTCAGCCTAGCGCAGCTGAGCCAGGCCGCACGCCATGGGAATTAAACCCGTGGCCCTCTCCATCGTCATCGTCAGCTGGAACACGTGCGAACTACTGAGTAGGTGCCTGGCATCCATCGAGACCCACCCACCCGCTTCCCCCTACGAGGTCATCGTCGTGGACAACGCCTCGGCCGACGGCAGCGCCAGGATGGTGCGGGAAGGCTTTCCCTGGGTACGGCTCATCGAGAACGATGAGAATGTCGGCTTTGCCCGGGCCAATAACCAGGGCATCCGCGGCAGTGCGGGCCGCTTTACTCTCCTGTTGAACCCCGACACGGAGGTGCGGGACGGCGCCCTGGAAATCCTGGTCAACTTTCTGGAGAACCATCCCCGGACCGGCGCGGCCGGGGCGCGGCTGCTCAACCCCGATGGCACCTTGCAGCCATCGTGCCACCCCGCTCCGACGCTGGCCCGCGAGTTCTGGCGGCTCTTTCACCTCGACGCCATCTACCCACACGCCCGCTATCCCATGCACCGCTGGGGCCAGGACCGGCCCCGCCAGGTGGAGGTCCTCCAGGGAGCCTGCCTGCTCCTGCGGCGGGAGGCATTGGAGCAAGTAGGCCTGCTGGACGAGGACTATTTCATGTACACCGAGGAGGTCGACCTGTGCCATCGCCTGCGACGAGGCGGCTGGCACCTCTACTGGGTGCCCCAGGCCCAGGTGGTGCACCATGGCGGCCAGAGCACGCGGCAGGCGGCTGGTGAAATGTTCCTGCACCTCTACCGCAGCAAGGTGCTGTTCTTTCGCAAGCACCATGGCCCGCCCGCCGCCCGGCTCTATAAGCTGCTCCTGCTGGCAGCCTCCCTGGCCCGGTTGGCCTGCAACCCGCTCGCCTGGCTGCTGCGCCCACGGTACCGGTCGGAACACCTGGCCCTGGCCAGACATTACCGGCAGTTGATCAATACGCTGCCAGGAATGTAGCTGCTTATATGAGGATTCTTTGTCTAGTTGATTGGCCTGTTCACAACCGCTGGATCTGGCGATTTCTTCCGGACAACCAGGACCAAGTCGATTTTGTCACGATATCTACCCCGCCCGACCGCTTTCCCGGGTACGGCAAACTGCTGGGCTATTACCCTCGTTACATTGGGCTGGGCCTTAAAGCACGGCTACGCATCCGACACTACGATCTGATCGTTACCTGGGAAGGAAAGAATGGTGTCCCGCTGGCCTTCCTGCGCCGTCTACTGGGTCCCCGCCACCCTCCAATGGTCATCCTCAACTTTGTCCTCAAGGGTCGGGTGGTCCTCGATTTCCTCTGGCTGATCCGTTTCGCCATGCATTCGGTGGACCATATCACCGTTGTCTCACAACGCGAGATCGAGCACTACAGCCGGGAGCTGCGCCTGCCGCGCGAGCGCTTCAGCCAACTCCTCACCGTCTGGCCCGACCATTATGGCACCGCAGCACCGGAGCCTCCCCCCAGTGGATATATCCTGGCGGCCGGCCGCTCCCATCGCGACTACGGCACTCTCCTCGAAGCCGTCCGTGGCCTCCCCGTACACGTGGTCGTCAATGCCCGGTCGTTCAATGTTCGGGGACTGCAGCCGCCACCCAACGTGACCTTGAACCCCTTCCTGCCGCCTGCCGATTTCCACGACCTGGTGCGCCGCGCCGATTTCGCCGTCCTGCCACTCTTCACAGCGAAGCACGCCTCTGGAGAGACGTTTCTGCTCGAAGCAATGTCTGCCCACAAGGCCGTCATAGCCACCGAGACCTTTTCAACCGTCGAATTCATCGACCCCGGAAAAAACGGCCTGCTTGTGCCTCCAGGCGACGCGTCAGCACTGCGCCAATCAATCGAGTTGCTCATGTCACACCCGGAGCAGGCCCGCGAGATGGGGGTCGCCGCGCGACGCTTCTACGAGGAGAACTGCTCGATGCCCGTTTTTGCCCGACGGGCCCAAGAGCGGTTCCAGCAAATCGTACACGCATCGCTCAACACGCAGAGACCTTGAATTGTAAAGGCAATACGGAATGACAGAGAACTTGCCCCCACGATTCGCCGGCTTCTTGGGAAAAAGAATCGCGCCGTTGCTTTCAGCAACAATGGCCCGCGGTCCACTGGCCCGCCTCACGCGGCTCATGGAAGCCTACTTGGCCTTTATCCAGGGAAAAGGATCTGGTGCCGGATGGGATATTGACGCCGAAGTGCGTGTTGCCATCTCTCGCCTAAGTCGTCCAAACGCCGTCGTATTCGATGTTGGCGCACATCGCGGGGAGTGGTCGGTGCATCTGTTGCAGGCGTTGGGGTCCACCACAGAATGTCGTCTCTTCCTCCTCGAACCGCTGCCTTTTTGTCAGAATGCCCTGCGTTCTCTCAACCTGCCTGGATCCACCCTCATCGAAGCGGCAGTTGGAGATAGAGAGGGGTTCACTACACTCTACTCACCAGACGATTGGTCACCAGTGGCCTCACTGCATCCACGCAGAGACAGCTATCTCCAACATTACACCTTCGCTAAAGACAGCGTGCGCGTTGTTACGATCGACCAAATCATAGCAGATTTTGATCTTGATCTGGTCGATTTCATAAAATTTGATATCGAGGGCAATGAGGTCGCAGCACTTCAGGGAGCTCAGAAGGCCCTTAAAGCGAACCGGATCAAGACCCTGACATTCGAATTCGGCTCGGGCAACGTTAACTCGAGAACATACTTCCACGATCTCTGGGACATCCTACATCCTTGTGGATACCAGGTCAGTAGGATAGCTCCTGGAGGCATCTTGATTCCAATAGAAGCATACTATGAAGATCTGGAATACTTCCGCGGTGTTACGAACTATCTGGCGGAGATACCCTGACAGCAGGCTGTGCACTGCCTCGTCGTCCCCATCAACCTCGGCGACATCGTCGGCGCCGTCGGCCGGAAACGGCCCTAGGACCCTTTCCAAAGCCCTTTTTACCGCTGAGGTCGCAGAGAGCGCCGAGTTTTTTGAAAAGTATTCCCCTCGCGGGGTTCTCCGCAGCGAGCTCTTCAATTCTCTCTGGAGCAAGGGCACTTTCCTCCAGAGATCAACCTGCAACCAGTAACCTCTTACCTGCCACCTTGTATCCCTTCGCCACATGGCACGCTGCGACCGTATCTTACCTGCGCCCTGCTAGCCTAATAACTTGCAACCTGTAACTCGACTTTTGCAGTAACTCGCACATAAGCTAGTAGCGTACTAGCTCGAAATGTGGTAGTATGGTGCTACCGTGA
>JAFGOG010000508.1 GCA_016926595.1 Anaerolineae bacterium
CCGCCGAGGGCCTGATCGTCTACAGTGCGTTCAGCGGAGCCGACTTTCTTGTGACACCCCACATCACCTTCCCCAGCTTTAGCAGCGACCTGACCTTCACCGCCATCTTTGGCATCGGCATCATGGCCATCGCCACCATCCCCGAGTCCACCGCCCACCTGTACCAGATCAGCCTGTACGTCGACCACCTGGCCGACGAGCTGGGCAAGCCCAGGTATGGATTGAGCAAGTTCATCGGCTTTAACCTGATCCTGGACGGCGTCGGCGACATCATCCACGGCACGTTCGGCGCGACCGCGGGCACCAACTATGGCGAGAACAACTCGCTGATGGTCATCACCCGCAACTATTCTGGCCCAGCGCTGGTCGCAGCAGGGATCATCGCCATCCTACTGGGGTTCTCCGGCTGGCTGGCTGCTGCCGTCAGTAGCGTGCCTACCGCCGTCAGCGGCGGCCTGGCCATCTACCTGTTCGGCGTCATCGGCATGCAGGGTATCGCCCTCATGCTCGCCGAGAAGGTCAACCTGTTCGATCCCAAGCAGTTGGCCATCGGCGCGGTCATCATGATCATCGGCATCGGCGGGAACATCGGCTATTCCGGCGGCTTCCTGCCCATCCCGCTGTTCCAGGACATCTTCCCCAACGGCTGGCCCGCCATCGCCACCGCCGCCGTGGCAGGAATCCTGCTCAACCTGCTATTCCTGCTCGTCAAGCCACCCAAGACCCGCGAGTCGGCTGAACCGGACGACCTGAAACGGATCGAGGGCATCGGCCCCCGGGTGGCTGCCGCCCTGCAGAGCGCAGGCATCTACAGCTTTGGCCAACTGGCGGACGCCGACGTGACCAAGCTGAAGGGGATCCTCCAGGCAGCCAACCTCAAGATGATGGATCCTACAAGCTGGCCCGACCAGGCCCGCCTGGCAGCGGTCAGCGACTGGTCGGCTTTGGAGGAACTACAGGAAAAGCTTGACGCTGGTCGAGGAGAATAGTAACTGATATCAGGGCTCTGATCTTTTGGAATCCCCTGGCTAGGAGGGGCGGTCGGCCTGACCGCCCCTCCTTTCATCAGTACAACAGGCTGACCATCGCGATGTGTCCTTTTCACAACAGTTCAAAGGTATGGTATAATGGGAGTGGCCCCAAGGCCTAGCCCGTAGCTCGTTGGAGATGATGCATGATCACGCTTGAGCAATTGAAGCGATATGCCCTTTTCGATACGGTACCTGAAGAGATCGCCGTCGAGGTCATCGCCCAATCCGAGGAGGCCATCTATGCCCCCGGTGAGGTAATCATTCCCTTTGGCCAACCCTTCACCTTCTTTGGCCTCATCCTGGAAGGAGAAGCCTGCGCAAACGCGCTGGTCGAACAAACAGAGGACGAGGCCTTGTGTGTGGAAAAGATCAAGACTGGCAGCAATATCGGGGCCATGTCGCTGATGACCGGGCTGCCTTCGCCAGTAGATGTCGTCGCAACAACGCCATGCCGCGTCTTGCTGGTCCCTGCCGACCTGTTCCGCCGCTGGATCCAGGCCGACCCAGCAGCACTCCAACGCTTTGCCAAAATCATCGCCAAGCGCAGCACACTGATCGAAAAGGTGCAGCAGGAACACGCCCGCAAGACAGGCGAGCAGGGAGGCAATCCGGACCCATATGGATTAAGCCTAGCCCCTGGCCCTAGCGGACCGCAGAAGCTGCTGGTCATCAACCTGCGCACCGGTTCGCTCAAATATCGCTTCTTTGACACCGCCGACGAGTCGCGCAACGTCGAAGGGCAGGTGGAATGGATCGATCGGCCCGGCACACTGCAGACCCACACCGCGGGCGGCAAGGAGTTCAAGTTCGAACTGGGCGGCAAGAAAGGCGCCGATCACAAACAGGCGCTCCAGGCAGCCTTGGACCGGCTGGTCGATCCGAAAATTGGCGTCATCCACAACTCGAGCGAGATCACCGCCGTTGGCCACCGGGTAGTGCACGGCAGCGACAAGTACTCCAACCCGGTGGAGATCGATGACCAGGTGCTGGCCGACATCCGCCGCTTTGGGCCCCTGGCGCCACTCCACAACCCGATACAGGCGCAGGGGATTGAGTGGGCCCGTGAGCTGCTGCCCGATATCCCGCATGTGGCCGTGTTCGATACCGCCTTCCACCAGACGATGCCGGAGCATGCCTACCGCTATGCTCTGCCAGAGGACCTGTACAGCAAGGACGGCATCCGCCGCTACGGCTTTCACGGGCCCTCGCACCAGTACGTGGCCCTGATGGCCGCTACCTATCTGAAGAAGCGTTTCTCGCGGCTCAAGATCATCACCTGCCACCTGGGCGAAGGAGCCTCGGCATGCGCCATTGACCACGGCCGGTCGATAGACACCACAATGGGCCTCACCCCTCTGGAAGGGCTGACCATGGTCACCCGGTCAGGCGACATCGACCCGGCTATCGTCATCCACCTGATGCGCAAAGGCATGTCGGCTGACGAGATCGACCATCTGCTCAATCGCGAAAGCGGCCTGAAGGGGCTGTCGGGCCTGTCAGGCGACACGCGCGAGATCGCGGCGGCAGCGAACGAAGGCAATGCCAAGGCCTTATTATCTGCCGAGGTGTTTGCCTACCGGCTGCGCAAGGCGATCGGCGCCTACTATGCCGCCTTGGGCGGGCTGGATGTGCTGGTCTTTACCGGCGGCATCGGCGAGAACGCCGCCGGGGTGCGGTCCCTGGCCTGCCAAGGTCTGTGGGGGCTGGGCGTCCTGATCGACGCCGTCAAGAACAGAGCCGTCCACGACCAGGTGGATGGCGTCGTGGATATCTCCCATCCCAACTCCAAGATCAAAGTCCTGGTGGTGCACTCGGACGCCTCGCGGATGATCGCCCGCGAGACGATCCGCATCCTGAGCTACGAAGCCATCACCCGGCAGATGCAAGCCACCAAGATTCCAATCCCGATCGGCGTCTCGGCTCACCATGTCCACCTGAGCCAGCCCGACGTGGAGCGGTTGTTCGGCGCAGGCTATAAGCTCAGGCCACGCGCTGACCTGTCACAACCCGAGCAGTATGCCGCCGAAGAACAGGTCAAGCTAATCGGCCCACGGGGCAGTATCGACCGGGTGCGCGTGCTCGGCCCAGCCCGCAGCCAAACGCAGGTGGAAATCTCGCGCACCGAAGGCTATACGCTGGGGATCAACGCCCCGATCCGCATGTCAGGCGACCTAGACGGCACGCCCGGGCTGGTCATTGAAGGGCCGGCCGGTCAGATCGAGATGAAAAAGGGTGTGATCTATGCCCAGCGGCACATCCACATGTCGCCCGACGACACCCACCGCTTTGGGGTACAGGATGGCGACGTGGTGCGCGTCCGCGCTGGCGACGAACGGGAGCTGATCTTTGGCGACGTGGTGATCCGCGTTTCGCCGAAATACAGGCTTGAATTCCATCTGGACACCGACGAAGCCAACGCCGCCGAGCTGAACAACGGCGACCTGGCCTACCTGGAAACGATTCAGCGCCGGGGCAACCGCGGGTGAACGCCACAGTTGGGGAAACCGGGTTTCTTGGCTCACAAGGAACCCGGTTTCTTGTTGACCTTGGCGGCCACGGCCCGTTCCTCCATCTAGCACACGCCAACGGCTTTCCGCCGGGGGCCTACGAACCGTTGGCCGATGCGCTCAGAACCGATTATCACCTGATCGGCCTAGCTGCCCGCCCACTCTGGCCGGACAGCCAGCCGGAGAGCACCTCGACCTGGCAGCCGATGGCCGGCGACCTGATCGAAGCGCTGGATGGACTAGCCCACAGCAGTGCGATCTTGCCTATCTTCGGCGTGGGCCACTCACTGGGTGGGGTGCTGACGTTGTGGGCGGCCATTCGCCGGCCCGACCTGTTCCGGGCGGTCGTGTTGATCGATCCGGTGATCCTCCCCCCAAGCCGGCTGTGCGCGCTGCGGCTGATGCGCCTGGTTGGGCTCCACCGCCGGCTGCCAGTGGTCCAGGCCGCGCTGCACCGCCGCCGCACCTGGCCCAGCCGCCAAGCCTGCATCGAGCACCTGGCAAGCAAGCCATTCTTCGCCGGCTGGCCGGCAGGCAGCCTGGATGCTTATGTCAATTCCGGGACGCGACAGCAGCCTGACGGCCAGGTCGAGCTGATCTACCCACCCAAGTGGGAGGCGCACATCTTTGCCACAGTGCCGACCGATATCTGGCGCTACGTTCCGCAGCTACGCACACCGGTGCTGGTCATCCGCGGCGAACGGTCACCCACCTTTCCGGCTGAATCGATGGCGCGCCTGGCGCACTTGCTGCCCTTGGCGCAGACCCTCACCATCCCCGGCAGCGGCCACATGGTGCCGCTGGAGCGGCCGGCGGAGACGGCCAAGGCGATCCGCCATTTTGCCAGAGCCCTGGTACTACGACTAGACAACGCCCAACAGCGGCAGTAGTACCCCAGAACTGTCCATGCTCTCGAGCAGACCTCCAAAGCCAACACCAAGGATGGCAAAGATCAACATTGTTACGATTATGATGACAATGTAGGCGACGAACGCGGCCAAGAAAAAACCGCAGCCGAATTTGAACCCATCCCCGATCTGAAGTCCGTTCATTGCCAACCTCCCCTCACATGGTGTAATAGTGATTCGTCAGACTTTCCTTACCATAAATATAGCCCCAAAGCGCTAAAGACAGGCCTCTATGATGTCACGCAGCATGGCTGCGGCGGTGGGCATGGGAGTTTCCTCAACGATGGCCGCCGAGAGGACGCCGCACACGTCGGTGTGATACACAATTCCCATCTGTTCGGCGCCCAACTGAGCCAGGGGATGGCTGAGGTCGAGCCAGGTGGGCGCTACGGCCAGGCGATAATGCTCTCCCACCCGTTCGGCAGCCGCTATCAGCTTGACCCGCTTGCCCTCGACGACGGCTTGCCGCAGGGTCTCGGCGGTCAGGCCCGTGATCCCCTGCACCGCCACATCGGCCAGTGTCGCCGGGTAGTATAGTACGCTGTGGGCCAGGATGACCAGCTTGTTGGCGGCATCCCAACCCTCCACGTCCAACCTGGGATCCGCCTCGGCGTGACCGGCTGCCTGGGTGAGGGCCAAGGCCTGGTCATAGCTCAGGCCGTGCTCGGCCATGCTGGTCAGGATATAGTTGCTGGTCAGGTTCAGGATCCCCTCCAGCCGGTAAATATCGGCCATAGCCAAGTCACGCCGACCGAGGTTGACCGCCGGCAGGCCGCCAGCCACCGTCGCGCTGTAGCGGAGCTGCACACCATTAGCTCCGGCCAGCGCTGACAACCGTGGGAAGGCCAGCACCAGTGGCGCCTTGTTGGCCGTGACGACGTGCATCCCCCGCGCCAGGGCAGCCTCGATGCAGGTCAGGCCCGGGGTTCCGTCCTGCAGGTTGACCGGCGAGGCCTCCAGCAGCAGGCCGGCCTGCGCCGTCTCGACCATTTCCAACGCCGAAACGCCGGCCTGACCCCAGCGCGGGTAGGCAGCCACCCCCTGGCCGTTGAGTTTCAGCTTAACCACCCCCTGAGGGTCGAGTCCGGCCGGGCAGATGGCCACGCCCGACCGATCGGCCACGCCGGCAAGCACCAGCCGCAGGCCCAACCGATCGTGAAGGGTGTCACCCTTGAGGGCGATCAGCTCCAGGAATCGCCGGCCGACGTTGCCGGCGCCGATCAGCAGGAAACGGATCGTCTTGACAGTCACCAGCTATACCTCTTCCCGCAACGGAGAAAAGCCTACACCCAAAACCTCCTGCACCGGCGAGACAATGACAAAAGCGTTGGGGTCTTGAGCATTGACAACCGCCTTGAGCTGTGGCACCTCGGTCGCGGTCAAAGCGCACATCAGCACGCTGTGCGGCTGGCCGGTGTACATTCCCGTGCCCGGCAGCGCAGTGACGCCGCGGCGCATGTCGCTCAGGATACGGTCGGCCACTGTCTGGCTGGTCTCGCTGGAGCCGGTGATGATAAAGGCGAGGAGCTGCTGCCGCCGCTGGCTGGGACGGAACCAGGCCCGCAGCCCGGCGAGCCGCCTCAGCCCCGCTGGCGCTTCTGGCGCCAGACCGGGCAGGGCAAAGATGCCGTAACGGGGCAGCACCTCGCCGCTGGCGCGCTGCAGGCCCACCGTCAGCAGCCCGAGCAGCAGCAGCATGCCGTTGAACACAAG
>JAFGOG010000509.1 GCA_016926595.1 Anaerolineae bacterium
ACCTTCACCCCGGCGGCCCTCGCTTCTGCGGCGGCCGCTGCCGCGGCGGTCGCGTCGTGCGGGCAGATGATGATGACCTTCACGCCCTGGCTGATCAGAGACTCGATGTTGGCCTTTTCCTTGGCCGAATCGCCGTCGCTGAACAGGATCTGGACGTCATAGCCGGCGGCCTTGAACGCGTCGTTGAAGCGGGTCTCGTCCTGGATCCACCGCGGCTCGTTCTTGGTCGGCAGAACGACGCCCACCGACAACTTGGCCGCCGGAACGGCAGTGTCCTGGGGGGCCGGGGTGGGGGTTGCCCCACAGGCCGACAGGACCATGGCCGCCACCATCAAGATGGCCATCAACGCATATACTGGGCTCTTCTTAAACACGATCTTCTCTCCTTTTCTTGGCTCACATCAGTTTTTGGGTAAGCACAGATTTGCTCAATGCATCGTCGAATTCGCAATCAGCCTGTCTTGCATCCCCTCCTTTCCGCAGTTTTTGGCTATCAGCTATTAGCAGCCGGCTTAAATCTGGCTGCCCGACAGGTCGCGCAGGGCGCCGTCGCCCGGCTGCACCTCGGGCTGCTGGTGGAATGCAGATTTTTGCAGGTTTTTGCATGCTCCTGGTTGTCGATCGCCTCCTTTCGTTACGGCGTGCGTACCGTCATTCAAGATTTCCCCCCTCCTGACTGCTTGGCCACGCTGCTCGGATTGGCCAGGACGGCTTCGACGACCAGGGCAGCGGCGCCGATCAGGCTGGTATCGGGGCCAAAGGCCGACAGAACGATCTGGGCCTGCTGGCCGATCTCTGGCAGGGCCGTCTTGCGCACGGCCTGCTCGATGGCGGGCAGAAAGTACTTTCCGGCGACGGTGGCCGGCCCGCCCAGGACCACCAGCTCCGGGTTAAAGATGTTGACCAGGTTGGCGACGCCCAGGCCGATCAGATAGCCGGTCTCGCCCAGCGCTTCCCGGGCTTCGGCGTCGCCGGCGTCGGCGGCCTGGACGATGATCGGCATCGACAGCGGAGCGTTGCGCTCGGCCACAAGCCGGGCGACCAGGCTGCTGCGCCCCACTTCCAGGCGGGCGCGCATCCGCTCGACGGCCGAGTATTGGTTGATAAAGGTCTCCCAGCAGCCACGGTTGCCGCAGCGGCAGGGCGGGCGGTAGCCTTCGATCATAAAGTTGGTGTGGCCGATCTCGCCGGCAAAGCCGCTGGCGCCGCGGTAGAGCTCGCCGCGCAAAAAGAGGCCACCGCCCACGCCGACGCCGGCAAAGATCAGGACAAAATCGTCGACCTGGCGGGCCATGCCGAACAGGTGCTCGCCGACGGCGGCGGCGTTGGCGTCGTTGTCGACGATGACCGGCAGGCCGGTGTGGTCGTGAAAGATCTGGCCAAAGGGCACCATGCGCCATTGGAGGTTGGGCGAAAAGATGAGCGTGCCTTCCTGGACGTTGACCGTACCGGGCGTGGCCAGGCCCAGGCCCAAAAGCCGGGCGTCGGCCGGCTGGCGGGCGGCGATCGCCTCGTCCACCAGCCGCAGGGTCTGGGCAATGACCGCTTCCTGGCCGATGGCCGGGTCGGCCTCTTCGAAACGGCGCAGCAGGATCTGGCCGGCCAGGTTGCTGAGGACAACCGAGACGAAATCGACGCCGAGCTCGACGCCGACGATGCAGCCGGCCTGGGAGTTGAGCTCGAGAAGGGTAGCCGGCCGGCCGCCGGCGGAGGCATCGAGGCCGATCTCGCGGACAAGGCCGCGGTCGAGCAGCTCTTCGATCAGGCTGGAGATGGTCGTCTTGTTGAGGCCGGTGAGCGAGGCCAGGCCGGCGCGGGACAGCGGCGCCCCCTCGTGGAGGTAGCGCAGGACGGTCGATAGGTTGATCTCACGCACCAGGGCCTGATCGCCGGTGCGGTAGGTCTGGGCCACGTCTCCCCCCTTAGTTTGTTGTACCAACAAACTAAGGGAATTATACCACGGAATTTACTAATTGTCAATACCCACGGGGAGTATACACGGGGCTGCTGCAAGGTCAGGCCTGGGGCGATCCCCTCCTGGCGAAAGAGGACGAGCCGTCCGCAGCCGGGTTGGCGTGTGTGGACAGAAAGACTTTCGATGTTCCGCTCAGAAACGGAACATCGAAAGTCTTGTTTCAAGATCGGGCTAGTCGAGGCCCAACTGCTGGCGCATGAGGCGCGGCGGCAGCGAGCCGCAGCCGAGGATGGCGTCGTGGACCTGGCGCAGGGTTGCGTCTGGGTGGGCGCGACGATAGTCGGCGATCAAGCCCAGGATGGCCAGCTTGCCCATCAGGTAGGACTGGGGCTGGGTGGGCGAGCCGGTGTAGCGGCGCACCTCGGCCAGGGCGTTGGTCGGCTCGAGCTGGCACTCCTTGACCAGGAACTCGACCGCCTCGTCGACCGACATGCCCCGGGTGTGAAGCGAGACGTCGAGGATGATGCGCGCCGCCCGCCACAACTGGTCGGCCAGGCGTGCCAGGCGCTGGATCGGCCTGGCGATGTAGCCCATCTGCTCGAGAAGCTCCTCGCAGTAAAAGGCCCAGCCCTCGATAAAGAGGGTGGACAGGAAGGAGCCCATGCGGCGGGGGATGGTGTCGCGCCGGTTGGCCCACACGAGCTGGAGGTGGTGGCCGGGGTAGGCTTCGTGCAGGGCGGTGATGGGCAGCTTGGACCAGGAATGGCCCTTGAGCTTTTGTTCCTGCTCTTCGGGCGGGGCGCTGGGATCCACCGGGGTGACGACAAAGATGCCGTCCTGCTTTTCCTCCAGGATGCCGGGCGGCATGTAAGCGGCATAGGGGATGAGCGGCCGCATATAGACCGGCGTCTCGACGATGCGCAGCGACTCGCCAGGCGGGATGGCGGCGATGTCGTGGTCGACGACGTACTGGCGGATGTCGGCCATGGCCTGCTCGTAGGCGGGCAGGAGGCCTTCGGCGGTGGGATGGTCGGCCTTGGCCGCTTCCAGCAGCTCGCGGACCGTCTTGGTGGGGTCGATTTCGCGGGCTACCGCCTCCATCCGGGTCCGGGTCTGGCGGAACTGCTCCCAGCCGGTGGCCAGCAGCCGGTCGGCGTCATAGTCGACCATGTGATCCTCGCGGAGCAGCTCGTCGAACAGCTCCCGCCCGGCGCTAAAATCGCCAGCCGCCTGGGGCAGGACGACGTCCTGGAGGTAGGTAATGAACTCCTGGACCGCCCCGGCAGCGACCTGTCCGGCTTGGGCCAGGTCGGCCTGGAGATCGGGCACCGCTTCGCCGGCCATGTAAGGCAGCAGCCCCAGGAACAGGCCGGGCGCCTGCTGGGCTTCCTCCAAGGCCACTTCGGCCCACACCCGGGGCACCTCGGCCGGGACGATATTCTCCCGGCACTGGCGCAGGACCCGCGGCGCCTCGCGCACCCGGCCCAGGGCCGAGCGCAGCCGCTCGGGCAGCGGGGCAAACTCCTTAAGCAGGAGCAGGACGACGCCGCCCAGCACTTCGTCCAGGTAGCCGCCAGGGTTGCGGCGGTAGGACTGGAACTTTTCGTGGCCGCGGATAAAGCCCTTGACGATCTGGACGATCAGGGTGTGGTCGATGCGGGCATCGAGGCTAAAGCCGCTGGTGTCCATGCCCTGGAACTCGGCCTGGGCGGCCAGCAGCTCCTGGTATTGGCTCTCTAACGCCTCGGCGCCATAGTCGGCGAGGCGGTCGTCCCAGCGATGGTCGCCCAGTTGGGTGGCGGCGACCGGGCTGAGCTCGAGGAGGCGAGCCAGCCACGCCTCCGACCTCGAGTAGAATGCTGATTCTTCAATCATGGGTTCTTCCTCCGTTTTGGGGTTATTTTACCACAAAGGACACAAAGGCAAATAAGGTTGTGGTTACCTGGATTAGGTCTCCCCCCTCACCCCACCCTGCCACGCTTCGGATGGCACTGTACAGCAGTCTCCCCAATGGGGAGAAGGAGCCAGGTGGCGTATTCTATACGGGTTGACGGGCTCCGGGTTGCTACCTCACAGCCGGGAGAGGGCATCGTGGAGGCGGTCGATCTCGGCGGCGGTGTTATAGTGGACGA
>JAFGOG010000510.1 GCA_016926595.1 Anaerolineae bacterium
GCCGACGGGTCGTCAACATGAACCCATTGATTCCGGTATCTACGAAGGCGATGGAGGTCTTGCCGAAGGTCTTCTTCGATTGGTGATCTGTCGACAAGGTCGACAAGGCGCTCACGTTTCTTTTTACCGTACTCATACTTCAGGTGAGATTCTATCCCTGCGAGCGCAGTGAGCAGAGCAGCAAGATTGGCTCCAGAAGTAAACGCAACATCGGTGTCCCGAATCAGGAATACTGACCATTCGGATAGTATTACGCCCCCTTTTAGAAGGTCCTCGTCAAGCTGGTTGACAAAATCCCATTTTTGCTGCTCGGTCATCCTGCTATTAGTCTCACAAACCATGAACATCCACCCGTGAAAGTTACTCTTTCTCATCAAGAGTTTGACGGACACAGAATCTGGCTTGGCGTTTTGTAGGCCGTTGCCAATATCCTCAATCTGAAAGTAGGCCGCTGCCACTATCTTTGGAACTCATTGCCACTATCTCTGAGACAGATGGTCCTTTTCCCGCCTTCTGCTGCCACTCTCTTTGAGACGCTGCAACCGAAGTGCTGCCAGGTCGGACCTTGGGCCAAGCCCGAGATCATCTTTCCATCTCGTTTCTACAAGGGGCGGTTGGAACGAGACGAACAAGTACTGGCTATCGCACAGCAGACCCCGGCACTGTCACCCCCGTCACTACCTCGAACGCCCATACAGTGCCCCCCGTGTCCCCGGCCAGAATCGAGGTCCTTCCTCCGTGCTCAATGGTGGTGACGCAGAGGAACAGTCCGTCCCCCTCAAAATAGGCCAATTGGCGCCTGGCCTCCAGATCCCAGAGCCGAAGCGTTTGGTCCTCCGAAACCGAGACGGCAAATTCCCGGCCGGGCACCACAGCTAGGTCGCGCACCGCTTTACGGTGGCCGGTCAACGTGTGCAGTTCCCGCCCGCTCTCCAGGTCCCAAGTCTTCAGACAGCCATCTGCCGATGCCGAAATGAGATACCTGCCACGGGTCGCGAAACAAACCCTCCGGATGAGCGCGGCGTGGCCGGCCAGGTCGTGCAGGAGGCGCCCCGTTTCTAGATGCCACACGCGCAGCGCGCAATCGGCCGCCAGGATGGCGCGCGAGCCGTCCGGCGTCACTAGCACCGTCTGGGTTGAGGCGTCTCCCCCCGTCAACGTGCGCAGTGCCTGCCCCACTACCAGGTCCCACACCTTTACGGTTCCGTCTGACGAAGCCGATAGGACTAGCCTGTCGTCAGGCGATACGGCCAGCGCCCTCACCGTGTCGCTATGCCCTTCGAAGATGTGCATAAGCTCGCCAGTTTCCAAGTGCCATGCGAACAGTGTTTTGCCCGCGGCTGCTACAACGTGCCGGCCATCGCCTGTGATCTCGACGAGGCTAGCGATGTTGGGCAAGCCGTCCAAAACGTGGACGGCCTGGCCGGTCGCCAGATCCCAGACTCGGACGCTCCGGTCCCTGCCGCCTGATACTGCCCGGGTGCCATCAGGCGTCACGCGCACCACGTCCACTGCCCTGGCATGACCCCTGAGCGTGAGCACAGTCCGTCCACTAGCAAGATCCCACACCTTGATGTTACCATCTAACGCTGATGAGACCGCCCTCGCCTTTCCCGGGATCGGGGCGACGGAAAACACGTAGCGGGAATGGCGCCCGGCAGCTTCGCGGTCCTCGTCTCCCGCCAGGCTCCACACCCGCGCAGTGCCGTCGCTGGAGCCCGACACCGCCCGGCGCCCGTCCGGGGAAACAGCCAGCGCCATCAACGGACGCGTATGCCCCTCCAGGGACTGCAGCAACCGGCCGGTAGCCACGTCCCAAACCTTGAGCGTTTGATCGAAGGAGGCGGAGACGATCCGCGCTCCATCGGGCGTGAATGCAACCAGGTAAATGCCTTCCTCGTGGCCGTCCAGGACGCCCAACTCCACCCCTGTCACCAGATCCCACACCCTCACAGTGTTGTCCACAGAACCGGATACAGCGCGCCGGCCATCGGGCGTCAGCGCCACATCCAGCACCATTTTAGTGTGCCCCTCAAGCATGCACCGCGACTGCCCAGTCTCCAAGTTCCACAGCCGGAGAGCGCCGTCGGCCAGGCCAAGCACGGCCAGCCGCCCGTCGGCAGTGACCCGGACGGCGCGCACGTCCTTCTCGATGCCCGCCAGCCTGTGTACGAGATCGCCCGTTTCCAGGTCCCGCAACTCAAGATCCCTACTCCTGGCCGCCGAGATGAGGGACTTGCCATCGGGTGTCAGAGCCATGGCGTGGTAGGTCTTCACCCTGTTCTCTATCACCCGCACGAGCTGTCCGGTCGCCAAGTCCCAAACCCTAAGCGTCTCGTCCTCGGAGGCAGATATAGCCCGGTGCCCGTCTGGCGAAACCACCACAGCCCTTAGCGCATCGCTATGCCCCTCCAAGAGCCGTACGCACTGTCCCGTTTCTAGATCCCACACCCGCAGGGTGCCGTCTGTCGATGCCGAGACGGCGCGGGTCCCGTCCGGTGTTGTGACCACACCGCATACCTTGCCCTGGTGTCCGCGGAGAACACGGAGCATCTCGCCGGTTTCCAGGTTCCACACCCGTAGCGTCTTGTCCGAGGAACCGGTAACGACACGCTGGCCGTCCGGGGTGATTGCTATGGCTTGGACGAGCAACGTGTGGCCAGACAGGGTACGCAAGAGGTGCGCATCGCTCGGTCCTACCCGCCAGGCCAGTTGAAGCCAAGTCTCGCTCCGAGTAGCGAGGCGAGCCTTTGCATCGTGCATTATCCTGCCAGCCCCGAGACGCATGGCCCGGTAGTGCAGTCGTTGGGCAAAGTAGTAGGGCTCCCGGTCAGGATTCCAATTCCGCAGGTAATAGGCTTCGCCATCCATCAGGCGCTCCAGCAGGGACAGCTCGGTGCGAGTGCCATCCATCTCGGGACACAGACCTAACGCCGCCCGAAGATCATCCACCACGGCGTCCACTCCGCGCCAGCCGACGGCCTTCTCGAGATCCTGAAAGCTGCCCAGCGCAGCGAGCAGATTGCCAGCCGCCGCTGCCCGGAAAGACTCTCCGGTGTAGCCGGCAGGAATTTGCCGCCTGGTGAATTCGCGCACGAGAGGGTGCAGGCGGACCGCATCGTCTGCCAGCCGTTCGAGCAATGAGCCCTCGACCAGGGTCTCCACGGCACGCTCCAGGCGGGACGGATGACCAGAGCGCAGCTCTACGGGTAGTCCGCTCAGCAGCCACAGCCGCTCTATGGGGATCTGTTCCGATTCGGCCAACTGCCCGGCTGTGACCATGATGAGACGCGCATCTTTATCGGCCAACGCCTGCCACGAGGTTTTGAGGGTAGCCTCCACGGCCACCTCGTGGCGTGTCGGCATTTCCTCGGGACGGAGATGTGTGTCGTCAACCGTGTCAATCGCGCCCTCGCGTAGCAGCCTGAGGCGGTAGTCGAAAAGTGAGATGCCTAGGTACCGGCCCAAGAAGGCGCTGGCTAGCTCCAGTGCCAGCGGCAGGTGGCCGACGGTTAGGCAGATGACCCGCGCCCAACCGTGGTCAGGATGGCCCGGATCTAGGATCTCGCGCCGCCGCGGATGGCGCAGCAGCAGCGCCAGGGCGGCCGTCTCTGGCAGAACCGTAACCTCCACCGGCCGGAAGCGGCCCAGGTCGCGGCGCCGGGTGGTGAACAGAACCCGGCAAGGCAGCGCCGCCGGCACCCATCCTGGACCAAGGGGCAAGTTCAGTAGGGAGGGATCGGGTAGGTTGTCGAGGATGAGCAAGGTATCGGAATGCCTGGTCACATGTTCAGAGACAGCGTCGATTTGCCCCTCCACCGACCCCTTAACAGTCTCTGGATCCAGCAGCCTGCCGAGCCGAGCAAACTCTTGTGCCAGGGGGGCGGCCGCATTGATCCAGTAAATGCCGCCGGGATAAACCTGCCGATAGCGATAGGCATACTCGACGGCCAACTGCGTCTTGCCGATGCCGCCCATGCCGGTTAGCCCGGCTGGCTGGACGCCCACCGGTGAATCGCCGGCCAGGAGCAGTGCGTGGAGCTGCTGGAGGTCTGCCTCACGTCCTACAAAATCCTGATTGCGGGGAAACGGCACCCGGAACCGAACGACTGCGACCGTTTGCCCGCGACCCTCTGCCGGCGGCTCGTAGGTCAGGAGCGCGGACAGGAGATCTGGCAGCAGTGCCCTCTTTTCGCACTGCTCTATGAGGGCGTCGATCATCTCTTCGAAGCTGAACTTGGGACCAAAATGATGTCGAATGGGCTGGAAGAGCGGCCGATCATGGCAGAAGCGCGAGAGGGTCTCGGCCGTGAACGTATCGCGGATGAGAACACGGATGGTGGCAATGTTGTGCCCATCTGCGTTCCCCTCGTCGTCGCATGGATGATTCATCCGATCGGTCCCCCTCGAGTTCACGAACCCCGTTCGTCCCTGTTATAGCCCGCTTTTGGCTCTGGAGTGCATATCTGAATTCACTTACAGCTGATCTATGGAGACAAGGTGATGAAAAATTCATCAATCTGTGCGTCCAGCACTGTAGAAGGATCTTTCTCTTCATCTTTCAGTCGGACGATCTCCTCGAGATCGCCGTCGGACAGAAAGAGGATCATGTTGTCTGCAATCATCCAGGCGCGGCGCCTTGCCTTGAGCGCCGACTCAGAGGGTTGGTGCCGACTACACAGAAGACCAAACGATCGTTTCACCTTTGGCAGGAGGTACTGTTGGAGCGATTCCACCCCAACCTGACCGATCGGTTCCGTGTAATTCTTGAACTCGGCCACAATCATTCGAGACGAAAACTCGTACTTGATGCTCTCCCAGAACGGACCACCAAAACCGATAGGATAAATTGCATCCCTTCTGTCGAGGCCATCCTCCGTGACAGTCTGGATTCTAGGAACCCGAAGGGGAGGAACAAATGCGTAGTTCAGAATAGCAACACAAACATCCTCAAAGCGGCGATATTCCTCTCGACCAGGTCGAACTGCGTGAAGATCTGCGATCAGCTGGCTACCCGCCTTGCTTGGTTTGGTCTTGCCCTCAAGCAGTGCCTCTAGTGTATTCTGCGATGACGCGATCGCTGAATACGCGTGCTCTACTACTGGATGTTTGACCAGAAGGCTGGCAAGTAACTCTGCATCCCAAATCACGACGGAATTGCCAATGCTCAGTTCTTCTTTCATTCTTCGGGGCAGGGGCACAGACACTATGAGCAGGGCATACTGCGCATCAAGCAGTGATAATCCATTGACTAGGTCGACGACTGCACGGCGCAGGAGGACGGCGGAAGTCATGGGCCTACGAACTGCTTTGACCTGAGCGATCCAACGCTCACCATTCGGGCTGTCGAACATCCAGTCGACTCCACGATCTGGTTCACCTGGTTTGGCGAACTGCCGGAGATTGAAAAAGCCCTCAGCGGCCAAGAGGGCTCCACACAACAATTCGAATTGGCGCCAGTCTAGATCCGTGAAGTCATAACTCATCTTCAAATCTCCTGATGTTGGTATCTGCCCTTGTGCATCGATCTCCGCTCGCTAGTCTTGGAGTCAGTGTGTTTGAGTATGTTGAGGAATTGAGCTTCCATGCGTCCCTAGTAGTGAATCTCTTAGTCTTTGCGCTCCAAGAATTGTGCAAGAAGGTGAAACGGCCTTCTGAATGCCTTCTCAATTGGTTCCTTTGGCATATCTGTATGTATCACGGGCAACAAAGAAACAACTGTGGCTAGAACCACTGACCCTAGAATGCTACAGATAATGAACACTGGCAACAATGCTTGAGCCCACTCTGCGATCATTGACAGGGACTCGACAGTCGATGGGGCTGAAGACGCGCTCATGCTGGTCCACCATACCATCAGTAATGGTGAAAGAAGTAATCCAGTTCCAAGCACAGTCCTATACGTCGTATCAGATAGCAACCATTGATTATCATTTCGGCGAAGAAAGGAACGTCTCACCGTAAACCAACAAATCGAGAACCAAGCGTACAGAAACAAGAAAGGTGATGCTATATGAAAAAGGACCATGATCCCCGACGAGGGCACATTCAAACTTGATGTCGCCCAGACAGCTGCCAAGAACGTCGAGATTCCAATGACATCTGCAACAAGGCCTATAATGGCTGTTAGCAAACTAAACCTTTCTATTTTGGACATCTGCTTGCCAACAGCCTTACGTTTGCTCACCTTGCATCCTCGCGAAGATTCAGTTTTGCTTACTCTGGTGCTATCTTAGCCGCCCTTACGAACACAATCGATAGGTCGTTCTCGCAATCCGCCATGATGGCCAAGAATTTCACTAAGCCAAGCTAGATGCTTGTTGGTGTTCAATACCTCATGGTGCACGTACGCACGTTACTTTTATGGCAGTACCGCAAAACTCGCTATGGAACTTGACAAAAAGGGTTCTCATGGCAGGATAACTCCATCTTGACAGAGAAGGAGTGGGCC
>JAFGOG010000511.1 GCA_016926595.1 Anaerolineae bacterium
CCGTCAACTGCCAGCCACAGGTGTTTTCCTGAGGCGCTCTATTCTGTCATCGCCAACGATCCATTTGTCAGATTCCTTTCAGCGATCAATCGATCGCTTCCACCCGATTGAGCTGCCAGCGCTCATGGGGTGGAGGAGGATGTCGTTGACACATCCCCCTGAAATCCGCCAGCCCGATCTCGACCGCTCTGTGGTAGGCTTGCTCGTCAAAGACCAGCGTTCTTGCCGGCCCCGGCTCGTAGATGACCCAATAGACCTTGCCGCCATCGGAGTAAACGTCCACACCACGGTGAATGCCGGTGCCAATCACTTCCCCGTCTGGGTCAGTGATGATCCAGTACTCGCCCTCCCCTTTCAAAGAAAGAGCCAGCTCGGCCAGATCCACCCCTAACCCCAGCGCGGGGCCAAGCAGCAGATCGTTGTCAACACTGATCTCTGTCACCACTCCGGTGCCCTCACGCGGCTGCGTTGTGACCAATAGCGTATGGGTGTGGCTCGATGCCGGGAGATCTGGCATCTCATCGATCACATAGCCCGGTGCCAACAGCAACTGGACCCGGAACCCAACAGACAGCGGCTTCCATTCGATGGTGCGCGCCCCTTGAGCGAGATCAAACGGCACGGGCCGCCCCATGCGAAGAGGCTTGAGCGCGACCGGCGCATACGAGCCTGCCCACGTTTCCAGCAGTTCTTCCAACCAGCGCACAGCGCCGTCCAACCAGCGCACAGAGACGTCGTTGTTCCTCGCGCCGGTGACACCCAATATCAGATGACGCCGCACCCGCATTGGCGCCGGCGCCTTGCCCAGGATCTCCACCGGTGCTTCAAAGCGCAGCAACTGAGCCGCCTCCCAGCCTACAAGCGGCCGGAGGTCGGGTGTCGCGGACAGTTCCGGCACCAGGCTGCGCAGGTCGTTATAACGCGCCCGCTCCATGAGCATGGCTCCTCGCCTCAGGAATGCCGGCGCATCCTCATAGCCTGGACTCTGCCAATCCTTTGCCGTCCAGTGCGAGAAGGACGGCAGGAACAGGACGTAGCTACCTGCCCGCCTGGCGCTCATCCAGGCGCCGCGGGTCCTGTCTGCACTGGAGCAGCCAGCATATGACTCCAGGCAGATGGGGTCGTCGTCCCATCGCACGCGCTCGACGGCGCAACTGATTTGCACACCATCCACCCACAGCTCCGTCCCGCTGAGGGCAGGCCTGTTTTCAGGGTGGATGGCCGCTGGTTTTCGCTCAAACTTTGTTGGGATCCACATGGGAGCATTATACCGCCAAATGGAGCACCCGCCAAGTCCATGCACTATGGCTGTATCGTGCCGGCTTCCCGCCGGCACGCAGGCACAAGCCGATAAGCTACTGCGTCGGAATGCTCCTCCCAACCATCAATCTTGTCATCCATTTCTTGTCGATAGCGCTCATGAAGACTGGATGGAGAGGAGGCGCTACCGCGTCGGGGCACGCGGACGGTCCGCAACCGTCAAATCTCATTCCTTCAGGAGGGATCTCATGTTTAATACGCAGTAGCGTGTCTACTGCGACGGAGGGTGCACACAAAACGGCACCAGTCAGGCGCGCGCGTGCTCATCTTATTGTCTGGAATCGCGCACCGGCCAGAGGCAGGTCGTCCGCCTGAATGACCTGCCGAACGTCTCAACCAACAACGAAGCGAGTACGTGGCCTTCATCTCCGCCTTGGTGGACCTGCGCGGGCGGATCGAGCGGGCGGGCAAGAATCCGCGCAGTTACAGCGTCACCGTTTGCACCGATTCGCAGCTCCTGGTCGGCCAGTTGACCCAGGACTGGCAGGTGAAAGCGGCCAACTTGCGCTCGCTGGTGGACGAGTCCAGGGCGCTCATCGAGACGTTCGGTCGGTGCGACGTGGTCAAGGTGGCACGTGACGAGATTGTGCGTGTCCTGGGCCACTAGCCCAAGTACCAGAGCCTGATCCCGACCTGGGATCAGGCTCTTTTTTTCTCTCGTTCGGACATTCGATGCTCACCTTGCGGTTTCCCCCTTTTCTGGAGGATTGAATTTCGGGTGCCGGTATGATAGTCTGGCACTCGTCGATCATTGAGCCGGTGTGACGGGTTGAGGCAGACCCAGAACCGGCGACACGAGAGGAGAGGAGAGAGCATGTCGCGTTCGAGGTTCACCCGAGTTGCGATCCCGGTCGTGCTGGCCTGCCTGGCCCTGCTGGCGCTTTCGGCGCTCCTGCCCGGTCCCGCCCATGCCCAGTACCCGATGCCACTGCAGACACTGCCCACCTGGCTCGAAGACGCCCTGCGCCAGCTCGAGATCGCCCTGGTCAAGGCCCTGCAGGACACGGCGCGCATCGGCGGCGTTCTCTTCTGGAGCGTGCTCAAGGTGTGCGGCCTGGTCGGCCTCTTTGGCGACGACTTTACCGCCCTGTTCGGCACCGTCATCACCGAGGCGCTGAACGCCGTGGTCACCGGCTCGCTACACAACCTCATCCGCGGCAGCCTGACCGTCAGCCTGGGCATCTTTGGTCTATCGCTCATTGCCCGGCCGATCTGGCCTGACCTGAAGCTCGTCTCCTTCCAGCGTGCCGTGCTGTGGGGCATGGTCATCCAGGCCTACCTGCTCAACGCCCCGGCCGTGTACACGGAGATCGAGACGTGGCGCGTCGACCTGGCGGAGCAGGTAGCGGGCGCGGTGTCCACCGGCGCAGTGCCCGGCTGCTCGGGCGACGTGGTCGAGGTGCTGCTGTGCATCGCCGGCGCGTCGCCTGCCGAGGTGCTCCACCCCGACCTGGCGCTGCTGCCCGACCAGGTGCCTTACGCCGGGAGCGAGTCGGTGCGCGACCTCTACGACCACTGCGTCTACAACCCGCCAACGCTCTACGGCGACCCCGCCTGTGACGTCGACAATCCGGTCGGCGACCCATGGGAGGTGTTGGGGTTCGCCCAGGACGGGCTGGGCGTGCAGCTCCTGGGCCTGGTGCTGGCCTTCCTCATCCTGGCCTACGGCGTGCTCCAGGTGGCGCTCGGGCTGTCGGCGGGCATGATGTTCGTGCTCTTTCCCGTGGCGGCGCTCTTTGCCTTCTACGTGCCGCTGGAGAGCTTTCCCGCCGGCGTGATCCGCAACTACATCAACATCTTTTTGAAGAGCGTGGTGCTGCTGACGCTGGCCGGCGTCGTGATCCGCCTCTTTTCGGTGGCAAGCGGCAGCCTGGCGGCGATGGCGGCGGTGGCGTTGGTGGGCCTGCTGCTATGCCTGGTGATGGCCAAGGAGGCGCTGTCGAGCCTGCTGAGCAGCGTGAGCTTCATCGGCAGCTCGGTGGGCACGCTGGGCGCGGCCATCGGGCTGTCTGGTGGCGGGGGCGGCGCAGCCATGCCGAGTCCAGAGTCGCGCGTGGCGGCGTCGATGGTCGGCGGGGGAGCGGTGGCGCAGACGCTGATGGGCGCGCCCAACCCGTACCTGGCCGGCCACGGGGGAAGCAGCATCCTGGGCGCCATGGGGAACACCATGGGCGCGCCGGCGATGACCGCGAGGGGAGCATTGCAAGCGGCGATGGCCGTCGGCACGGGCGGAGCGGGGGCCGTGGTCGGCGCGTTCGCGGCAGCCAAAGGGGCGGATTACGGCAGCCTGGCGTTGATGGGCAATGCCGCGAGTACGGTGTTGGGCCGGGCGGTGGGGCGGGGGTTGGTGACCGGGGCGGGGATAGCCGCAACGCGACAAGCGCTGACAAAAGAAGAGAGTGTCCCTCAGGCGGCGCCGCGCTCCGGTCTCCCCCCGGCTCCACCGTCCAGGCCTGGCCTGCTCGTACCGGCTCGACAAGGAACACCCAAGCCCTCATCCGC
>JAFGOG010000512.1 GCA_016926595.1 Anaerolineae bacterium
GGTTACGCTCCAGGGGATGGTGGGGGAGGCCGGTCGCGACCTGGTCGCGACCTGGTTACGCTAAAGCGCGACTTGGTCTAACCCTCTTTGGCGATGGAGCAGCGATGCTTCTTTCCCAAGTAGTGGGCGGTATGCCAAAAGATGACCATCGAGAGTTTTCTACCCACAACGCTGTAGTTGTGGGCGTAGCGGTAGAAGTTGGTCCAGCCCCGAACCACACGGTTGACGTTGACAAAAACATCGTAGGTTGGAGTCTGAGAGTGTGCTGTGGCTCGGTCGATTTTGGCAACCACACTGCGCACGGCTGACTTCGGTACACTCAGGTGCAGCCACCTGGTCCCGTTACGATTTGCACGCCCCTCCAGCTCATAGCCCAGAAAGCGTAGCCGCTTACTCCAGTGCGTGATGAGCGTCTTTTCCTGGTTGAGGTTCAACCCCAGGGTCTTTTGCAGCCATTCTGCCATCAATGCCTTGACTTGACGGGCTTCTTCCTTGGATGTGTTGCATAGGACAACTACGAAATCATCGGCGAAGCGGGTGTAGTAGATGACTCGTCGAGGTAAAAAGCTTGGTTGTAGGCTCCGCTGGTGCAACTTCTCTCGTAGCTCAAAGCGTAGTTCTTCAGGAGTTGTCCCTTTGGGCATAGTGAGCTTTCCATCCAGGTAGCGACGGATGCGAGCAATGCGATCATGCAGTCGTCGATATTCAGGGTTGTAGCGCGAGTTTAGCTCTTTGCTGCTTTGTCGCGGCGGATTTGCTTCCCACTGTGCTTCCACCCAACAGTCAAGCTCGTGCAGCACGATGTTAGCCAGGATGGGGCTGACGATACCCCCTTGCGGTGTGCCCGTGTAGGTGGGCGTGTAGCAGTTATCCTCCATGACTCCCGCTTGTAGCAGCTTGCGCACAACGTCGATAAATCGTTCGTCTCGGATACGTTTGCGCAGGCAGTTGAGAATCACGTGGTGCGGAATACTTCCAAAGCAGTCGGATATATCTCACTCCACGATCCACGTCGCGCCTGCCCGATAGGCCGTGTCGACTTGGCGCAATGCCGTGATGGGACTGCGCTCAGGTCGGAAGCCGTGTGAGCAGGGGCGAAACATCGGCTCGTAGAGCGCCCCCAGAATGAGGGCAACTCCACTTTGGACTACTTTGTCGCGACTGGTGGGAATGCCCAATGGTCTGAGCTTTCCGTTCCGTTTGGGTATGTACCGCCGCCGCACTGGTTGTGGTTGGTACGTGCCTGCTGCCAGTTCCTGGCTGAGTCGAACGATTTCGTCGGGAGTGATGTCATCTATCACTTGTCCATCCACGCCAGGGGTGTTTGCCCCTTTGTTCTTGGCGATGCGCATTTTGGCAATCACCAAGAGTGACTCTTGGCGCAAGAGTCGATACAATCGGTCAAAGCGTCGTGTTTTGTCCTCCTTTGCCAGTTTCTCAAGGTGTCCAAGTTCGCGAATAACGTCTACCATAAGGTCTATCACCTCCGTACGTTACTCCTCATGGACGGCCATGCCTCTCGCCCTTCGCCCTGTGGTTGGCTTTCCCAACCTCCCTGGGTGGTCGTGACTCCACCGACTACTACGGCTTGTCTGCCCCACCTGTGCCTGGTACTGCCCAAGCCAGCCGCCTCGTACGAGGAAGGCCAGGTGGTTCCCCGGTAGCTATCTGGTCACTGGGATGGGGTCGGGTTGGCTTCCGAGCACGTTCCCCTAACAGGGGCTTGAGGGCTGGGTCCTTTGCATTTTCAGGCGCTCGGACCTATCTCAAGTCTCAACGAGGTTCGCCAGCAAGCACTGCTTGCTGGGTTACAGCCCTCCTGGCATCATAGACCGCGTATGCCAGCCACGGCTTGGTCATGTCTCGCCTTCGCCACTAACCGGCTAACCCTTTCCATCCAATCCTGAACGTTCGCTTCTTGGGGGTCGGCCTCCCCCTCACGACTCGCTCATGTTCCCTGGAAGCTAACCAGCCCAGAGTGCTTGGTTCTCTGAACCGCCAGGGTGAGGAGACCCGCTCCTGATAGCGGGCCATATCCGACGATATATTGACCAGACGCCCGAACGGGCGCCCGAGACTATGCCAAAGATAGTGAGACTGTGTGCCAAAGATAATGAGACTGGCTTGACAAAGATAGTGAGACTGGTATACGGCCCGAGTTCCCACCCAAAATCGCTAACCTGTTGCGTCTTAATTTTAGCTAACCTAAATCTCATTCACTCTTTTCTTGCTACTTTGTCTACACCGATAGGCACCTGCTGATCATCCTTCGAGGCCAGTCCTACTGATACGATTCTCATTATCTGTGGCACAACTTGGAGGCCCGCAAGTACACCAGTCTCACTATCTCTGGCCAAATGTACATCAGTCTCATTATCTTCGCCGCCAGTCTCAATAACTTTGTCCACGGCTATCTGTTTCAGTCTACTTCTATACATTCCTCTTTTTCCTTCCGTTCGACGGATAGTAGTGGCAGGCTCAGGTCACCGTATTATCTCAATAATCTGGCTATAAAATTGCCAGAAGGGAAGGTTTCTTTCAGCCCGGAGCCTGGGCTCCGGGCTGTAGCGTGTCTGTTGGACATTTCATCCCTACGGTGACTGGCGCACCACCACCGGCAAGTAGACATGGTATGTTACACCCGGCAGCGCTCCACCACCCCAGAAGCCGCCGCCCAGGCTATAGCCACCACCGGTGAGCAGGCCGGGGTCCGGCTGGCCAGCAGTACTACTCAGGGTATAGCCCCCCCCACTGCTCGTGCCTCCCCCGCTGGCCACCGTGTTCCAGCTCAGGTCATAGTCCCCACCGGACTGGGCCGCTACAGGAGCAGCGCTCCACAGGACGCTAAAGACGAACAGAAGGAGGACGATCAGGGGCAGAAGCACCCGCCCAATGCTACAAAGGTTCTGCGCTTCTGCCACCCTTGTTCTTTTTTTCTTCATCTTTCACCTCGTTTCGACAGGTCACTCGTCACAGCCTTAGCCCCCCACCGAATGGTCACGTCTTTGCCCTTAAGGGTGAGGGGCTGGTCGATGATGAGTGAGGTTCCGGAGAAGAGATTGTCCGAACCGGCTCTGAATATCAAGGTCGCCCCGTTGGGAGCATCGGCGATAGCCTCCTCGATATTGGGGTATGGATCACCAGGAGAGCCATCGCCTTCAACGCCGCCCACGAACTTGACCACACCCAGCGGCGCGATCAGGGTCATCATGTCGTGGTTCAGGGGAAACCAATCGTCAAACGTGTACCAGCCATCGCTGCTGCCGCTCCAGCCAAAGTTCATCAAGAACTGGCGGTCGGGATCGGTCGCCGTGTTGTAGCCGTGGACTACCCAGGCGTGGCCACCGCCACTGGCATTGCTCCCTCCCAGCCCGGCCGGCCGCAACCACTGGATCTCATCAGTCAACGAGTAGATATCGGCCGTGGGCCCGAATTCGGCGTCGGGGTCGTAGCGAAAGTGGTCGACCAGGCCGGCCACGTCGCTGCCAAAGTAGGAAGCGGAACCCCAAAGGCCAAAGGTCGTGTTCACGGCGATGGCCACATGGGCGTTGAATTTGGCCGCTTCGACATCGTCGCTGCCGGGTGGGTCGGTATGTGTGTCTTTTATGACACTCCAGTCATAAGTCGCGGCTCCAAAGTTGGCAAAAGGGGTTTGTGTGGCCTGTTCCATCCGGTCCCAGAGGGCAGACAGGGCAGCCAGGTAGGCCGGGCTGTCGTTGATCCCTTGTGCAGCGCCGTAGATGCTGTTATCCCAGTAGCCATTCATTTGCAGCGTGTGGCTCACCGCGTTATATTGCAACCGTCCGGTATACCCAGCAGGAATGCCGGGATCGGTGGCCAGTGGCTCCGAATCCCAACTATTCCGCCAGCGATAGTCATAGATAACTGATCCCGTGCCCATGCCCGTAGAGGGCCATTTCCAGTAGTACATAATTTGGGCTGTGGCTGTGGCGTTGCAACCGACGATGACGTGTTCGTCGACGCCGGGGGTCAATTCAGGGCATTGGTCGTTGTAGGGTGAGCCCTGGTCCCACTTGGAGGTCAGGTTGAGAGTCATCATCGTCGGTGCAGCAGAGGAATTGTCCGGCCTCGCCATCCTCGCCGGCGTGCGGCCGGCGATCAAGTCCTGCCAGTAGGCGCTTCTCTCGGCCAGGGTCTGTTGGTCGGGCTGCGCTTGGGGGTCTCCCTGGACCAACGCCCTTTGCAGGCCCTGCAGCCTGGTGCCGATCTCCCAGAGGATGTATTGAAGGTTCGGATCCCGGGCATCGTACGTCCCGCGCGGACTGTAAAAGTAGACGGGGAGAAGCAGGTCGTCGGCACCGCACAGGCAGAACCCGCCACCCTCGAGATGGGCAACGTAGGCTACCGTTTGTCCGTCCAGCCGGTAGGGCTCCAGCCGTCCGACCACCGCGTCGGGGCGCGCCTCGGCCGTTACATAGCGCACCCAGGTTTCTACAGCTGCCCGGACGTCGGTCTCTGCCATGTGCCCCGCTTCAATGGAGGTAGGCACGAGGGCCAGGCACAGGGCCAGCAGCAACCCCAGGTACAGGGCCGTCTTCAGTGGTCCATTGCGTGCTGTCTTCATGATTGTACCTCCCTTCTATTGCAGGCTGACCAGGATCAGGATCAGGCCCCGGCCCTGGTCGAGGGAGGACATGGCCTTGCCGACGATCGCCCCCTGGGCCCTCTCATAATCGGTGACCTTCATGGCGTGGCCCGGTGTGTCGGATGTGGTCAGCAGATCACCGGGCTCGATCGCGCCGTAGGAAGCATCGGCCCAGCAGTAGACACGACCGGACAGGGCCACAGGGTGCGCTCCATCGGCCTTGGAGCCCTCCTGACCCATCAACATGCCCGTCTGGATGCCACCGGCCCCGCTGATGATGCCCGCCACCCGGCGGTCGTAGGCCTGGCGGCTGGGAATCAACTGGCCGGGGTGTTCGGGGTCGATGCTGAGCAGGGTGCCCGGCCGCGCCTCTTTTTCCGCGGCCTGGACGTCAAACTGCTCCGACAGGTCGCTGCCTCCGGTGATAGCCAAGACACCGACGGTGGTGCGGCCATCGTTCTCCACCCGGAACCTCATGTTCCAGCCACTGCTGAAACCCCGGATCAGGTCGCCGCTGCCGTCGTTGGTTACCACCAGGGTAGAGTCGGTGCTGTTGCTACTCCCCCAAATGGCGATGCCGTCTTCATGGCCAGAGTTAGCATAGAGGGCCGAACCGTACAACCCCGAGCCGTCGCTGTAGGCATAGACCCCGTGCCCGCTGCCGCTACGCCCGTCCACACCGGCAAAGCCGCTGGTGGTGTTGGCCCACACGGCCGTGTCCGAGTCGGCAACTGCCTGGAAAGCCCGGCCCTCACCACTGTTTCGCAGGTAGAAGAGATCCGTACCGGCACCTGTTGAGGCCACGCCGGTGAGGGGCAGGCCCAGGCCGAGGGCATAGGGCATGGCCGTCAACTCCTGGCGGGGCCAGAGGAGGACATAGTCCGCGTCGCCCGGGCACTGGACCTTGATCGCCAGGTAACGCGCTTCGCCGATAAAGGCATTGTCGCCGAATTCGTTGGCCTCATTCAGCTTGGTGGTGAACAACCCGTCAGTCACCTCAATGCCGGCTTGAATATCCGCGGACCCTACCTGGCTTCCACCAATGATGAGGTCATACAGCTCAAACCTGAAGCTGCAGAGAGCGTCGACCGGGATGTCATTCTTCTCCAGTTTTCCCTGGTAGGTAAAGCCTGTATCCACAGGGATGCCCTGGATGCTGTTTGCCGATTCCGGCCCCTGGGCCTGGCCCAGGCCCACAGCCATGACCAGCAATAGCCCCAGGATCAATACACTTACCATTCGCTGCCTTTTCATCATAGTCTCCTTTCCGCTTGGCTTAGGGGTGCGACAGATCAAAGCAGCTGCCGCGTGTCTATCGCTCATCGCTTACTCACACGGGTTTTCGGGATTTGCCGGCTTCCGGCATGGCTATTACAGTCTTTTTCTATCGACTTCACCTCCTTCTTCTCTCCACGTCCGCGCCAATTCCAAATCCAGGTCATCCTTGGCAACGTACGCCTCGGCGCCCGCCTGCTCCCCTGCAACGCAAAAGAGATGGGCCTGATTGCGATGGGCGCTGATCAGGATTACGCGCAGGGCTGGCGCCACAGCTTTGAGGCGAGGAGTGCCCTCCACACCGCTGATGCCTGGCAACATCACGTCCACCACAGCCAGGTCAGGCTGCAGGCTTTGAACTAACGACTCAGCTTCGAGAATGTCTCCGGCCTCGCCCACGACGGTCAGCCCGGCACAGGCTAGCAGCCGGCTGAGGTGGCGGCGAAAGTCCAGTTGGTCATCCACGATCAGGACACGGGTCATGGCACTCTCCGTCCCAATAGGCTCAAGATTGGACAGTGGAAATGGACGGTGGGTATTGCGGTTTGGGCAATGAAGGGTTCGACAGATACCACCTGGACCATGATACCATAGCCCGGTGTGTTTGTCATCGGCTTGGAGTACTGTTTGGGGGCGGAAAAGCCCGTACTCAGGTACCGACTTTTCGAGAGGAAGCCGGTACCGGCGTACCGTCTGTGTGGATCAGTCTTGCTCTTTGCTTCTTGCTGCTTGCTCTTGCCAGACGAGACGTACCGTCGTCCCCCAGCCGGGAGATGATTCCAGCGTCCAGTCACCGCTGACAAGGTTTGCCCGCTCCTGCATGCCCGCCAGGCCGAAATGCCCCTGGCTGGCCAGGTCGCGAACGGCGGCCGGCACGATAAACCCCTGCCCGTCGTCGTGGACGACCAACGTCAGGCGAGTTGCCTGCCAGATCAAGCGGATGGTCGCTTGTTGAGCTGATGCGTGGCGGGCGATGTTAGCCAGCGCCTCCTGCGCCACTCGGTAAAAGTTGACAGCCACATCCTCCGGCAGGGAACGCAGCTCAACATCGGATGGTAGGTCGAGGCGGGCGGCGACGCCGTGCTGGGCCGACCACTCTTCGGCCAGGGCGCGGAGCGCGGCCCCCAGGCCGAAGGTGTCCAGCATCGGCGGTCGCAACTCAGCACATACCTGTCGCAGCTCAGAGAGCAGCCCCCGAACCTCGGCACGCATTGCCGTCATCACCTCTCCCGCTGGCGTAGTATGGCCTCGCACCTGGCTCCATTCGGCCAGCAATAACCCCAGTTGCAGATTCAACCCCACCAGAGTCTGGATCGGGCCATCGTGCAGATCACGGGCCAGCCGGGCACGCTCCTCCTCGCGGGAGCGGAGCAGTCGGTGCTGCATCTCGCGGATCTCGTCCAGTTGACGGCGCAGCCTTTCCACCAGGAGCACATTACTCAATGTGGTCTCGGCCTGACGAGCCAGGGTGTGGAGAATGCGCCGGTCGGAGGCGGAAAAATCCTCCCCATCATGCCGGGGTCCCACCGTCCACATACCGTGCACCTGGTCTTCGAAAGTGAGAGGGAATTGGGGGTTGGAGGTTGGAAGTTGGAGGTTGGTACGTTGATCTTGGTCTCCCACCCACAGGTGGCCGGGTTGGAGCTGCATCAGGCTGGGTACCTGGCGGGTCAGCACCTCGACCAGTTGTTCTCGTTCGAGAGTACGGGCCAGGATGTCACACACCGTCTCGACTACGCCGGGGTAGTCGTACCAACCGCCGTAAAAAAGGTGGTCTATCAGTCGCTGCACCCAGGTCCGCGCCCGATCAAAGGTCAGCCCTGCGACCAGCACCATCCCGGCAACGACCATCGCCGGGAACAGCCCTTCGTCGAAAAGATAGCGCCGGGCAGCCAGGCAGGGACCCAAGCAGAGAAGGAAAATGCCCAGTGAGAGGATGACATAGACCAACGTCCGATTGAGCAAGCGGTCCATGCCGAACAGATTGTGGCGAACGGTGGCATACAAATAGCTCAAGGGGATGACGGCCAGGAACAGGCTTACCAGCCAGCGTGGTACGTCCGGCGTGTAGCCCATGACGAGGGTCGGCAGCACGTACCCCAGGAGTGGTGGCGTCAAGCCCAGGAAGGTGCCAGCCACGACGACACGCAAGCGGCGGCGGCCATCGGGTGTTGCCCGGCGCGCGTAGACATAGACAACCATGCCCAGAGCGATGCAACTCACCAGCACAACGTAGAAGGCAGTTGCGCTCGTCCAGGGGGCAGCACGCGACAGCCCATCGACGGTGACTGCCAGCGCCAGCCCGTAGAGCAGGCTCAACACCTGACGGCGCCGGCGGGTTGTGCCCAACTCGACAGGGAAGGTGAGATGGAAGTGCAAGAAAAGGGTAACCGCCAGGTAAAAACTACCAAACTCCAGGAAAACCATCCAACGCGGGGGCAATGAGAAGCGCGGATAGGCCAAGCCGGGCAGCAAGGGAATGGCCGCCGCCTGAAACAGTAGGAAAAGGAGCCGGACGTGCTTCTGCTGGAAGCGCCGCCAGAGCAGCAGCGTGCCGGTGGCCCAAAAGGTCAGGGCGACCAGAACGGCGCTGAATAGTTGCCAGCGCGTCGCCTGCAACATCGAGCCTGCCGTTACAGTGACAGTCAGTGGCTGACCATCCCGCATGACCTCAAACTCATAGGTCTGCCCCAACCGCCGGTCATAGCCGGCGTCGAAAGGGATACCATCCACCGCCAGGATGGCATCACCCACCTGCAATCCGGCCTGCTCGGCTGAACTGCCACCCATCACCTTGGAGATGACGGGGGGGGCTGAGTCATCGCGGTAGAACCCCAGCATCGCGACATGCCCTTGATGGTAGAGCGTGTACACCACCAAGGCCGGGACCATCGCCGTCAGCAGCGCAAAGAGCCAACGCCAGTGAGGGCGCAGCCACCGCGCTTCTACCGGGCGCTCCGTTTCAGGTCCCATGGCGAGGATTCTCTTCCGCTGGAACTGGTACCAACCCACGGCTGATGGCCCACAGCACTGCCTCCGCACGGGAAGCCAGGCCCAGCTTGCCATAGATATTGCTGACGTGGTTCTGCACCGTGCGCTTGGTTAGGACCAACCGCTGGGCGATGGCGGCATTGTCGAGGCCCAAGGCCAGCAGGCAGAGCACTTCTGTCTCACGGGAGGTGAGGGGCAAAAGGTCTGGTTGGGGGCGGGAGGGCGGCTGCCCAAGGATGCGGCGCACGATCGGGCCAGACACTGCCGGGCTGAGCCAGGTTTCCCCTCGCGCCGCCGCCCGCACGGCACTCACCAGCGTCTCCAGCGCCTCATCTTTGAGGACGTAGCCGGTAGCCCCGCTCTCCAAAAGCCCCAACACGGTCTGATTGTCGTCGTGGACGGTCAGGACGAGGATGGCTGTCTGTATGTCCCGCTTGCGCAGGCGATGGGTCACCTCCAGGCCATTCAGGTCAGGCAGATTGACGTCCAACACCAACACGTCGGGCTGGTATTGTGCCACCAGGCGCAGGGCATCGTCGCCACTTGCCCCCTCTGCCACAACTTGGACATCTCCTGCGGCATCCAGGACGGTCCGCATTCCGGCGCGGACGATAGGATGGTCGTCTACAATCACCACTCTTGTCATGGAACGCCCCTCAACGTTTCTCGCATCAGCATGTTTCACAAGTAGAGTCCCGAACCTTCTTTGGTTGTTCTGTGGACTCCAGAATGCTTGTGAGGCCCTCTTTCCGCAACTTGTTGCGGATTCCGAACGGGCATTAGGCTGTCGGTCCTTCACGACTATCGTCCAACTCGGCCTGAAGAAAGGCGACCATGGTTGCCCGGCCCGATGAAACCGTCCACGTGTTCCGGCCATGTCGTCCACTTGTCGGAGCGAAGCGACGTTAGCAGGATTATTATACATTAGGTGGTCGGCATGGGCAAGGGAGAATTCGTCTTGCGCCGGGATTCTACCAATGGAACCTCAGGTAGCGTCACAGCGCAGTTTCCTACCAGAGATGAAGATACCACGCATTACACAAAGTATACGAACGATAGCGCGCCATAGGGCGGGGTGGCGCGGCCGGAGACCGGCCACAGCGGTGGGGTGGCACGGGTTACCCCAGGATCTTTTTGAGGGCGCTGTAGGAAATGGGATCATTGATGCTTTCGACAAAGGCGATGTTGGCCGGGACGCTGCTGGCCAGGGAGCCGCGGAGGATGATGGGGGTCAGGTCAAAGTCCACGGCACCCCGGTAGGTGGACAGGACGCAGTATTCGGCGCAAAAGCCGGTGATGATCACGGTGTCGACGCCGAGCTTGTGCAGATCGTCGAGAAGGGGGGTCTTGGTGAAGACGTTGCTGTAGGTCTTGTGGATGTGCAGGTCGGAGGGGAGGATGTTGAGCTGTTCGGGCAGATCAAAGCCATCCTGGCCGGGGATGAGGTTCTCCTCTTTTTCCATGTGCTGGATGCAGAAGATGGGCAGGCATTTGTCGGCAGTTGACAACCTCACTCTTGACCATGACCAATCCACAAGACGATCTGCCTTGAGTTGGAAGAGACTTGGTGTTTGACTTTGTACGACGGAAAAAATGCGGCTTATTGACCCTCTGGAGCCCTGTTTAGCGTCTCAAACGGCCACTTCCCGTCGGCCAATCCCCCTTGCACGTCCTTGTGCGACACCTAGCTATTATAAATTATGTAAACCTGCATTTAGAAAACATTCACTTCAGTCTTGGGACTTTTACTACCTTGCACAACCCCCAAGGCAGCTATTTCCGCCCATGAGGACAGACGTACAGACAAAGCCCACATACAGCCACCCTGCCATCGGCCTGAAGCTCGTCGAAATAGTGATCGCAGGCATGGGCATCGAAGCGAACCTCACGCGGTTCACCGGCACGGAAGGGTTCGCCATTGAAAGCACCCACGGGGCAGGCATCGACGCATTGCGTGCAGTTTCCACATCTCTCGGCCATCGGCGCACCAGCAGGTTCCAGGGGAGCAGTGGTGAGGATAGTAGCCCAGCGCACCCGCGGCCCGCGCTGGGGTGTGACCAGCAGGCAACTCTTGCCGATCCAGCCCATGCCGGCCAGGTGGGCCGCCAGCTTGTGAGAAAAGATCCCACAGAGCCGTTCGTCGTCCACCGATTTGGAGGCCGGCACAGGATAGACCTGATGCCCTTCACCCTGGAGCACGCTGCTCAGTCGGGAAACGAGCAAGTCGAGACGCTGGTTGACCAGGTCATAGGCGTGATGTCGATAGTTCACCGCCACGGCCCGCTCGGCCCTGCGGGGCAACTGGTCGACAATGCCATCAAACAGGGAGATGCCCACCGATATCGCCCGCGGATAGGCAGCTATTTCTGGCCCGCCTTGATCCCGGATGGATTCGTAGGCCAGCGAAAGATCGGCCACACCAAAAAAGTCTGCCCCCCAGGTCTCTGCCAGGGATTGTAAGCGCCTATTCATGATTCTTGACCACCGCCGGGGTGCCGAACGCCCGGCCCGCTGTTGTCACCTCGTCCATCGACCTCACTACGGGTGGTTTTTTCATGGCTTTGACTCCTCCTCGATCCCGGCGAACAGATCGTACTCCAATCGGCCATCCTCCACCACGGGGACGGCGCGCGTAAAGCTGTCGAAGCGGAAGAGCCACCGGCGCACCAAGGCGGGAAAACCGTGCTGCCCGCCGACCGCCTGGCTGGCATGGCAGAGGGCAGCCCGCTGGCTGGCCTCGAGGTAGGGGGTGATCCGGATCTTGGCCGTCACCACCTGGTCCACAGCGACGATGCGCTGCAGATCCATGTCCCGGTTGCGACCCACTGCCGCCGGATCCTGGCCAAAGAGGGGCATGAGTTTGACCAGAAACTTGACCAATCGCCGCGGAAAAGCGGTATAGTACAGCTTGCGCGGACGGTAGGGGACCAACCCCTCATCCAGTTGCCACGAAAACCGGGCCGGGTCGCCCGCCGCCTGAAAGGCTAACACCGTCGCCTGGTGCATCCTGACGTGATCGGGGTGAAAGGTGCCGCCGCTGGGATCAAAGGTGATCACCACCTGGGGCCGGATCTGGCGGATGAGGGCTACGATCCTGCCCGCCACCTCCTCCAGCGGCGCCTGAAACAGAGAGTCAGGATGCTCGTTGTGAGGTGAATTCTCCATGCCCGAGTCGCGGTAGCCCAGCAGGTGCAAGCCGGCCAGGCCCAGGTGGCCTGCGGCGCACTCCAGTTCGCGCGTCCGCAGCTCGGCGAGGGAATCATGGCCCGCCAGCAGTTCCGGATCGACGTCGCCCGCCTCGCCGCGCGTGGCACAGGCGTAGTGAACGGCCACACCCTGGCGGGCATAGTGGATGATGGTCCCCGCCGGCCCAAAAGACTCGTCGTCGGGGTGGGCAAAGGCGACCAACAACCGCCAGGCAGCGTCCATCTCTTTGAGAATCATCGATTCCATCGGTCACCAACCCCGGATGCGACTATTGAAGGCCCTTCTCCTTGAGCAGTACTCTGATGCTTTCGCCACGATTCCCTTTCGTCCTCGCAAAGTCAAGCATGCCTCGTTCAGGGAGTTTTTTGCCATCCCAACGTTCCCCGGCCGGCACGCGGTAATGGATGTCGGCGCCAGAGCGGATGAGTAATCTCGTCATCCGTACCAACCCGCCACTGACAGCAAACACCAGCGGTGTCCAGCCGCGCAAAGCAATATAGCCGCCCGGCCCGGTATGCCTTGCGTTCACATCCGCGCCGTGCTGAAGGAGCAGCTCGGCCAGATCGTAGAAATTGTCCTGGGCTGCGAGCATCAGTGGGGTATAGCCACTCCCGCTGCGTTCATCGGGGTCGTTGCCGGCTTCGATCAGGTATTGGACCACCGGCAGATGCCCATTTTTCGCTGCCAGGTGGAATGCTTTACGGCCATCGGGCTGGCGGCTGGCATGGCCTATATCGGTCAATTTGGCGTGAATGTCCGCCCCCTGGCAGACCAGGTAACGGACCATCTCCAGGTGACCGGAGCTGGCAGCCGTCGTGAGCGGCGTTCCGCCATAATGGTCGGGGGTGTCGACAATCGCGCCCCGCCCGATCAACATTTCAGCCAGGGGCAGATGCCCATGATTGGCTGCCCACCACAAAGCGGTCTGGCCGCGTCCAGGATAAAAGTTCCCTTGCAAGTCGGAGCGGGTAAAGTTGACGTCGGCCCCTCGCTCGATCAGCAGTTGGGCGATCTTGTAACGTCCCAACATGATTGCCAGGATCAAGCCCGAACAGCCCTGATAGTTTCCGCTTCTCACCTTGATGTTCAGATCGGCGCCATCGCCCCAAGCCTGTTCGACAACGGCCCGGTCCCCTGCCCAAATGCCATTGGCCAAACGCTGGTTGGGGGACACCGCCGCAGAAACATCCGCCTGGGGGCGAGACTGCGGTGGAGATGGCGGCGGCTCGATGGGTGGTTCTGCCCGCAGCCCATGTGCTCGTAAGACGGAGCGCACGTCACGGGCCAGCAAGTCACGGTCGTTGTAGTAGGCCATGAACCGGTCGTACCGTTCATCGACAAAGCCCAGGGCGATGGCCTGTGCCAGTTGGGTTTGCTCATCGCCAGGTGACAACGGTGCACGCAGGTAGTCGAGCATCAGTTTGCGCAGGTCAGGGTCGGCCTGATCTTGCAACAGTTCGACAATCGCCCGCTTGCGTTCCCAGTCTTGTTCGCGCCAGTATTTCTTGATCAGGTAGGGGATGCCCCGCGGCGTAACGTGATCTCGAGCCGTTTCGATTTGCTCGGGATCATGGGTTTGTACAATGCGCCACAGCTGCCGGCGTTTTCGATATGCGCCGTAAAAGATCAGGGCCGCCGACAAAAGGACGAAAATGACCACATAGAGCAGCATGTTCATAAATCCAACATCTCGGGGATTGTACCATACACAGAGACAGACCGCAAAACGCGGTCGTCTACTCTGTCACTTGCGCCACGCTCGCTCCCGGTCTGACGTGGAATCCGCAGCATCCGCCACTCGCTTGCCTACGACAAGCCCAATGTAGATCATCCACAAGATCAGCCCAATGTGCAGGATGTCATTCTCCGAAAACCAGATGCCCCGGCTCCACAGATCATGCGTGAGACCCGACATCAGGTAGATAAAGTATGCGCCCAGCGTGAGGCCCAGCCACAGCCAGGTACCCAACAACGCCAGATCCATCGCGTTCCTGAGCAGACGGTACCGCCAGGCACTGAGTGCGAAGAGGATCAGGATGCCCGGCGCGGCGACGAGGAGCAGCAGCTCGAAGGAGACCAGGAACTTGACAGGCACAATCGCTCCGACCAACACAACCACCATGTACAACGCCGCGTTCACGAGCGCGTAGCGCTGCAACACCTTGCGCCATTTGCCGGCCGTGCAGGAATAGGACACGGCAACCACCATCGCGTCCACGCTCGCCGCCGAGAGGATGAGGTAGATAACTTCCCACCCACTGGTCCAGGCACATGCCTCGCGGCCTGCACACTTGATCTCGTAGCTGAACGCCTGGTAGCTCGTGCCCGCAAAAAGGGCGCCCAGTCCCCACAGCATCAGCGCAATGCCCCACCACGCGCGTGATCGATGTTCGCTCCTGATCCGCCAGATGTACAGACCGGCACCGATGGCTACCGTACCCAACAAGTAGACCACCACCGTCGAGCTGGGTTGGACCAGGATCAAACGCTGTAAGCCGATCCCGAACTCGACGAATGGCTGGCCGGCCAGCCACATCTCGGGCGTCTGTCGTGGTTCATACGGGATCGAGTCCAACTGGCCACAGCCGGACAGCAGCAGGGGCACAACAAACCACAGCAGGTTGCTCCAGGACTGACGTTTCACGCTTTCCTCTCGTTCGCCGCATCGCGCTCTTCAAAGAACTCCAACCACATGTGGCCGGTCGTCATCTGGACTTCAGGATGGGCAGCCCGGAATGCACGCAGCCGCGGGGCGTGTGGCCCCAGCACGAACCGGACGAACCATTCGGGCACGTACTCGTCCAGCCCCAGCGGCGCCGCATCGCCGACGTGAAAGAGCCAGCCCGTTTCGGTTTGGATGGCAACACCGCAGTGGCCACGCGAGTGTCCGAACAACGGGATCAACCACATCTCCGGGTTGAATGGCAAGCGAATCGCCGGCAGGTCGAACCAGCGCTCGCCCGTGTCATCGTACAGCACGAACTCGGGGCCGTGCGCAATGTGGCGGCGCACGTACGCGAGGTTGGTCCAGCGACGCGGACGGCCGGTGAAGGCTTGGTACTCGCGGCGGTGGACGTGCACGCGCGCGTGGGGAAAGTCGGGCAGGCCCCCGCAGTGATCAAAGTGCATGTGCGTGAGCACCAGGTGACGGACTTGCTCTGGCCTGTAGCCGTGCCCCACGACCTGGTGCACGGCGGCCTCTTTCGGATCAAGGGGCACCTGCGTGACGAGTTGAAAGGCGCGTACGATGCCCGGCTTGCGGACATAGTCGTCGCGTCCAGGTCCGGTATCCACGAGGACTGGCCCCTGGTCAGTCTCGACCAGCAGGCAGAGCGTCCCGCTGCGCCAATCTGAAGGCACGCGGGCACTACACGTGAAGCAGTTGAGAAAATGAATGACCATTTCCCCACTACCGGACAGGCATCCGGATGAAGGGCTGGAGCCCCACTTCGCGGAACTTGCCGTAGAGCATGGCGGCGTAGATCAGATCGAATACAAAAACGCAACCCCCCAAGGCCAGGACCAGGTTGCTGCCTGTGTTCACGTAGAACAAGATCGTCGGCGCCGCCGTGCCCAGCCACTTGAAAAGGGCGACGCCCATCGATTGACCTTCTACGCCGTTGCGGCGGACCAGCATGGCGATGAACAAGATCGACATGACCAGGTTGATGACAAACGCCGGATAGGTCGGTCCGAACAGACCGGGAAACTCCAACGCAGCGAAATACTGCGTCACAAAGCCCACGGCAATGGCCAGCCAGATCCAGGGGACGAACCATTTCTGATCGACCGCTGGAGGGAACTCTTTGCGCCCATACCGGAAGTAGGTGTAGAGGATGACCACGTCAAAGAGGAACCAGGTGATGTTGATAACCTTCTGCAGGCTCATGTGACCGCCAAAGAGGAAGGAAAAGATGAACTCCCACGCGATGTTCAGGGCCAGGGCGAAGAACGGCATACCGTACGTCCGGTCCTTGAAGCCGCGATAGATGATGGCCAGGTAGACGATGGTCCAGCTAACGCCGCTGGTGATCGTCAAGGTATAACCGAGCGTGTCCATGTGTCACTCTGCTCCTCTCGCGGGCAGGATGTAACGGCTGATGATCTCGTCCAC